>JAPLRD010000130.1 GCA_026399375.1 Pseudomonadota bacterium
AGGTGTTGACCAGCGTGGCCGCCACGCACGTACCCTATCGCGGCGGCTCGCTCGCCGCCAACGACCTCCTGGGCGGACAGATCGACTACTACTTCGCCGGCATGCCGGTCGGGCTGCCGCTGGCGAAATCCGGCAAGGTGCGCGCGCTGGCCGTCACCGGCAGGCAGCATTTCCCGGGCACGCCTGACACGCCCACCATGGCCGAATCCGGCGTCCCCGATTACGACATGGTGCTGTGGCAGGGCGTATTCGTTCCCGCCGGCACGCCCAGGGCCGTGATCGACAAGATCGCGGCCGACGTGGCGCAGACCCTGGAGACGCCCGAGATGAAGGAGCGCATGGCCGGCGCCGGCGTGCAGATTTTCTCGCTCGGCACGGACAAGTTCGGCGAGTATTACAGGAACGACATCGCGCGCTGGCGCGGCATCGTCAAGCAGGCGGGGATCACGCTCGACTGATTGCAGCGCGGCTCTTGCCGCGCTGCAACATCGAATAACCGAAATATTTCTTCTAATCGGACGGGATTTGCTACCGTTGCCAGGCATTTTTATTTAATATGAAGGCGAATGCATATTTAAATGCGAATACTCGTGCATATGCATGCGGCGAATCGTGACATCGTGGCGGCGAGCGAACGCAGTCGTCCAAATTCGAGTTGTCCATAGCTTCAAAGGAGACGAGCAATGCAGAAGTCACTACACATCAATCCCGACAAGTGCACGGGATGCTTGCAGTGCGAGATGGCCTGCAGTTACGAGAATTACGGGACGTTCAATCCGTCCAAGTCGCGCATCAAGGTGTTCGATTTCCATGAGGCCGGCAGAAAAGTGCCCTACACCTGCACCCAGTGCGCCGAAGCCTGGTGCCTGCACGCGTGCCCGGTCGAAGCGATCAAGCTCGACGCCCTCACCGGCGCCAAGGTCGTGGTCGAAGACGTCTGCGTCGGCTGCAAGGTGTGCACCATCGCCTGCCCCTTCGGCACCGTCAACTACGTTCAGGATACGGGCAAGGTGCAGAAGTGCGATCTCTGCGGCGGCGACCCCGCCTGCGCCACGGCCTGCCCAACCGGCGCGATCACATACGTCGACGCGGACTGGACCGGCCTGGAGCGCATGAAACAGTGGGCCGGCAAACTCGATAACCAAGCTTCTGCTTAAGGAGAACGATCATGGCATGGGCTGGAAAAATACTACGCGTCAACCTCACCGCAGGCACCTGCAAGTCCGAACCGCTCAACATGAAATGGGCGCGTGATTACATCGGCCAGCGCGGTCTCGCCACAAAATATTTCGTCGAGGAAGTCGACGCCAAGGTCGATCCGCTTTCCGCGGACAACAAGATCATCTGGGCCACGGGCCCGCTCACCGGAACCATGGCGTCCACCGGCGGCCGCTATTCGGTGATCACCAAGGGCGCGCTCACGGGCGCAATCGCCTGCTCCAACTCCGGCGGCTACTGGGGCGCAGAGCTGAAAATGGCCGGCTGGGACATGATCATTTTCGAAGGCAAGTCGAAGAAACCGGTGTACCTCGTGATCGAAGACGACAAGGCGGAGTTGCACGACGCCGCCTTCATCTGGGGCAAGTCGGTGTGGGAGACCGAGCCGGCAATCAAGGCCAAGCACCAGGAACCGCAGATGCGCGTCTCCAGCATCGGACGCGCCGGTGAAACCGGCTGCCTCTACGCCGCCGTGGTCAACGACCTGCATCGCGCCGCCGGGCGCTCCGGTGTCGGCACGGTGATGGGCAGCAAGAACCTGAAGGCGATCGCCGTGCGCGGCACCAAGGGCGTCGGCAACATCCGCGATTTCAAGGCCTTCATGCAGGCGACCGTCGCGGCGAAGAAAGTGCTGCACGACAACGCCGTCACCGGCCAGGGGCTGCCCACCTACGGCACCCAGGTGCTGATGAACGTGAAACCAGGCCTGCTTCGGCTGCACCATCGCCTGCGGGCGAATTTCCAAGATCGACGAAAAGCATTTCACGATAGCCAACAAGCCACAGTATTTCGGCGCGTCCGGCGGCCTGGAATACGAGGCCGCGTGGGCGCTGGGCGCGGCCAACGGCGTCAACGACCTCGACGCGCTGACTTACACCAATTTCATCTGCAATGAGCAGGGCATGGACCCGATTTCCTTCGGCGCCACCATAGGCGCCGTGATGGAACTCTACGACATGGGCGTGCTGACCAAGGAACAACTGGGCATCGACGCCAAGTTCGGCTCCGCCGAAGCGCTGACTCATTTTGTTGAAATCACCGTCAAGGGCGAGGGCTTCGGCAAGGAGATCGCGCAAGGTTCCAAGCGCCTCACCGCCAAGTACGGTCACCCCGACCTGTCGATGAGCGTCAAGGGCCAGGAATTCCCGGCCTACGACTCGCGCGGTATCCAGGGCATGGGCCTCGCCTACGCCACGGCGAACCGCGGCGCCTGCCACCTGCGCGGCTACACCGTCGCATCCGAAGTGTTCGGCATTCCGGTCAAGACCGATCCCCTGGTGACCGAGGGCAAGGCCGACCTGGTCAAGGCGTTTCAGGACGCGACCGCGGCGTTCGATTCCGCGGGCGTTTGCATCTTCACCACCTTCGCCTGGACACTGGCCGACCTGGCGCCGCAACTCGCCGCCGCGTGTACGGAAGAGTTCACGCTGGAGGAACTGGGCAAGATCGGCGAGCGCGTGTGGAACATGGAACGCGAATTCAACAACCGCGCCGGCTTCACCAACAAGGACGATTCCCTGCCCAAGCGGCTGATGACCGAGGCGGCGAAGACCGGCCCGGCCAAGGGACTGGTCAGCGGACTGGACAAGATGCTGCCGGAATACTACAAGGCGCGCGGCTGGGACAAGGAAGGCCGTCCGACGAAGGAAACCAAGACGCGCTTGGGACTCTGACGGAAGGCGCAGTTTCAATAGGCACGGGCGGTTCCAGCGGAACCGCCCTTTTTACTTGGAGATGTAAAGCATGAAACATCTGATCCTGGGCAACGGGCCCGCCGGCGTGATCGCGGCCGAAACCATACGCAAGCACGCGCCGAAAGATGAAATCACCCTGGTCGGCGACGAACCGGAGCCGCCGTATTCGCGCATGGCCATACCCTATCTGCTCTCGGGCAGCATAGCCGAAGAGGGCACGCATCTGCGCAAGGGCAAGGACCATTTCAAAGGACAGAACATCGCGCTGCGCACCGGCCGCGCCAAATCGGTGGACGCCAAGAAGCACTCGGTTCTGTTCGAGGACGGCACGGCGATGAATTTCGACCGTCTGCTGATCGCCACCGGGTCCAGCCCGGCCAGCCCGCCGATCGAAGGCATGGACCTGCCGGGCGTGCACCCCTGCTGGACCTTGGCAGATGCGCGCAAGATCATGGCGCTGGCCAAGCCGGGCGCGAAGGTGCTGCAAATGGGTGCCGGCTTCATCGGCTGCATCATCATGGAGGCCCTGGCGAGCCGCGGCGTCGCGCTCACCGTGGTCGAAATGGGCGATCGCATGGTGCCGCGCATGATGGGCGAAGGCGCGGGCGGCATGATCAAGCGCTGGGTGGAAAAGAAAGGCGTCAAGGTGCACACCTCCAGCCGCGTGGAAGCCATCCAGAAGAAGGGCAAGGCGCTCAGCGTCAAATTGAGCAACGGCCAGACGGTCGATGCAGACCTGGTCATTTCCGCCACGGGCGTCAAGCCCAACGTCGGGTTTCTGCAGTCCTCCGGTATCCAGTGCGCGCACGGCGTCCTGACCGACGAAACCCTGCAGACCAATGTGGCGGGCGTCTATGCGGCGGGCGACTGCGCCGAGGCGCTGGATCTCGCCTCGGGCAAGCACATCGTCAGCGCCATCCAGCCCAACGCCGCCGACGAGGCGGTCTGCGCCGGAATGAACATGGCCGGAAAGAAGATGGTTATGCGCGGCGTCACGCAAATCAACGTCCTCGACACGCTGGGCCTGGTGTCTGCCTCGTTCGGTGCGTGGCAGGGCGTGAAGGGCGGCGGCCATGCGGAGCTTTCCGACGAAGGCAACTGCCGCTATCTGCGCCTGGAGTTCGACGGCGACGTCCTCATCGGCGCCAACAGCGTCGGCCTGACCGAGCACGTCGGTGTGTTGCGCGGTCTGATACAGTCCCGCGTCAGGCTGGGCGCATGGAAAGACCGCCTGATGCAGAATCCGCTCGCACTGATGGAAGCCTACCTCGCCTGCGCACAGGCGCAGTCGGCGTGGGGGTTGACGAAGTAGCGGCATCCACGGGCCGCTGCCTGTTCATGCGCATCACCTTCAAGCTCTACGCCATGCTCTCCGATCACCTCCCGTCCGAATTCGGCGGCGAGAGGCGTAGCGGCAATGCACTGCCCGTGAATTTGCCGCAGGGCGACACGGTGCAGAGCGTGATCGACCGCTTCAGGCTTCCGCCAAAACTGGTTCACCTGGTGCTGCTCAACGGCGTATTCATTCCACCCACGGAACGTACGACCCGCGCTCTAAGCGATGGCGACGAGCTCGCGATCTGGCCGCCGATTGCGGGCGGCTGAGGGACTGCGCGGCAAGGCAGCGCAGTGAAGCAACCGGGTCGCGACGCATGACGGAAGATGTCGGCGAACTCACCCTGCAGCGCGAGATGGGATGCACGCGCGAAGAATTCGTCCGCTGGCTGCCGGGCGCGACACGCTGCGCGGATGTGAAACTCGATCCGGAGCAGGCCGTCATCGCGCTCGGCGACGGAACGGTGACGATATCCTTCCGGCAGGCGGCGCCGCGAAGAATCGCTCTGGTATCGATACCCGTCCTGGCGGTTTCGTTTCGCTTTAGCCGCGTCGGTGCTCTCGCTCGCGCGGAATTCATGGCCTATTTCGATCTCTACACCAAGCGCGGCGGCGGCTGACCGGTCTCAGACGCCGGTCGCCTCGGCCATCAGCGCGCGCCAGCGCGCGTAGCGCCGGCGCACGTCCGCATCCGCCTCGGGCGCGAACACTTCTTCCGCCGCGCCGGTGTTCCAAGATGCCGGCCGTCCGGCGATCAGATAGCCGATGCCGCGCGCGGTCGCCTCCGGATCGTCGCGCCGGTGCACCGGCAACCCGCTCACGGCGGCGAGCCTGCGGCACAGGCCGTCGATGCGAGACACGCCGCCGCTGACGCGGATGCGCGCTGCGGGAGGCAGGTGCGTTGCCATTTCCTCGATGTTCGCCTGCAGCAAAAAGGCGATGCTCTCGACCACGGCCACCGCCTTTTGCCATGGCTCGCCCGC
>JAPLRD010000352.1:0-436 GCA_026399375.1 Pseudomonadota bacterium
ATGCAGGCAATGTTGAAATAGGGGTATGGGTCTCTGGTTTCTACGGATCCGGAAAGAGCTCTTTCACCAAATACTTGGGTTTTGCCCTCGACCCTCATAAACAACTCGACGGCAAAGCTTTCGCGCACCATCTCCAGAATCAGATAAAGTCCACTCCAGTCCGTCAGCGTCTCGCGACGGTTGCGAAAAAGCATCAGGCCGCCGTGGTCATGCTCGACCTCGCCGGTGAACAACTTGCCGGCGCGACGCTGGCTGAGATTTCGACCGTGCTGTATGCCAAGGTCATGCAATGGGCGGGCTATTCTCGGGATGCCAAGATCGCTTACCTTGAAGCCATGCTGGAAAAGGACGGGAAACTTGATGCCTTCAAGAAAGCGGTTGAGAAAATGTCCAACGGGATGTCCTGGGACGATCTGAAGAATCAGCCGCTCGCCAC
>JAPLRD010000352.1:467-2668 GCA_026399375.1 Pseudomonadota bacterium
CCAAAGCTCTGGCTTCACGGGTCGCCCCTGAGTTCTATCCCAACTTCTTTCCGGACAGCAAGACCTTCAACGAGATCAAAATGGAAGAGCTCATGTCGGAGAATGAACGCGTCCGCCACATGCTCGAATTGATCACCCGTAAGGCCCGCACCGACAAAGTTATTCTGATCATCGATGAAGTGGGTAACTATGTTGCCGGACGTCGCGAACTGATCACAAATCTGGACGGGCTCGCCAAAAACCTAAAGAACATCGGCGCCGGCAAAGTGTGGCTTATCGCCACTGCCCAACAGATGCTTACCGAAGATGACCCCCGCGCCGCTGTCAACACCCAGCATCTGGGCCAATTGAAGGACCGTTTTCCCATTCGCGTCGATCTGCAGGCGAGTGACATCAAAGAGATCTGCTACAGCCGCTTGCTGGGGAAGTCCAAGGTTGGTGCCGAAACCCTAGGGGCGATGTTCGATGCCTCAGGCCCGCAGTTGCGTCATGCCGTCAAATTGGAGAATACCAAGTACTACAAGTCCGACCTCGATCGAGACTCATTTCTCAAGTACTACCCATTCCTGCCACACCATTTCGAAATCTTACTGCGTCTGCTTGGACGTCTGGCCAAATCCCGTGGGGGCGTGGGACTGCGGTCAGCCATCAAGGTCATCCAGGATGTTCTAGTGGAGCACCCCGCAGGCCGACAGAAAGAACCGTTGTTTGCCGACGAACAGGCAGGCGCGCTCGCGACCACCGTTCTTTTTTATGACACCCTGCGAGCCGACATTGAGAAACCCTTTCCGCATATCATCGCGGGCGTCGATAAGGTGGAGAAGATATTTGGGCCGGCTTCCCTTCAGTCCGATACCGCCAAGTCTATTGCGGTCCTCCAGATTCTCGAAGATTTTCCGGTAAGCCGCGCCAATGTCGCCGCGATGATGCATACGGCCGTCAACGCTGCCTCACGGGCGGAAGCTGTAAACAAGGTCGTCGATGAACTGCTTTCTGACGAAGCGGTCCCGTTGAACGAAGTGGACGGCAATCTGCGCTTCAGCGTGATCTCTTTTCGCCGACGCCGTCCGTCAAACTGCACGGTACACGCTATGTCGGCACCGGCATCAAGATCGCCGGCAGCGGCATGCCTGTCTCCCTGTCCGGAGACAAAGAACCCGTGCAGACCGTGATTGAATTCGCCGGGGGCAAAGAGTACGCCAAAACGCGGGACAAAGCCGTTGAGGAATCGCGTCACAAATCCTCAGCCGACACCATCTATCTGATCGGCCACGATGATGATGAAATCGATAGCCTACTGACCGAAATATACCGCTGTCGGGAAATTTATAAACTGCACCGCAACAAGGCAACCGACAAGGAAGTCGAGGAATACCTGCGGGCCCAAGAGCAACGCGCCGACTCTCTGACGCGTGACCTTGCCGCGCGGATCGAGAAAGGCCTCAGCACCGGCTCTTTCGTTTTCAGTGGGCGCCCCGTGGCGGTGGCGGAATCAGGCAAAGAGATAACCAAGGCTCTCACCGTGTATCTTGCCGGCGTCGCCGAGGAGGTTTTCCATAAATACGCTGAAGCTGCTCACCAGACAGATAGCGGGACGGCCGAACGGCTTCTCAAGACCGACCGCCTGGACAAGATCGCATCACAGGATGATCCCCTGGGACTGGTGAAGGGCGGCGCGGTGGATCGCAATCACAAGGCGATTGTCTCTATCACGAACCATCTGCAACAGCAGGGCCAAGTGGAGGGGCGCCGGCTGCTCGACGACTTTTATGCCGCCCCCTATGGCTGGACAAAGGACACCACTCGCTACATTACCGCCGCCATGCTGGTCGGAGGTCTCGTTAAACTGCGTGTTGCCGGCGAGGACGTCACGGTCCGTGGCGAGACCGCTGTGTCCAGCCTGCGAAACACCAATGGCTTCAATAGTATCGGTGTCGCATTGCGCGACAACGCTCCGCCCGCGGAAGCGGTAATGCGAGCCCGTGATCGTTTGCTCGAACTCACCGGCGACGAGGTTCTGCCGTTGGAAGAGGAAGTCAGCAAGTGCGTCATAAAGCATTTTCCTGAGTTTCAGAAACGTTATGCCCCGCTGGCTTACCGACTGGACTCTTATTCTCTGCCCGGCGTTCCGCGCGCAGAGTCCATTCAGGATAGCCTTTCGGAACTGCTCCGGGGTGACGCCTCCGACGCCGCCAATCGGT
>JAPLRD010000047.1 GCA_026399375.1 Pseudomonadota bacterium
ACTCAAGCCGAAGGCAAAATCGTCCAGTGCATCGGCGCTGTGGTCGACGTGGAATTCCCACGCAATGCCATGCCCAAGGTGTACGACGCCTTGAAAATGATCGGCACCGACTTGACGCTGGAAGTGCAGCAGCAGCTGGGCGACGGTGTGGTGCGCACGATTGCGCTGGGCTCGTCCGACGGCCTGCGTCGAGGCAACATGGTCTACAACACCGAAGCCCCGATCATGGTGCCGGTGGGCAAGGCCACGCTCGGGCGCATCATGGACGTGCTCGGTCGGCCGATCGACGAAGCGGGGCCGATAGGCGCCGAGAAAGTCGCTTCGATCCACCGCATGGCGCCGAAATACGACGAACTCTCGCCCAGCCAGGAATTGCTCGAGACCGGCATCAAGGTGATCGACCTGGTATGCCCCTTCGCCAAAGGCGGCAAGGTCGGCCTGTTCGGCGGCGCCGGCGTGGGCAAGACCGTGAACATGATGGAACTGATCAACAACATCGCGAAGAAGCACAGCGGCCTGTCGGTTTTTGCAGGCGTGGGAGAGCGCACGCGCGAGGGCAACGACTTCTATCACGAAATGAAGGACGGCGGGGTTCTCGACAAAGTGGCCCTGGTCTACGGCCAGATGAACGAGCCGCCCGGCAACCGCCTGCGCGTGGCGCTGACCGGCCTCACTATGGCCGAGTATTTCCGCGACGAAGGCCGCGACGTGCTGTTTTTCGTCGATAACATCTACCGCTTTACTCTGGCAGGAACCGAGGTGTCGGCGCTGTTGGGCCGCATGCCATCCGCCGTGGGCTACCAGCCGACGCTGGCCGAGGAAATGGGCCGGCTGCAGGAACGCATCACCTCCACCAAGACCGGCTCGATCACCTCGATCCAGGCCGTGTACGTGCCTGCCGATGACTTGACCGACCCGTCGCCTGCGACCACCTTCGGCCACCTTGATTCGACCGTGGTGCTGTCGCGCGATATCGCTTCGCTCGGCATCTATCCTGCGGTGGATCCGCTGGATTCGACCTCGCGCCAAATGGACCCGCACGTTGTAGGTGAAGAGCACTACAACACTGCGCGCGCAGTACAGCAGACCTTGCAGCGCTACAAAGAGTTGCGCGACATTATCGCCATTCTGGGCATGGACGAACTCTCCCCGGAAGATAAGCTGGCAGTGGCGCGCGCACGCAAGATCCAGCGCTTCCTGTCGCAGCCGTTTGACGTGGCCAAGAATTTTACCGGCCAGGAAGGCAAATACGTCCCGTTGAAAGAAACCATCAAAGGTTTCAAGGGCATCGTCAACGGCGACTACGATAGTCTCCCCGAGCAGGCCTTCTACATGGTAGGCGCCATCGAGGAAGCGGTAGAAAAAGCGAAGACCCTGCAATAAGCAGAGATGATCGCGGGCTAGTCCGGCGTCGGGAAAAAAGAGGTTCGAAGTCACATGGCTCATACAATTCACGTGGACGTCGTCAGTGCCGAAGAGGCTATCTACTCCGGTGAGGCCGAGTTCGTGGTGCTACCGGGAGAAGAGGGCGAGCTGGGAATCTTCCCCAAGCACACGCCCTTGATCACCCGCATCAGGCCGGGCACGGTGCGCATCAAACCGGAGAACGGCGGCGAGGAAGAGTTGATTTTCGTCGCGGGCGGAATTCTCGAAGTGCAGCCCAATCTGGTCACCGTGCTCGCCGATACCGCGATCCGCGGCCACGACCTGGACGAAGCGAAGGCGCTGGACGCGCAAAGACGCGCCAAAGAAAATCTGCAGGACCGGACGGGCAAGTTGGAATACGCCAAGGCAGTGGCCGAGCTAGCAGAAGCTGCGGCGCAGATTGCCGCCATACGCAGACTGCGCCAGCGGAAGTAAGCCCTAGCCGGGCGGCGCGTTCTTCTTGCCGCTCTGAATTCCCCGCAGGAGACGGTATTCGCCGCGACCGCCTCTATTACTTCCCTTCTTCACGCGGCTCACGACAACGGAATCCAAGACTATGCGCATCCTGCTGCTGGGCTCGATCGCCTACGACAATATCATGGTGTTCGAAGGGCGTTTTCGCGAACACATTCTGCCTGACCAGATTCACATGCTCAACGTCGCCTTCCTGGTGCCGGCCTTGCGCCGCGAATTCGGTGGCTGCGCCGCCAATATCGCCTATAACCTGCAAATGCTCGGTGGCGAACCGCTGATCATGGCTACGGTCGGCGAAGATGCGGACTCCTATTACAAACGGTTGGATGGGTTCGGCATCGCGCGCACGCATGTGCGCGAGATCGCCAGTACCTATACCGCGCAGGCTTTCATCACCACCGATCTGGACGACAATCAGATCACGGCCTTTCACCCCGGTGCCATGGGTCACTCGCACCTCAATCATGTGGCCGAGGCTGCGGACGTAAGCCTTGCCATCGTTTCCCCCGACGGTCGTGAAGGCATGCTACAACACGCGCGCGAGTTGCACGCGCTAAAAATTCCCTTCGTATTCGATCCGGGCCAAGGCTTGCCGATGTTTTCCGGTCCCGAATTGCTCGATTTCGTGCGCATGGCCCGCTATGTCGCGGTCAACTCTTACGAAGGCAAGATGCTGGAAGAGCGGACCGGAGAATCGCTGGCGGAGCTGGCCAAACGAGTGGAGGCGCTGATCGTTACCCACGGCAGCGACGGCTCCGAGATCCATACGGAAGGTCAACGCATGGAAATACCGTGCGTTAAAGCCGACAATATAGTCGATCCGACCGGGTGCGGCGACGCGTTTCGGGCGGGCTTGCTCTACGGTATCGCCAAAGGCATGGATTGGCGCGCGACCGGGCAGCTTGCATCGCTCATGGGCGCACTCAAGATCGGCGCCCGCGGCGGGCAAAACCATCAAGCGACGCGCAGCGAAATTGAGGCGCTTTACCGCCGGCATTTCAATGCGCAGTTAGTGTAAAGGGACAAGTGATGAAGATTTTGGCGAAGCTCCTAATTGCAGGCACATTGCTGACATCCGCCCTGGTCAGCGGTTGCGCCAGCACCAGTTCGGGCAGCGTCTATTCCGGCGCCCAGACGCGAGGGGAGCAGACGGTGCGCATGGGCGTGGTCGAAAGTGTGCGCCAGGTCACCATCGAGGGCTCCAAGAGCGGCGTAGGCACACTTGCCGGGGGCGCGATTGGCGGCGTAGCAGGGAGCAATATCGGCGGCGGCAGCAGGGGCAGCGCCATCGGCACCATTCTCGGTGCGGTCGCAGGCGGTGTGGCCGGCAATGCGATAGAGCAGGGGACGAGCAAGACGCAGGGCCTGGAGATAACGGTCAAGCTCGATAACGGCGAATTGCGCGCCATAACCCAGGAAGCAGACGAAGCGTTCCGGCCGGGCGAGCGAGTCCGCCTGCTATCGGGTAGCGGCGGCACGCGCGTTACGCACTAGCTTTTCCCAGCCGCCTCAGCAACCCAGGATCAGCATTCGGGCAGCGCGGCGCGGATTCTTGCCGCTTCGGTTTCTAGCTGTTCGCGTGGCGGGTTCTTCGCCGGCCAGGTGAGTTGCATCCCGTCCCCGTCATACCGTGGCACGAGATGAAGATGAAAGTGAAATACGGTTTGGCCTGCGGCTACGCCGTTCGCCTGGTACAGGCTTACTCCATCAGGTGAGTACACACTTTCAATCGCGCGCGCCATCCGTGTGGTAGTCTGAAATACGGCCGCAGCGAGTCTGTTATCCAATCCAAAAATGTTCTCAACGTGCGTTCTTGTCGTGACCAATACGTGACCTGGATTGACCTGGCCGATGTCCATGAAAGCGAGCGTCAGTTCGTCTTCATGTACCCTGGTTGAAGGAATTGTTCCTTCAATGATCCTGCAAAATATGCAGTCGCCCACTCTCTTCTCTTTTGCTTGCTAACTCCAGGCCGGCTATGCGTCGGGCACCTGGCACTGTTCGCAGGGAATCTGGAACAGCGATCTGTCCTCCAAACGCACCGCGCTCAAGCTGCCACCCCAGACGCACCCGCTATCGAGCGCAAGCAGATCCGGCCGCAGCTTCAAGCCCAGCGCGGACCAGTGGCCGCAGATCACCGTATGGTCGTGGC
>JAPLRD010000333.1 GCA_026399375.1 Pseudomonadota bacterium
CCTTGCGCCGGCCGGTCAACTTGCCAAAGCGCTTCTGCTTGCCCTTGACGTTGGCGACCTGAACGCTCTCGACTTCCACCTTGAACAGCAGTTCGACCGCAGCCTTGATCTCTGGCTTGGTCGCATTGCTGACCACGCGGAATACGACTTGCTCGTTTTTCTCAGCGACGAAAGTGCTCTTCTCGGACACCTGCGGGGCGAGCAGCACCTGCATCAGGCGCTCCTGGTTCTTGACGGCAGTCTTGGCCGGTGCCTTGGTTGCTTGTGTAGCGTTCATCCAAGCATCTCCTCGAATTTGCCGACCGCTTTGCGGGTCAGAATCACATTCTTGTAGCGAATAAGCGAGACCGGATCGGCTTCTGCCACTTCCAGGACCAGCACATTGGGCAGATTTCTGGAAGACAGGATCAGATTGTCGTCGAGCTCGTCGGTAATGAGCAGAAGCGAATCGGAAACGCCCATGTCCTTCACCTTCTGCAGGAACAGCTTGGTCTTCGGCGCGTCGACGATGAAGCTCTCGACCACCTTCAACCGGTCTTCGCGCGCCAGCTGCGACAGGATAGAAGCAACGCCTGCGCGGTACATTTTCTTGTTCAGCTTTTGCGTGAAATTCTCGTCCGGGCTAGACGGGAAAATCCTGCCGCCTCCGCGCCACAGGGGGCTGGAAGCCATACCCGCGCGGGCGCGGCCGGTTCCTTTTTGGCGCCACGGTTTGCGTGTGGACTTGGCGATTTCGGCACGGCCTTTCTGCGCGCGCGTTCCCTGGCGCGCATTGGCCTGATACGCGGTCACCACCTGATGAATCAGGGGCTCGTTGTAGTCGCGGGCGAACAAGGCGTCGGATGCAGCCATGGTCGAGTCCGACTGGCCTTTGGCGTCGATCAGTTTCAGTTCCATTATTTCTTACCTCCCTTGGCCGGCGCGGCAACGACCTTTTTCACGCGTGCCTTGGTGGCAGGATGAACCAGCAGATCGCCACCCTTGCTGCCAGGGACGGAACCCTTGATCAGCAGCAGTTGTCGCTCGGCATCGATGCGCACGATCTCCAGGCACTGTGTGGTGCGGGTGACATTGCCGAGTTGGCCCGCCATGCGCTTGCCCGGAAACACGCGACCGGGATCCTGCGCCATACCGATAGAACCGGGCACGTTGTGCGAACGCGTTGGGAGGAAAAATGGTGGCGCTTGATCGCGCCGGCAAAACCCTTGCCGAGCGAGGTTCCGGTCACATCCACCATCTGGCCGACCTGAAACAGGTCGACACCCACCTTGCCACCCAGTTTCAGGCCGGCAAGCTGCTCTTCAGTGACGCGAAATTCCTTCAGCGTTTGCCCCGCCTCGACCGCCGCCTTGGCGAAATGCCCGGCTGCGGACTTGGTCACACGCGAGGGACGGCGCTTGCCGAAAGCGACCTGTACGGCGACATAACCGTCGGTCTGTGCGGTCTTTATCTGAGTCACGCGGTTATCGGACACGTCCACTACGGTCACCGGGACGGAGTCTCCGTCATCGGTGAAAACGCGGGTCATGCCGACCTTGCGACCGACTAATCCTAAGCTCATCTTCTTTCCCTTCGTTAAAAGGCGCCGACTACAATTGGCCGGCAATCATCAATTCGCGCCCGTGGTTTTTGTCGGTGCGCGCGGTACTGCTTTACAGCTTGATTTCTACGTCCACTCCGGCCGGCAAGTCCAGCTTCATCAGCGCATCGACAGTCTTGTCCGTCGGGTCGATGATGTCCATCAGGCGCAGGTGGGTGCGAATCTCGAACTGGTCGCGTGAGGTCTTGTTCACGTGCGGGGAGCGCAGCACGTCGAAGCGCTCTATGCGGGTGGGCAAAGGAACGGGGCCCTTGACCACGGCGCCGGTGCGCTTCGCCGTCTCGACGATCTCCAGCGCCGACTGATCGATCAGGCGGTAGTCGAAAGCCTTTAGGCGAATTCTGATTTTCGTGCTTTGCATTTTATTTCCTGGTTATGCCCGAATCGCGAAGGGATGAAACCGTTCCGTCCCCGCCCCGCGCACTTCGTGCCTTATTCGAATA
>JAPLRD010000449.1 GCA_026399375.1 Pseudomonadota bacterium
CGTTCTTCTTGATCGCGGCGGCGTGCTCGCGCTGAATCTTCTCGATCGGGGCGAGCAGGTGCGTCTCCACCGGCAGGGGAATCAGCTTGACGCAGTTGGTTTCCAGGATCTCGCGCACCGCGTAGAGTTCGGTCGCATCTTTCGCGGTGAGGGCGCGCACCTGCGCGCCGCTGTTCGGTTTGCGCAGCACCAAACCGTCGCGCTCGAGTTCGAGCAGCGCCTGGCGCACGATGTGCCGCTTGGCCTCGAAGCGCTGCATCAGCTCGTCTTCGACCAGGCGTTCGCGCGGGTGATACACGCGGAAAACGATATCCTCCTCGATGCGGCGCACGATGTCCTGCACCGGCTGCGAATCGGCCGCGCGCTTGCGCCTCGCGCGCTCGGACGAATTCGCGTTCTGCGGCGTTTCCACGGTACTTGCCACCGTCGCTGCCATCATCTTGTCTTTCATTAATTTATCGCTTAAACTGCCGCCAAGATTATCAATAATCCTATCAACTTGCAAGCGGGGCTGCGCTGCGCAACCCGACGGAGGCCAGGCCATGAGCGAAAAACCAAGCGGACTGCACAAGGGACTCACCACCTACGGCGACAGCGGCTTCTCGATGTTTCTGCGCAAAGCCTTCATCAAGGGCGCCGGCTACACCGATGACGCGCTCGACCGGCGCATCGTCGGCATCGTCGACACCGGCAGCGCCTTCAACCCCTGCCACGGCAACAGCGCGCAACTGATAGAAGCAGTCAAGCGCGGCGTGATGCTCGCCGGCGGCCTGCCCATGGATTTCCCCGTCATCTCGATCCACGAGAGCTTCGCCTCCCCCACCTCGATGTTCCTGCGCAATCTGATGTCGATGGACGTGGAGGAGATGATCCGCGCCCAGCCTATGGACGCGGTGGTACTGATCGGCGGTTGCGACAAGACGATGCCGGCGCTGCTGATGGGCGCGGCCTCCGCGGGCCTGCCGGCGATCGGGCTCGTGAGCGGCGCGATGCTGACCGGCTCGCATGAAGGCGGGCGCGTCGGCGCCTGCACCGACTGCCGCCGCTACTGGGCGCGCTTTCGCGCGCAGGAGATCGACGCCGACGAAGTGGCGCGGGTGAACAACCAGCTGGTGGCGAGCGTAGGCTTTTGTTCGGTGATGGGCACGGCAAGCACCATGGCTTGCGTGACAGAAGGCCTGGGCATGATGCTGCCGGGCGGCGCATCCCCCCCCGCGGTCACCGCCGACCGCATCCGCATCGCCGAGAGGAGCGGCGCCGTCGCCGTCGAGATGGCCGTTTCGCAACTCACGCCGGCGCGCATCATGACCGCCGACGCCTTCGAGAATGCGCTGCGCGTGCTGCTCGCCATCGGCGGCTCCACCAACGGCATCATCCACCTCACCGCCGGGGCGGTGTCGGGCCTCGACCACGCCCGCGTCGAGGTGATGGACAACAACGGCCTGCTCACCCCGGCGCAGTCGAACAGCTCGCGGCCGCCGTCGGTCCAGAACGTGTGCTTCTGGCTGCCTAGCAGCGACACGTAGGGCCGCCCGTTGCCGCGCGCGCGGGCCAGCAGCGACGCGGTCGCCGGAATCGGCGAGGCGTTGCCGACCGCCACGTGCCGCACGTCGCCGATTAGGTCGGCGAC
>JAPLRD010000045.1 GCA_026399375.1 Pseudomonadota bacterium
TCGCCTACCTCGGCATGAAGGCCGTGAGGAAATAGCGCGAACTAACTGCTGCAGATGATGCGGCCCTGCGGGGCCGCTTCGCATTTTGGGCGACCGCTTTACGGCGTCGAGATCAAATTGGTCAGTGGGCGAAACCGACCCACAGGGGCCGTTCGGCCTTTGAGGATTTGTAGGTCGGCTATCTGGAGTGGAGCCGCCATTGCCTAGCTCGCCACGACCTGCAGTTTGTCGGCCTAACCTACGGCTCTTGTTTTGCTTATCGCGTCAAACAGGTCTATCGACGCCGGCGTTCACTTCTATGATGATCACGACCCCGTTGGGCTAACGTGTTCAAACGTTGCTGTCTACAGCAATACCTTCACCGCTCCGCCAACGCCCGCAAGGAATACCACATAGAGCGGTTGCCATTTCCAGAACATCAGCAGCCCGAACGAAATCAGAGCCAAAGCCATGTCGCTCGTCGACTTGATGGAGCTGGTCCATACAGGATCGTAGAGGGCGGCCAATAGCAAGCCGACTACGGTCGCGCTTACGCCACGCAACGCCGATTGCACATGCGTCTTCTGTCGCAGAACATCCCAAAACGGGAGTGCCCCGATGATCAGGAGGAACGCCGGAAGAAAAATAGCGACGAGGCAGAATAGTCCGCCGAGGAATCCATTAGGGGTAACCGACAGGACGCTGCCGAGATAGGCGGCGAAAGTGAACAGCGGCCCGGGAACCGCTTGCGCAGCGCCATAACCCGCCAAGAACAGGCTATCGTCGACCCAGCCCGACAGGACGACCTCGTTTCGCAGAAGCGGCAACACCACGTGCCCGCCTCCGAATACCAATGATCCGGTCCGATAGAAACTATCAAACGTTGCGAGTGCCTGGCTTCCGGTCAGGTGCGCCAGTGTGGGAAGCGCGAACAACAGCCCTAAGAAAAATACCCAGGCGGCGACGGCAGCTGCTTTCGACACCATGAAGCGCGTATTTTCAGGTTGATGCAGCACCACGGGCGGCAGGTAGCGCAAGCCCACCAGTGCGCCGAGGACGATTGCAAGTATCTGACCCCACTCGGAAGGCCATGCGAACACGATAAGAGTAGCCGCGATGGCGAGCGTCGCGCGCAAGCGGTCCGGACACAGCGTCTTTCCCATGCCCCAGACAGCTTGTGCGACCACGGCGACTGCGACGATTTTTAGGCCGTGAATCCAGGCGGCGTCAGCCGAAACTCCAAAGGCGGTGAAGCCGTAGGCGAAGAGCAGCAACGCCAGAGCCGAGGGCATGGTGAATCCCAGCCAGGCGGCGAAGCCCCCGGGAATTCCTGCCTTGAGCGTGCCCAGGGCGATTCCGATCTGGCTGCTTGCCGGCCCCGGCAGGAAATTGCACAGCGCCACCAGGTCCGTGTAGGCGCTATCGTCCAGCCACTTGCGCTTCTCGACGAATTCGCTGCGAAAGTAACCTATGTGCGCTATCGGTCCTCCGAAGGAGGTGCATCCAAGTTTGAGAAAAATCCAAAAGATGCGCGCCGGACCGATTTTCTCGCTGGGCTGTTCGGCGGGAATTGCTTGCATCATATGAACGCAACCTCGTTTTCCGCGGATCAGACCGACTTGTTTCGGAGGGGCCGCGGGTCATACCGTGGGCTTATGGCTTGATTATATCGGCTTCCGATAACGAAAACCAAGAAGTCAGCCTATAAGAATGCTCGTTGCGACCTGCGTAAAATGGAAAGGCCGCCCGAAGGCGGCCTGACCTGGAGACAGATAGCTCAGCGTCTGTCTGCTAGGGCTTTTCGAGCCCATCCACAACGTGGCATGCGCCGCAGCCCTTGGTGTAGGGGATAGGCATCGCTTTGCCCGGTTCGACACCTTTCACTCCCTTGTTGTTCTTGCGTGGGACGGTGAACAGGTGCGAAGTGATGTCATTCACCCAGTAGTTCTGCCCGCCCGCGTTCGTCGCCCCTTTTCCAAGACCTGCGCCGGTTTGCATGGTCTTCGTCATGTGGCAATCAACACAGTTGATCTGCATGTCGTGCTCGAATCCGACTTTCTGCTGGGTGTGTGTTTTCGTATTCACAGTCTTGTGGCACGAAGCGCACAGCGAATTCTTACCATCGCGCACATCCAGCTTGAGCTGGTGCTTGATATCGGTCTTTCCATGTACGTCGTGGCAGTCGTAGCAGGACAGGGTCTGGTTACTGTTGAGGTAATGCTTCGACCGGATCAGGTCCGTCCCTTGCTGGTGATGCGCCTTGGAGTGGATACCGTCCGGCCAGAAGTCGCTTTGGGCCGCGTCCTCCCGCGTGGTGTAGTTGACGAGGTAGTCGTTGCGACTGGTCCCGGGAATCAACATCCGGTTCTCCTTGTTCACCGGCTGGTCGTTCTTCAGGTTACCCTGCGGCCTGCTGTGGCACTGCGTGCAGATCACCGTGGCCCGCTCTGCGGCAAGCTTCTTCGGGTTGACGATGGTTGCCGACTTCCTGTTCAGCGGCGACTTCACGTGCTCTGAGCCCGGACCATGGCAGACTTCGCAGCCGATATTGAGTTCGTTCGGAACACCGTCGCCGTCGATATCCGCCTCGCCGTTCGGGTCATTGACCGCGCCTGCAACGAAATCACCGCCAACGGTGGGGTTAAGGGTGTAGCCGGTGTAGTGACAGGCAGCACACTCTTTCTCAAAAGACTTTGCCTTCGGCGGATCGGTGAGCTTGTTGGTCGCGACGTTGTACAGCCAGTCGCCGTGGTAGTCGCGCCATGGTGTACGCGTGCGGTCCTTGAACTCGTCCTTGCCGGTCGGGTTGTACTGGACGAAGGGGTAAAGGAAGTCCCCGACCCGGAACAGGTAGCGCTGCTTGTAGATACCGCCACCGTAGGTCATTTCGACAGTGTAGGTACGCTCCGCATCGGTGGCATCTTTCGCGTTCTTGGTGCGGAACTTGAGCTTGCCGTCTGCGTCCTTGAAGAAGGTGGCGGTGAAGTTCACACTAGCGGGATCGGCGGGCATTTTTTCCGAGATCTGGTACTTGTCAAATCCCCGCCCTTTATCGAAGCCGTAAAAATAGAACGTGGTCCCGGCCGTCAGTTTGCCCAGTCCCTCGTTGAAGCCGGGAAAGCGCGAGTAGTCCTGGAGATTGCCCGGTTTGCCGATGACGCTTATCCCAAGCTTGTGCAAGGTCTTCTTGATCGAGGCGTGGTCCCCGTGGCAACCGATACACTGTGAACTACCGACGAAGCTGGCGTTGTCGGGAATCTTTCCGGAAACGGCGATTTTGAGCGTTGTTTTCGCGAGCTCGGCCGTGGTCATCGACTTGTTCGAGGCTGTTCCTCCCGGGAGATGCTCCTTGTCCGAGGGTTCGACATAGACGAAGTACTTGCCGTCCTCCACTTTTGAAATGGAGAAATTTCCTTTCTTGTCGGTATTCCCCTTGCGGTACCTGTCGCGGTTGGGCGCGAGCGTGTCCTCCATCGGTTCGTCGTTCGGGCTGTTTATCTTGCGATTGACCGGCGATGCCTTGCCGAGCTGCTCCACGTCAGCAGCGGGGATGAGAAAGACCGCCGCGTTGGCAATCGGCTGTTTCGAGCCGTCAGTCACAGTGCCTTTGACTGTCGCTGCCGCCGCCTGGGCTTGCGACAACGGCGCGGACAGCGCGAGACAGCACGCCGACAGAATCAAAAAACTGGCAATACGTTGGTGTTTCACTTGGTCCCCCTGGTTGTTACGTTTAACGAAAAATCGAATCGTATTGCCTCAACCCGTCAGCACGCAACGCGGACTACGCCGCTTGCCTTGAAGAGATGGTTCCGCGGGTTTGGAGGCCGCACATGATTGTCGCTCGATCACATTATTTTCTTGTTTCTTCCTTTAGCACCTCGTGAACCAGTTCGCGAATCTTTTTGCGTAATTCCACGAGCACCCGTTTTCCTTTTGCTGTCGCGATATAGTTCTTGCGCCGCTTTCCGTTCACCACACCCTGCGCCGAGCGCAAGCACCCTTCGCTCTCCAGCTTGTGCAGGATCGGATAGATCGTTCCAGGGCCTATCGAATAGCCATGGCGCCGCAGCTCCTCTATCATCTCCAGTCCAAAAATCTGACCCTCGGCGGCATGATGCAAAATATGCACGCGCACAAATGCGAGAAATACGCTGCGTGTTATTGTATTGTCCATCGCTATCGAACCCCGATAATATCGAGCTACGGGTGCAAGAGCTATATTTTTCAGGCAATCCAATTTGACCTAGATCAAGACACTATTGAAAACCCTGCACGCTTTGGCGCTGCATCCGGGCGCCAGGATGCGTGCGTTTGTTCATGGGCATTGGGTTTGGATGCGCTCTTGTTACGCCGGCGCGAAATTCTCTCTGTCTACGGCGTTGATGCTCGCGCTGCGGAGCAAACGCCCGGCATAAGAGACAATCGGTCGCGTTTTCTGGAAGTGGAAATTCCGATCGGCAACTCGGGTTACCACTTGGTCAGATTGCCGACACAGACTCAGGCCGAGTAGTCGTTGCGGGCTCGAATGTTCAGAGGGTCGGCAA
>JAPLRD010000243.1 GCA_026399375.1 Pseudomonadota bacterium
GTTCGTCGACATCACCGAGATCGTGGCCACGCGCGAGGCGCTGAAGAAGGCCAACGACCTGCTGCGCCTGGCGGTGGTGGTGCGCGACGCCTCCGACGCCATCACGGTGCAGGACCTGGAGGGGCGCATCCTCGCCTGGAACCCGGGGGCGGAGCGCCTGTACGGCTGGAGCGAAGCCGAGGCGCTCGCGATGAACGTGCGCGAGCGCATCCCGCAGGGGCTGCGCGAGGACGCCCTGGCCAAGATCTATCAGCTGAGCCAGGCCGAGATATTGGAGCCGCATCAGACGCAGCGCCTCACCAAAGGTGGGCCTGTGGTGGCGGTCTCGGTGGTCTCCACCGCTCTGCTCGATCCCGCCGGGAAGATGTATGCGGTCGCGACCGCCGAGCGGGTGAAACCAGCGTAGCGGGGCAGTACGGCGCAGGGGCAGGATTGGTTATTTTCGGCAATAGCAGTCGACTCGGAAATCTCGCATGAAGGGGAATTTCAGGAAAACATTGCCCTCATGGGTGATGCTATGCCTTTGTTTGCTGGCGACGCTCTTCACCAGCCTGCAGGTTAGGCGCGATAGCGAGCAGGATGCCGCGAGGCAGTTTGCCTTTGTCTGCGATCAGGTCACGCTCAAGATCAAGGAGCGCCTCAGTGCGTATGCGCTGATCCTGCAGGGTGGCGCCGGCCTGTTCGCGGGGTCAGGCGCGGTGGATCGCCGGGAATGGCGCGCCTACGTCGAGCGCCTGCGCGCGGAGCGCAGCGTTCCCGGGGTGCAGGGCATAGGGTTCGCGCAACTGATTCCGGCGGGAGGGCTTGCCGAGCACGTCGCGCGGATTCGCAGCGAAGGTTTTCCAGACTACAGTGTGCGCCCCTCCGGCGCGCGCGCCATCTACACGTCCATCATCTACCTCGAGCCCTTTCACGATCGGAACCTGCGCGCCTTCGGCTTCGACATGTTCTCCGAACCGGTCAGGCGCGCCGCCATGGAACGCGCTCGCGACTCGGGCGAGGCGGCGCTCTCTGGCAAGGTCGAACTGGTGCAGGAGATCGGCACCGAAGTGCAGGCAGGCACGCTGATGTACGTCCCCGTCTATCGCAACGGTGCGGCGGCGGACACGGTGGAGCGGCGGCGGGCGGCGCTTCTCGGGTGGACCTACAGCCCCTACCGCATGGACGATCTCATGCGCGGCATTCTCGCTGATTGGAGCGCGCGCCAAGGCAGGAGCGTGGACTTGCGCATCTACGATGGTCTGGATATCGACGTCAGTCCAGAAACCCTGCCGGCCACCCTGCTGTTTGGCGGAAAGCAGGCGGGCATGCGCGATCCGGATTCCCTGCTGCAGCAACAGCGCGCCATAGACTTCAACGGGCAGAAGTGGCTATTGGTATTCGATAACACCGCGACGTCCCTCGGTGTCAGCTACGTCCCTGCGTGGTCGACTCTGATCGGTGGCCTCGCGCTCAGCGGGCTGCTGTTCAGCCTGATGCTCTCGGTGATCAACACACGGGCCAACGCCGCCCACATCGCCAAGGGCCTTACCGAACAGATCAGGGGCCGGGAAGAGTTGTTGAAGCAGAGCGAATTCCGCTGGAAATTCGCCATCGAAGGTTCCGGCGACGGCCTATGGGACTGGAACGTGGCGAGCAGCACAGTATTCTTCAGCAACCGTTGGAAGGAAATGCTTGTCCACACCGAAGACGAGGTCGGCAACGCACTCGAGGAATGGGAGAAGCGCATCCATCCCGATGACAAAGCGGCCACCCTCGCCGCAGTCCAGGACGCTCTGACGGGCAAGACCACGATTTACATCAACGAACACCGCGTGCGCTGCAAGGACGGAAGCTACAAGTGGATACTCGATCGCGGCATGGTCGTCAGCCGCGCGGACGATGGGAGGCCCGTGCGTATGATCGGGACGCACACGGACATTACCGAACGCAAGCAAACTGAAGAAGCCCTGCGTGTGCATCGGATCGAACTGGAGACGCAAAACGAGGAACTGCGCCGGACCCAGGAGGAACTGGAAGCCGCGCGCGCGCGCTATTTCGATCTCTACGATCTGGCGCCGGTCGGCTATTGCAGCATCAGCAAAAAGGGGCTGATTCTGCAAGCTAACCTTACCGCAAGCACCCTCCTAGGCACAGCGCGAGGCGTTCTGGTCGAACAACCGCTCTCGCGCTTCATCCAGAAAGAAGATCATGACGTCTTTTACCTGAACCGAAAGCAGATTTTTGAGTCTTCGTTACCGAAAGCGTTCGAGTTGCGCATGGTAAAGCATGATGGCACGCCGTTTTGGGCGCATCTGGCCGCCAGTGCCGCGCAGGAAACAGATGGCGCATCCGTGCTTCGCGTCGTGTTGAGCGACATCACCGCGCGCAAGCGAGCCGAGTTCGAATTGGTGGCGGCACGCGAGATGGCAGAAGCCGCCAACCGTGCCAAGAGCGATTTTCTTTCCACCATGAGTCATGAAATCAGGACACCGTTGAATGGCGTGATCGGCAATATCCAGTTGCTCGAAATGTCACACCTCGACCAGGAGCAGACGGGGTATCTGGCTGCCATCGCGCAGTCGAGCGCCAACCTACTCTCGCTGATCAACGATATTCTTGACCTGTCGAAGATCGAGGCAGAAAAGGTGCTCTTGGAGAAAGTTAATTTCAGCCTGCGCGGATGCATCAACAATGTTGTTTTGACGCAGCGTTCGCGGATTTTTCAGAAAAGGCTCTCTCTAAAGCTCGATATACCCGATGAGGTTCCAGACGTGCTGGTCGGCGATGATCTGCGCGTCAAGCAAATCCTGCTCAATCTTTTGGGCAATGCCATCAAGTTCACAAGCGAGGGCGACATCACCCTGTCTGCTTCGGTCAAGGAGAAGTCGGACGGAATCGCACTTATCGAACTGTCGGTGCGGGATACCGGCATTGGCATGTCGCAGGCGGCCGTAGGGAATCTATTCAAACCGTTCGTACAGGCCGATAGCTCGGTGACCCGCAATTACGGCGGGAGCGGCCTGGGGCTTGCCATTTGCGAGCGGCTAAGCAGACTTATGGGCGGCAGCATCAGCGTTGAAAGCACCGAAGGTGTCGGGAGCATTTTCCGCGTGTTGCTGCCGTTTCCAGTATCTGACCGGGTAATGCCTGGCACTGAAGTCTCAGAACCGGCATCGCCGGCGCTCTGGACCGGGCCGGCATTGAATGTCCTGCTGGCCGAAGACAACCAGATCAGCCAGCAATTTAGCGTGGTGCTGCTGAACAAAATGGGGCATCAGGTCGCCGTCGCAGAGAACGGCAAGCAGGCGCTGGCCGCGCTGGGAAGAGAAGCTTTCGACATCGTCCTGATGGACATACGGATGCCGGTGATGAACGGTGACGAAGCGCTGGCGGTGCTGCGCGAACGCGAAGGGCCATCGGGCAAGCGCCTGCCGGTGATTGCGCTTACCGCGTACGCATTGAAGGGCGACAAAGAGAAATTCCTTGCTTTGGGGTTCGACGGTTATGTTTCCAAGCCGCTGGAGGTGAAGAAGCTGGTAACCGAAATGAAACGGGTGTTGCATTTGAAAGACCCCTGCGAAAGCGAGACTACCTGAAGGTCCGGTGCTGACGAAAGCGGCCGCTCGATATCCGTCGGGTCGTGCGTCGGCTCCGGGTCGTTACCGGCCCGCCGAAAAACGATCGCAACCACATCACTGCTCCGCGACATTTGTGCGTTGCGGAATTACCTGAGCGAGGGCTTCGAGCGAAATTCAGCTCGTTTTCCGATCACCCGCGACA
>JAPLRD010000440.1 GCA_026399375.1 Pseudomonadota bacterium
GCGGAGCACGACGCGCTCGGTGCGTTTATCAGCTTGCTGCAGGCAGAGCAGGAAATCCTGATCCAGGGGAACGCCGATCGTCTGGCCGCGATCGCGCCGGAAAAATCAGCCCAGATCGATCTGCTGACGCGCCTGGGTCAGAAACGCGACCTCTACCTGGGCGACCAAACTCTGCCCTTGAGCGATGCGGGTGTTGAAACCTGGTTCAAGCGCTATCCGGCCAAGACCGCGGCGCTGCGCAAGACCTGGCAAGAATCGTTGCGACGGGCCGAAATGGCGCGCCAGCTCAATATCAGCAATGGCATGCTGATCGAAAACAGAATGCAGCAAAACCGCCAAAAAATTACAGTACTGCAATCCGCCGTTGGATCCGACCACGTGTACCGACCAGACGGACAACTGGGCCCCTTCCGCAGCGGTCGGCAGCTCGGCCAAGTCTGATAGCCTCGCTGGCCTAAAGCCGCCGCCAATATGCGCGGCCTGCGCCCGCTTCGGGCACGCACCCACAAACATCAGGATTGATATTTGCCAACGGCCAGGCGAGATTACTGCTGCGTCGTGTCCGAGTCGGCAAGCGGAATGTCGATGACCTTCCCCGGCGTTTCCTCCAGGATCATCACCGTGACGCGACGATTGCGCGCCCGTCCCTCAGGCGTATCGTTTGACGCCACCGCCCGGTTCGGACCGTAACCGATCACACTCAGCTGCTCTTCCACCACCCCGTTATCGATAAACAGCCGGGCCACGCTGCTCGCACGCGCTGCGGACAATTCCCAGTTCGACGGAAACTGCACCGTGCTGATGGGCACATTGTCGGTATAGCCCTCGATCTGCAGCGTCTTCCCCGCGTTCGCCAATACCCTGGCCACCTGCTGCAAAGCGCGGATGGAGTCGGGCCGCAACTGGGCCTGCCCCGTGGCAAACAAAACACTCGCGTTGATTTCGACCGAAATGCCGCGATTGGTCTGCGTGACCTTGACCTGCCCCTCGCGCACCAGCGAGTCCAGCACCTTGAGAATATCCTGCGCAACGCTTCGCATCTGCTCGCGCTGCTTGCGCTGCTGCTCGGTCGGCTTGCTGAACTTGCGCACAGGCGGCGCCAGCGCCTGCGGCTGCGGCTGCGTCTCCGGCATCGCGCCGGGTTGCGTTACCCCAGGCTGGCGTACCTTGCTCTGAAACGCGCTGGTCAAGGAATCGCTCAGCACGCGGTACTTGCCTTCGTTCACCGAGGAGATTGCATACATCACGACAAAGAAGGCAAACAAGAGCGTGATGAAATCGGCGTAGGACACCAGCCAGCGTTCGTGGTTGTCCGACTCCCTGTTGTCCAAGTAGGTATGTCTGCGCCGCACGATCAAGCCCTCGTCGCACCGGTTTGCAACTCGCTCATATAGCCCAGCAGCCTGTTTTCGATGATGCGCGGATGCTCGCCGTTTGCGATCGAAACCAGGCCATCGATCAAGATCTCCTGCAGCAGCGCCTGGCTCGCAATCACGGATTTGAGCTTGTTCGCCACCGGAAGAAACACCAGATTGGCGAGTCCGACGCCGTAGATGGTAGCGACGAAGGCGACCGCTATGCCGCCGCCCAGCTTGGTCGGGTCAGAGAGGTTTTCCATCACGTGTATAAGACCCAGAACCGCTCCGAGTATGCCGATGGTGGGAGAGTAGCC
>JAPLRD010000059.1 GCA_026399375.1 Pseudomonadota bacterium
CCTCATACGCTTCCTCGAATCTCATCTTCCGTATCTCCTGCAGCACTTGCGTCGGCGTCATTTCCCACCCCCTTCGGGGCACTATGACAACCGGACAGATGTCGTGCTATAGAACCGGACAGATCATGAACTCGCGACAGTGTTTGCGATATACATTGCCTCCGGACCCGGAACGCGTGTATCATCGCAACCCGCTGATTTGATTGTCGTGATACGCGACCTGGTGCCTCTTGATTCGTCTGGGGGAGCGGCCTGAGCGCCGTGGATACCGGGCGCAGCGTTTTGTGTTAATCAATGCATTTCAACGGGTTATGTAGCTATTCCGGCTCGTAGGCCGGGATTGTTGTTGTTCCAGGTAGAGGTACCCAGGCGCGCGCGAAACCACAGGCGTGTGCGTCCCCATCGTCACCAGGAGTACTTGAGATGTACGCAACCCCGATCCTTCAATACCTGAAAAAGAACGGCCAGCAGCTCGACCTGGAAATTGCCGCGGCCACAGGAATACCGCTACCCAAGGTGCGGCTCTCCCTTTCCGATCTGTCGGCCAAAGGCGAAATATCGAGGTGCAGCGTCACCAGGTTCAATAACGGCAAGCCGATCGAGGGCATGCTGTGCAGGATCGCCGGAACGATTCCTCCCAAGACGCCGGGCAGAAAACCCGGAAGCTGAAAGACTGGTATCCGGCCTTGCGCCGGCATCCGGAGGCAATCGATGGAATCCCGATTGAACGACCTCGAGGCCAAAATATGCTTCGCGGAAGATCTTCTCGATGCCCTCAACCGCACGGTATATCGTCAGCAGCTGCAGATTGACCTCTTGCAGCAGGATGTTCGCGCCCTGCGCCAGCAATTGCAGGAATCCGCGCCGCATGAAATAGGCAGCCCCGGCACCGACATACCGCCTCACTACTGAGCGCGCCCGACCGGCGACGCGTCTCGCTCCCTCAGCCCAGGCGCGCTTTCTGCTCGGCAAAGCATTCCGGGCAGAGCCCGTGGCTGAAGACCGCGTCGGAGTGCTCCCCCAGGTACTGTTCGAATTGTTGCCATGCGTTGCTCTCGGTGCGTATCTTCTTGCAGCTCATGCACACCGAGAGCATGCCTTCGAGCCGTTTGAGGCGGCCCAGCGTCGCCTCCAGTTCTTCCTTCTGCCGCGTCAGGACCGCGTTTTGCTCCTTGACGATGTTTCTCTGCCGCCTGAGTTCAAGCTGGTTGCGCACGCGCAGCTTCGCCAGCTTCAGATTCACCGGCTTGGTGATGTAATCGACCGCCCCCAGTTCCAGCCCCCGCACTTCGCCCTCGAGTGAATCGATCGCAGTAACGAAGATGATGGGTATGTCGGCGTAAGCCCCCTCGGCGCGAATCAGCCGGCAGACCTCAAATCCGTCAAGGTCCGGCATCATGACATCGAGCAGTATCAGATCGGGGGACTCCTCCTTTACCAGGCTGATTGCGTCGTACCCGTTGAGCGCAGTGCATATCTCGTAGCCATCCTTCAAGGCATTGACCAGCAGATCGATATTCACCGGATTGTCGTCGACGATCAGAATTTTCACGATACTCGCTTGCCTCGGTAAGTGTGCGAAACGGCCGGCGCGTGCCGGTACCGCGCAGCATAGCGAACTCCTTCGCGTCATCCATCCCGGCAGCAGCAGTCCATCAAGTGCAGATTCAGCCACGCAATCCACGGCGCCGCAGGCGCTTTCATGCCGTTCTCAGCCGAATCTGCAGTATGGCCCATTTTCGCGTTCCGGCGAATCATCCAATCTGGTTCTGTGATGCCATTGAATATATTGACGGCGTTGTACCGGAGTGTCCTGTGCGGCGAAGCCAGCCCGCGCTTCGAATAGAGGGGGAAATCTGGCCTTTCTCGGGTTTCGGCCGGCCGGCTGTACTGTCAATAATGACGTTGGCAATCGTGGCTCGCTTCGCCCGCATGACGCGTTTATTGGCATCAGGAATATCCGGGGAAACAAGATGGCATCGATGAATTTTGGCGACTGGCCGATCAACAGAAAGCTGGCGGCGCTGATCGCGTTTGTGGTCACGATCACGTTGCTCGGGGCCGGATCGATGCTTTACTCCAAGCATGAATCCATGCTGCTGGCCAAGCGCGATCAAACGCGAAACCTGGTCGAGGTTGCACATGGCATCGTGGCGCAATCCTACGAGCATGAAAAATCAGGTGAACTCGCGCGCGCGCAGGCGCAAAAGCAGGCGCTGGAAATGCTGCGCAGGCTGCGCTACGACCAGAACGAGTATTTCTGGATCAACGACATGCAGCCGCGCATGGTGATGCACCCGATCAAGCCCGAACTGGACGGTCAGGACATGAGCGCCACCGCCGACCCGAACGGCAAGAAGCTGTTCGTGGCGTTTGCCGACCAGGTAAGGCGTTCCGGGGCCGGTTATGTCGATTACATGTGGCCCAAACCCGGGGTAAGCCAGCCTGTCGACAAGGTGTCTTACGTCAAAGGATTCGCGCCCTGGGGGTGGGTTATCGGGTCGGGCATCTACATCGATGACGTCAATGCGCAATTCTGGGCCGATACCCGCACATCGACGTCGACGCCTGCACGCGCCTGGGCGTGATCGTTTCGTCCAATATGCACGCGGGCACGCCCTCTTACGCGACGGCGGAACTGACATGGGGTCTGGTCATCGCCGCCATGCGCCGGATTCCCCAGCAAATGAATTCGCTGCGGGCCGGAAAGTGGCAGAGCGGCGTCGGCGGCACCTTGCGCGGTAAAACCATAGGCATCTACAGCTACGGACGGATCGGCGCCGCGGTCGCAGGTTACGCGAAAGCCTTCGGCATGAAGGTGCTCGTCTGGGGACGGGAAGCATCGCTGCAACGTGCGCGCGCAGACGGTTACCCCGTTGCGCGTTCGAGGGAACAGTTTTTCGAGGAATGCGATGTCATTTCGCTGCACCTGCGCCTGGTCGACGCAACGCGAGACATCGTCAAAGCGGGCGATCTGGCGCGAATGAAGCCCACTGCCCTGCTCGTCAATGGACTAAACCGCTCGCGCGGTAGGGGAGCTTCGTTGTAGCGTCGGTGTGTAGCTCAAGCAGGGTTCTGTTTATGTTGGGAACTGAGGCAACCCGCCTCGTTACCCAAAGGAACAGAACCATGGACTCAGCAACGCAAAGCA
>JAPLRD010000293.1 GCA_026399375.1 Pseudomonadota bacterium
CGCCTGAGCCGTCCGCCAGGTGCGCCGTTGAGGGCGGCAATCGGCTACGGGCTACGCCCTTCGCCGCTTCCCGCCCTCAACAGAAAAAGCGGACAATTCATGTGCTACAGAACCGGACAGGTCTAAAAACCCGCGAGACCGTGTGTGTCACCCTTGTGTGTCACCTTGCGCCACTGACCTTGTGCCACTCAGATACCACCGAGGATCGACAGGCGGTTTGGGAATTTTGTTCTCATTCCCGCATCGTCATTGCGCAATTTCTGGTTTAAGACTTGCCCTTGTTCCTGGCGCTCATCTTCAAGCCGAACTCCTGGCGTTTGGAACGAGCCTCTCGCGAAGCCGCGATAGTCTTGATGCAACGCCAGCGTATTCCATTGCTCGTAATGATCTGGCGCATCTCCTCCAAAGGATGATGTACGCCACAGGTATAGCAGTAAGCCGTTTTAGGCATGAATGCCATTGGCCATATGAACTTCCGACTTCAGGCGTCGCCACAGCGCCTCAATGATCACCCACGATGCGTCGTCGGCGGTTTGTCGATCAGTCGCCTCCATCAGCGCCCGATTGCCCGCGCAAAGGCCAAAGGCGTTCCGAACAAAATGCCCATAGTCCATATGCAACCAGATCAGATAGTCGTCTGACATCAACGCAATTTCCGCTCTCGTGGATTGTGGCACTTGCTTGAGCACGAGATCGACAGCTTCATCGATCGTTCTCGGCAGTCGAAGACAGTTCGTCATTTTCGCTTGGCCACCCCTTTGAGCATGCTAGGCATAACGCTGCCACGAAGCAGGCGCCGGGTCTGTTGAGAATTTTTAAGCCTTTTGACCGCCAAAGCTAGAGGTGCCATGCAAGAGCGCCTGCGGTTGCTCGCGGTGACAGTGGTGCGTGGCCAAATGAGACAAACGGAAGCGGCCCCATATACCCCAACAGTTGGCTGGCGCCAACGACGTGCGTCGAAAGGGCGATAAGTAATGGATCGAGGCGCTGGTTTCCCTCAAAACCTAGAAAATGGCCGGATGTTCGCAGGAACCCCGGGCTGCAGTTCTGTACCTTGCCAAAGGGCTCCGGAACCATCTGACGCCACAGGAGGAAATCATGTCCATAGCCCCCGCTTCTTCGAACATCGGCGCCTTTCAGCCGAAAGCCGCACAGGACACTACGAAGCCGATACGCGAGGACTTCCGCAATCTTGCTTCCACAGCGTCGTCAGGTGATCTGGCCGGCGCGAAGGATGCTTTCGCTGCGGTACAACGGCTGCTGCAGAGTTCGGAATCCGGCAAACAGAACCAGTCGCAAGGTGGCGCCAAGCCTATAAATCAACTCAGCACGAATCTTGTCGGGATCGGAAAGGCGCTATTGACCGGCGGGCTTGGCGCCGCCCAGAACTCCGTAAGTACTTTTCTGGGGGACATACAAGCCGCTCGCGGCCGCTCGCAACATCAGAAGCAAGGCGTGGAGGGCGTAATCAATTCAGATGCGCCTCCGACAGTCGCCGGTCAAAAACCAGGCAGCAAGCCGATTGGATCTTTGATCAATACCACAGCTTAGACGCAAGCGACGGTCGGCTGATCAGGGGAGCAGCAGGTATGCCGATTTCTTTACGGTCCGCGACAGCAGCTGCGGTATTTATTTTGCTCTTGGCTGTTGCGGCGACGAGTCATGCATTCATTTCCTTGCCTGACCTTTGGAGTACGTTCTCGGCCGGCGACAAGAAGACGATCGATGAACTGGAGAAGAAGCAGGATTGGAATGGAATGCATGAGCTGGCAAGAAAGCGGCTTGGCGCGAACGATACGGACGCTGCCTGGCAATATGTCGATGGCTTTGCGCTTCAAAGACTGGGGCGCTGTAGCGAAGCGATCCCCCGATTCCGGCTGGTGCTTATCGTCAAGCCGGAAGTTAAAGATGCTCAAAATGAATTGGGGCGCTGCTTGTTGGCGGATGGTCAGCTGGATGCCGCCCGGTCTACTTTCGCAGGCTTGATAGGCAGCAGTCCCCACTATTGGCAGGCCTACTACAATTTGGCGCTCGTCTATGTTCGCAAGCAGGATGTTTTCAACGCGCGAATCTACCTCGAACAACTAAGATCGAGGAACAGGAAGATGGCCGCCGAGATCGAGGAAAGCGAGATAAACCCGCTTGAAGCCAGACTCGAACAGGAAAGAATAGGGGAAGCGAATCGAAAGAACGAGGAAAAGGCACGTGTCGAGCAGGAGCGCGTGGCAAGAGAGCGGGAACTGCTGGCGAGAGAAGTCGATGAAGCCAGAGCGAAAGCCGTGATTCCGGCTGCTGCCCTAGAGGCGAAATTGCTCCCTTCCGAACCACAGATAGCCGCAGCGCCTGCGAAGTCTGTCGATGAAAAACTCAAGGAACTGAAGCGACTCTACGCAAAGAAGCTCATTACAAAAGACGCTTATGGCGCACGGCAAAAGGAATTGCTAAATCAGCAATGACGGATTCAAGTTCTGCTTTCCGCTCCTTCTCGACCTCCTTTTCCAGCCGTTCAATTTCTTCCTTGTACTTGCGCCTGGTTTCATCTAACTGGTTCTTGACGACGGGAAATTTGCTGGTATTTCCTGGAAAGTAGGTGATCATTACCTCGGAGTCCTCTTGGCAGGTAAGTTGGCATAGAATCTTAGCGCTCGTGATTTTGCCGTCGTCGCCGGATTTGCGGCATATTTCAGGCGCATTTTGCAGAACTGTTACGACAGGCTGCCGGAAAGAGCTGATCGGCAAGTTTCAGATATGGAGAAGAACACATGAAAATCGGCCATGTCGTTATGGCATTTTTTTTCAGCTTTCTTGCGCTGCCTGCGTCTGCCGCAGACCTTTGCGCGGGGAGGCAACCAGGGGCGATCACGTTCTACAATGCAGAAGTAGACCGCAACAAGGCGCCCCCAACCCCTGTTACACAGCTCTCTTTCGGCAAACCGATGTACGCGGTTCTATGCCTGACCGATGCCGTTGGCCCCCAACCTCCGGACGGAAGGGCGTTTCGTGTCATTCTGTGGATCGACGGAAAACAGTCGGCAGTCTACCGTCCGGAATTGTCGAAGTCGCGCAAAGATATCATCGTCGATATCAAGGGGGATTTTGGCGATCGTATTTTCCGCAGGATGAAAGCCGGAACGTACGAACTGCACTTTCACGGGGCTACGGAAAAGGTGTCGGAGGCGGTCAGCGCAACGCTGGATTTCAAGAAGGAGGCCGACTATTTTCAGCGCCTCAAGGTTCTTGGTTACGTTGCGGACGGTGAAGTCACGCTCGTCAAATAAAGTGATGCAATGCGTAAAGGTATATTGACAGTCCTGCTTGCGGTCGTGAGCAGCGGTGCGATGGCGGAGTGGATTGCGGTAGCCAAACTCGAAGATGGTCAGCTCTACGTCGATTCCGCCACTATTCGCAAGGACGGTAATATGGCGACAATAGATACCCTCTTTGACTTGAACAAGCCATTTGTCAACGAGGCCAATGGTAAGCCGCAGGCATCGCAAAAGTTGCGTACTGAATACGACTGCAAAGGCAAGCGCTGGCGCATGCTGGAGTATTCTTGGTTCACAGAAAACATGGGCAAAGGCAGGATGGTCGAGAGTTTTTCCAATGCCTACGAGTTCTTATCCATTCCGTCCGACAGCGCGGCTGAAATTCTGTGGAAGATCGCCTGTGGAAACAGGTAGGAAATTCGCCGAGGCAGCAAGCGTTTGTTCGAACCTAACAGCATCTTCCTAATCAAAGGCATGACTCCATGAAACTCGCCAGTTATCTGCATGACAATACTCCCTGCTATGGCGCCGTTACGGGTGAGGGCATCATCGATTTGTCGCGCCGGATCGGGGCGCGATATCCGGACTTGCGTGCATTACTCGCCGACGGGGGCCTGGAAGAGGCGCGAAAGGCCGGCGCAGGCCAGTCTCCCGATTTGAAACTCGTCGAAGTTACGCTGCTGCCGGTGATTCCCAATCCGGGCAAGATCTTCTGCATCGGCCTGAACTACGACGATCACAGGAAGGAGGGCAAGCACGAGAAGACCGAAGCGCCGGCGGTGTTCGTGCGCTTTGCGGAATCACAGGTCGCCCATGGACAGCCGATGCTGCGCCCGCGCGAATCACACAAGTTCGATTACGAGGGTGAAATCGCCCTGATCATCGGAAAGAGCGGCCGGCGCATCAGCGAACAGACCGCATGGGACTACGTCGCCGGCTACAGCTGCTATAACGACGGCTCCGTGCGCGACTGGCAACACGCCACCACGCAGTGGACCGCCGGCAAGAACTTCGCTGCAACCGGCAGCTTCGGGCCGTGGATGGTGACAGCCGACGAAATTCCGCCCGGCACCGTGCTGACCTTGTCGACGCGGCTGAATGGCGTTGAAATGCAGCGCAGCACCACCGAATTCCTGATCCACTCAATCCCGCGACTGATATCCCACCTGTCAACCTGGATACCGCTCGCTCCAGGCGACGTGATCGTCAGCGGCACACCGGGTGGCGTGGGCGCGCGGCGCGATCCGCCGGTCTGGATGAAACCGGGCGACGTGGTCGAAATCGAAGTGGACAAAGTGGGTGTCCTGAGAAATACGATCGCCGACGACTAACGATTGGGAATAAGCGGGGAGGGCGTTACAGCGTGACAAGACCCGTTTTGCCGGGGAGCGCCGGGACTAAGCTTGATATAGCGCAAGACCGTCGTTCCCAGAACCCGCACCATCCCAAGTTCTCGATCGCTTCGATGGGCAGGAACCAAGGGGGGCAGGCCGTGGCACAGCGTGAATGGGAAATCGAGTGGAGCGATTTCCTGTCTGTCGGAATTCCAGAAATTGACGACGAGCATCGACGGTTCATTTCCCGCGTCAACGATGTGAACCGGGCGATCGTGGAACTCGAAGACAAGGCGACGGTGGAACGCCTGCTGGATTTGATGTTGATGGAAGCCACCGGCCATTTTCGAAACGAAGTGCGGCTTCTGCAATCCCGCCAGTATCCGCATACCGCCGACCACGCCAGGAAACATGAACAGCTTAGTGAGCAATTCAGCTGCCTGATTGAAGAGTTCAGGAAGGTCAATCTAAGCTACGTATGGGCGTTGAAGGGGCTGCGGCTCAAGCAGCTTTTGGTGGAGCACCTGCTGCAGGAGGACATGAAATTCAAGGAGTACTTGGCTGGATAGGCATCAAGGTAAAGGCCTGGCGCGTGCGTCAGGCCGCCTGGCCGATAGTTTTTTCCGCGAGGACCGAGGATCTCTGCGCTTATCGCTTGAGCTGCAAATCGTTCTTGACCGACCTCACGCCGGGAACGCCACGCGCGACCGCGCCTGCTTTGTCAATTTGCGCCTGTGATGCGACGTAGCCGCTGAGGCGAACCGTTCCTTTGAGGGTTTCAACATGAATTTCCATTGCTTTGAGCATGGGCTGGTCGACTATCGACGCCTTTACCTTGGTCGTGATGACGGCGTCGTCGACATACTCCCCGGCGCTCTCCTTCGGCAGGTTTGCCTGGCAGCCAAGGACGGTTGCCATAACGATGGCAATGAAGACGGCGGACGTTCTGCTCTTGAGTGTTTTCAATATCATCAGTACTCTCCATTGGGTGCCGCCGTGCGGCTTGGGGCATATTTGGCAGGTTAGGTGCATCATGAGAGCCCTTGGAGAGGGCGTGCCGCGAGACCAGATGCCGCTCCGGCCTTGCGTGCCCTATCAACGCGAGCGAAATTCAATTTGTGTATCCCGTCATCGTGGCGGAGAGTGATTCTAACAGTGAGTTTCGATGAAACGCCTGGCCTTTGACGACGTTCTTCGTGCCGCAGTTTCGCGCAACCTCGCCGGCACGACGGCGGCGCCCATGCACGCCCCGGAACTCAAGCACGCGGCGGTGTGCGTCATCCTCACCGATGACGGCGAGGGTGGCGCCGCGGTAGTGTTGACACTCAGGGCAAAGCACCTTAGCGCGCATTCAGGCCAGTATGCGTTGCCTGGGGGGCGGGTCGATTCGGGAGAAACGGCAATCGAAGCCGCGCTGCGCGAGGCGCGGGAGGAAATCAACCTGGATCTGTCGCACGAGACCATCCTCGGACGCCTAGACGATTACCCTACGCGTTCCGGCTATCTCATCACGCCCGTGGTCGCGTGGGCGCCGAAGGACGCGAAGATGAGTGCGAACCCGGCGGAGGTGGCGGCGGTTTATCGCGTGAACCTGTCTGAATTGGGTCTGCCGGGTTCGCCGGAATTCGTCGCGATCCCCGAAAGCGACCAGCCGGTGATACGTTATCCGCTGCTGGGCACGTTGATCCACGCGCCCACAGCGGCGGTGCTCTACCAGTTCATGGAAGTCGGGATTCACGGCCGCGCCACGCGCGTGGCGCACTTGGAGCAACCTGTATGGGCGTGGCGTTAGCCGGGCCCGACAGTCAGGTTCCGGAAAACCGGAAGCAACTCCTGCGGATTTTTGCGCTATACATTGCCGCGTCGGCCTGCTTGATGAGTGAGTCTATATCCTGGGCGTCGACCGGGTAGATGGCGATGCCGATGCTGGTACCAATCTCGACGCTTTGATTGCGGCTGGCCAGATGAAAAGGCGTGGTAAGTGCTTTGATGATCTTGTCGGCGATGCCGGCGACGGCCTCGCGGCTGGCGATGTCACGCAGAATCACCGCGAATTCGTCGCCCCCGATACGGGCAACCGTGTCCGATTCACGGACCTGTTGCCTGATCCTGTCCGCGGCGAACTTTAGAAGCTCGTCGCCGGCGCTGTGTCCCATTGAGTCGTTCACCAGCTTGAACCGGTCCAGATCGAGATAGAGCAGAGCGAACTGGCGCGAATCGCGCTTGGCCAGGCTGATCGCCTGTCCGAGGCGATCGTTGAACAACAAGCGGTTCGGTAGGGCGGTGAGGCTGTCGTGGTGCGCAACATACTGGATGCGCTCCTCCGCAATCTTGTGTTCGGTAATGTCTGTCGCCATGGAATAGAAGCCGAGCACCTGCCCCCCCTCCGCCAGTCGCGGTACCAGCTTCACCTCCAGCCACCGCCGCTCGCTGCCGTCGCGCTGCACCAGCCTTTGATACACCACCGGGCGGCCCGACAGCGCTTCCCGGAAAGACCGTTCCAGGCCCTTATAGGCCTCCTCGCCGACCACGTCGGCCACCTGCCTGCCGATGACGTCCGCGACGGCAAAACCGAAAAAATCGGCGTAGCGCTTGTTGGCGAAAACGCAGCGCATGTCGCCGTCGACGTACAGGATCAAGCCGGGCACGTTATCGACCAGCAGGCGCAACTCGGCCTCGCTGTCCCACAGTGCTTGCTCCGACTGCTTGCGCTCGGTGATATCAGTGTAAATGGTGACGAAACCGCCGCCCGGCAGCGGGGTTCCGCGAACTTCCAGCACCGTCCCGTTCGGCCGTGCACGCTCGAAGGCATGGGGCTCCATTTTCTTCGCCCGCTCCACCGCATTGGCGCAGATTGCGTCCGGATCTCCGGGGCCGTATTCGCCGCGCAGGGCATTGAAGCGGATCAACTTCGGCAGCGATGGCAACCCGTCTGCAAACAACTCGTCCGGAAACTCAAGGATTTCCTTGAGTTTCGCGTTGCAGGTAATCATTTCGAGATCGGGGCCGAANNCAAGGTCACCCCGCTGGGAAGGTAATCCAGCAGCGCCTGCAGTATGGCGTCGGTTTCCGGGGGATTTTTCGCCGCGCCGGAAGGAGGCAGACCCGATTTCTTGTTTCGGGTTGCGCTGCTCATGTCTCCGAGTTCCGGACTTCGCGCACCAAGTTTGCAGCAGCGGCTACCGCCTGACGATACCGCTGCCCGAAGCCCTGACCGTATCGCCCGCGATCAAGCCGGGATCGGTGTCGAAGTTATAGGTCCGATCGCTGCCGTTGTCGAAGTGCACCGAAACGGACCAGGTCTTGGTCGTTTTCATTTTTCCTTCGATCTTGTTGCCGGCATATGCGCCTCCGGCGGCACCGGCGACGGTCGCAACGTCCCGTCCCCTGCCTCTACCGATCTGGTGGCCGAGGAGCCCGCCGACCACCGCACCACCTATCATTCCGGCCGCGCTGCCTTCGCCTTCCTTTTCGATGACCCGGACGCCGGTGACGCGTCCGCAGTCATTGCAAACCTGGGGCGGTGGGGGCGTGCTCGCCTTGACTTCTGTGGCAGGTTGGACTTCCGCCGCCGGCCTCGGTTCCGTCGCGGGCTTGCCCTCGGCCACGTTCAAGGCCCTGTTGTATTCGTCTTTCGCGTCGCGCAGACACTGCATGCGCCGGGTGGGCGTGGATTCGTCGCCGCAAATCTTCTGGTCTTCGGCGTAGCGGTTGGCCGCGTTCTTCTTCGCCGCTTCCATCGCGGGGCTGGAAACTTCGTTGGCGGCTGCGCAAACCGTGGCGACGCTCATCAGCGCCAGGAACCTCAGGAATTGTCGTTTCATCGAATCTCTCCATGCATTTGACTGTGCGGTGCCTCGTCGGGCATTCCTTGTCCGGCCTTTGCAAGGCCGGCTAGCGCATAGGCTACCCGGCTTCGGCGCAGGCGGCAACTTTCTTCCGTGTCCCGGCGCTCTAGCGCTTGACGCCGGGGTGCCGGATAGCGTGTAATTTGGCCCGCTGCGAGCGTAAGCTGCAGGCGGCAAGGAGTGATTTCAGCCGCTCCTTGATGCTGTTTTACCTGAGTCCTGGGAATTCATTTTCGTGATCGAATCTTTGGCGTCAATCGAACTGTCGTCGCTGGCCCTGCTGCTGGTGGGTATAGGACTCGCTTTTTCCGACATCCGTCTCTCGGGCTGGGTTTTGAGCTGGATTCTTCTGTCCGGAGCACTGCTGGTGCAATGGTTTCGCAGCATTCTGAACTATTCGTTCGAGCATGGCGGCGTGGATCCCGTCACCTACCAGATCGCCAGTCAATGGATGGGCCTGGGTTTTTCCCTGCTTATCGTCGCCTCCATGTACATGATGCGCGAGGTTTTGAGAAGGTACAGCCTGGCGGAGGAAAGACTGCGCGCTATCAGTGCGGCGGCCCAGGACGCGGTCGTCATGTTGGACGAGCGGGGCAAGGTGGCTTTTTGGAATGAGGCCGGGCAGCGGATTTTCGGCTATGGCAAGCAGGAAGCGCAGGGGAAGAAGCTCCAGGAACTGATCATTCCGGGCCGCTTGCAAGCGGATTTTGAAAACCGGTTCGTCGGATTCAGGTCCACGGGACAGGGGCCGGACATAGGCAGGACGCTGGAGCATGCTGCGGTGCGCAAGGACGGAACCGAAATCGTGACCGAGGCTTCCATTTCCGGGGTAAGCGTGGACGGGAAATGGCACGCGATCTGCATATTCCGGGATATTACAGAGCGCAAGCGCGCGCAACAGATGCTGGCGTTGGAGTGCGAGGTGTCCCGCTGCCTGACAGCGGGGGACGATACACCCGGGACGATCAAGGCGATCATCCGTTCCGTTTGCGAAAATCAGAGCTGGGATTGCGGCAGATTCCTGCGCGTGGACGAAGCGGGGGGCGTATTGCGGCTGGTCGAATACTGGAGTGTCGCAGATGCGGCCATCCAGGGGTTTCTTGCGGCGGCGCGCGAATTTACCTATGGTCCCGGGGTCGGCATTTCAGGCAAAGTGTGGCAGTCGGGACAGCCGCTGTGGATACCCGATATAAGCAAGGATGCGCGCGCGTTGACGGCCATTTTCAAAGCCGAGTCGGGCGTGGGCGGCGCCTTTTCGTTTCCGGTGAAGGCGGGAGGCAAGACGATGGGCGTGTTTTCCTTCAGCAGCCACGAGATCCGCGAGCCGGATGCCCAATTGATGTCCGCGGTGCAGAAGATTGCCGACCAGACCGGCCAATTCCTGCAGCGCACACACGCCGACGCGGTGTAAGCCGGCGCATCGTATGCACGCGACCCTGCACCTGCTGCAACAGCGCGGCTTTCCGGAACTGCGCCGTGGGTCGCTCGACGCGCTGCAGGTGAACCTCGGTTATCGCTGCAACCAGAGCTGCCTGCATTGCCATGTCAATGCAGGTCCGCAGCGGACCGAGATGATGTCGCGGGATACAGTCGCCGACGTGCTCGCATACCTTGAGGTGTCCGGCATCAGGCAACTCGATCTCACCGGCGGAGCGCCCGAACTCAACCCGCACTTTCGCAGCCTGGTGATGCGCGCGAGAGAAATCGGCGTTCACGTCACCGACCGATGCAATCTGACCATTCTAGAGGAGCCCGGACAGGAGGGACTGGCTGAATTTCTTGCGCATCAGCAGGTGGAGATCACGGCGTCTCTGCCGTGCTACCTGGAGGAGAACGTGGACAATCAGCGCGGCAAAGGCGTGTTTGCGCGCAGCATCGCCGCGCTGCAGCGGCTGAACGCGCTGGGTTACGGCCTGGACGACGATCACCTCGTCCTCAACCTGGTGTACAACCCGCAGGGGGCGGTGCTGCCGCCGGCGCAGGCCGGCCTGGAACTCGATTACAAGGCGGACCTGGGAAGCCGTTTCGGCGTTCGCTTCACGCGGCTCTTTACGCTCGCCAATATGCCGATCCAGCGTTTCGGATCGACTCTGGTGTCCAAGGGAACGTTCAGCGCGTACATGGCGCTGCTCAAGTGCGCTCACAGCGATTCAAACCTGGAGCAGGTGATGTGCCGGCACCTGCTGTCCGTCGACTGGCAGGGCTACGTGTACGACTGCGATTTCAACCAGATGCTCGGGCTGCCGCTGGTGATCGAGGGAAAAAAACGGCCGCACCTGTCCGACCTGATCGGTCGCGATCTCGCCGGCAACCCGGTTTCGGTGCGCGACCATTGCTACGGCTGCACCGCCGGCAACGGATCTTCCTGCGGCGGCGCCCTGCGTGCGTGATGCGGGGCTGCGAAAGTAATCCTTTCAGTTCATGGAGCGCAGCAGCGCGCCGCTGAGCAGATCGCGGGACAGATATTCCTGGCGGTAGGTTTCGAACGGCACGCTGTCCGCAGCCTCGGTTCTTGCCTGCGCCGCGACCGACTCTTCGGCCATGCGCGCATAGAGGGCTTGGGTCTCGGCCTTGAACGGCAGCTGTATCAGCGTGCGCCGGTGCTGCGCCGACTGGGCACGGGCGAACGCCACGTAGGACTTGTCGCTCGTGCGCTCCATCTCCTCCAGTACCCGCGCCGATCGCGTCGAATCCGGATTGGACAGCGCGCCACCTGCCGTCGACAGCGCTTCGCGGTAGTCTCCCTTGCCGTGCGCGTCGTCCAGCGCGGCGGCGATGGGTTCGAATTCACGCAGGAGATCGCGTCCCCAGTCTGGCAGCGCAAGCTCCCGGCCCCTGCATTCCAGGAGGAGTTCGGGATCGCGGCCGCGTTCCGCCACCCGGTGCTGGTTGCGCGACATCGCCGCGATTTCCTCAGGCGTATCCGGAGGGCTGTCGTCGAGCAGGCAATGCAGCAGAAAAATGTCGAGAAAACGCATGGTCGGAGCGGCGATGCCTATGGGTGAGAACGGATCGTTGTCCATGCACCGCACCTCGACATATTCGACGCCGCGCTCGCCCAGCGCCCACAGGGGGCGTTCGCCCGAACGAAACCGCGGTTTGGGCCGGATGGTTCCGTAGAATTCGTTCTCTATCTGCAGCAGGCTGGTGCCCAGTTGCCGGTAATCGTCGCCGTCGCGCAAGCCGATCGCTTCGTAGGGCGGATAGGACCGGGTCAGCGCGCCGTTGAGCGAATTCGCATAACTCTTCAGGCTGTTGAAGCTGACCGCCAGCGATGCCTGCGCATCACTCTGATACCCCAGCGGCCCCATGCGCAGCGATGTCGCCCCGGGAAGGAACATGGTTCCGGTGCTCCGCTCCTGCAGCCCGTGATTGCGTCCGGCGACGAAAGTGCGGCACACCGTGGGCGATGCGCCGAACAGATACAGCAGCAGCCACGAATAACGCCGGAAATTGCGTATCAGGTGGAAATACCCTTGGGTCTGATAGATACTTGCGGAGCACTTGTCCGCATCGACGCGCTGCAGGATCGGCCAAGCGGCCTCGGGTATGGAGAAATTGTAATGCACGCCTGAAATCGTCTGCATGCGCCGGCCATAGCGATGCGACAGGCCCTGCCGGTATATGGTCTTGGCGCGGCCGAGATTGGAGTTTCCGTACTCGCCGATGGGAATGGCGTCATCGGCCGGCAGGCCGCAGGGCATGCTGGTACACCACAGCAATTCGTCACCGATATGCTGGTAGACATTCTGGTGGACTTCGGTGAGTTCCGCGAGGCAGGCATCGACATCGGTGTGTATGCCCGTGATGAGTTCCAGCTGGGATTCGCTGAAGTCGGTGGTGATGTGCGGGTGCGTAAGTGCCGAGCCCAGCCCGGCCGGATGCGGCGTCGCGGCAAGCATGCCGTCCGGCCGCACGCGCAGGCTTTCCTTTTCCAGGCCGCGGCGAATGCCTTTCAGCACTTCGGAGGGCAGCATGCGCAGCCGCTGTTGGAGACGATCCATGCGTTGTTTCCTTCACCTTTGAACCTTGCAGGGTAGCAGAATCGGGTTGCCGCCATATTGGCGTCGGCACCTGGGCCCGAGATGGCCGGGCAATATTTACCCTCACCGGACAGGCGCGTATAATATCGCTTTGCGGCCAGGAGTTTTGCTATGCGCGTCATTCAAAAAGCGCTGACCTTCGACGATGTCCTGCTCGTCCCCGCCCATTCGACCGTTCTGCCGCGCGACGTTTCTCTCACCACATGGCTGACGCGCAAGATAAGACTGAGCATCCCGCTGGTATCCGCGGCGATGGATACGGTGACCGAATCGCGTCTCGCGATCGCCATCGCCCAGGAAGGCGGCATAGGCATCATCCACAAGAACCTCAACCCCAAAGCGCAGGCGGCCGAGGTGCTGAAAGTCAAGCGCTTCGAAACCGGCGTGTTGCGCGACCCGATGACGGTCACGCCCGACATCACTGTGCGGGAACTTCTTGCGCTGACGCAGCAGCACAAGGTATCGGGATTCCCGGTGGTCGATCAGGGCAGGGTGGTCGGCATCGTCACCAACCGCGACTACCGCTTCGAGACCAATTTGGACGCGCCGGTGCGCGCGATCATGACTCCACGCGAGCGCCTGATTTTCGTCAAGGAAGACGCGAGTCCGGAGGAGGCGCGCGCACTTCTGCACAAACACCGCCTCGAGCGCGTGCTGGTGGTGAACGACGCATTTGAGCTGCGCGGCCTGGTGACGGTGAAAGATATCCTCAAGGCGACAGAGCATCCGCATGCCAGCAAAGACGAGCAAGGCAAGCTGCTGGTCGGGGCGGCCGTGGGCGTGGGCGAGGGCACCGAGGAGCGTGTCGAGGCCTTGGTGCGCGCAGGCGTGGACGCCATCGTGGTCGACACAGCGCATGGCCACAGCAAAGGCG
>JAPLRD010000378.1 GCA_026399375.1 Pseudomonadota bacterium
GATGTTGTTGGCCACGTCGGTGAGCAGTTCGATGTCTTCCTGCCGCCCTTTCCCGTGCTCTATGCGGTGCACCACGCGGTACATCCAGCCCGTGCCCTCGCGGCAGGGCGTGCACTGTCCGCAGGACTCTTCGAAATAGAAATACGACAGACGCTCCAGAGCGCGCACCATGCAGGTGGTTTCGTCCATGACGATGACCGCGCCCGAACCGAGCATGGATCCGGCTTTGGAGATGCAGTCGTAATCGAGGTCGGTCTCCATCATGATGTGGCCGGGGAGGACCGGTGCCGAGGAACCGCCCGGAATGACCGCCTTGATCTTCCTGCCGCCGCGCATCCCGCCCGCCATCTCGAGTAGGGTCGCAAACGGCGTTCCGAGCTTGAGTTCGTAGTTGCCGGGGCGATTGACATGGCCGGAGATGGAGAACAGCTTGGTGCCGCCGTTATTGGGCCGGCCCAGCGCGAGGAAGGCATCGCCGCCGTTGTTGATGATCCAGGGCACGGCGGCGAAGGTTTCGGTGTTGTTGATAGTGGTCGGCTTGCCGTACAGGCCGAAACTCGCCGGGAACGGTGGTTTGAAGCGCGGCTGGCCTTTCTTGCCCTCGATCGACTCGAGCAAGCCGGTCTCTTCGCCGCAGATGTAGGCGCCGTAGCCATGCACGGCGTGCAACTGGAACGAGAAGTCGGTGCCGAGGATATTATTGCCCAGGTAACCGGCGGCGCGCGCTTCTTCGAGCGCCTCTTCGAACAATTCGTATTCGGCCCAGATTTCGCCGTGGATGTAGTTGTAGCCGGTGGCGATGCCCATCGCATAGGCGCCGATCAGCATGCCTTCGATCAGCATGTGCGGGTTGTAGCGGATGATGTCGCGGTCCTTGAACGTGCCGGGCTCGCCTTCGTCGGTATTGCACACGAGGTACTTGGGCCCGGTGTACTGCTTGGGCATGAAGCTCCATTTCAACCCCGCCGGGAAACCCGCGCCGCCGCGGCCGCGCAGCCCCGATTTCTTCACCTCGGCGATCACCGCCTCGGGGGAAATCTTCTCGCTGATGATTTTCTTGAGCGCGCTATAACCGCCGCGCGCCTCGTAATCCTTGAGGTGCCAGTTCGAGCCGTCTAGGCCCTTCATCAGGATGGCGTCTGGACCGTAGTCGAGCATCACTTCAGCTCCGATAGCAGTTGATCCAGCTTTTCGTTCGACATGGAACAGCACATGCGCCGGTTGTTCACTAGCAGGACCGGCGCATCGCCGCAGGCGCCCATGCATTCACCCTCTTTCAGCGTAAAGCGGCCATCGGCGGTGGTCTCGTTGAACCCGACCCCGAGGCGGTGCTTCAAGTGCTCCGCAGCTTCGACTCCACCGGAAAGCGCGCACGGCAGGTTGGTGCAGACAGTGACCTTGTGCTTTCCTACCGGCGCCAGGTCGTACATGTTGTAGAAACTCGCGACCTCGTACACGGCGATCGGCGCCATCCCGAGGTACTGCGCCACAAAATCCATGGTATCGGTGGA
>JAPLRD010000388.1 GCA_026399375.1 Pseudomonadota bacterium
ACTATCCGGCGCCCGGCAAGATCGCGCAGGAACAGCTCCGGGTCTTCCAGGCGGCGTCGCACGCTTGGCAGTTCGCAATCGAAATAGTCGATATCCGGCAGCGACAGACACAACTGTGTCTTGCCCGCTCTGCGCACTCCGGACAGCCAGATCACCGGGCGACGGCGCCAGGCGGCCTCTATGCACTGTTGCCAGTAGAGCCTGCTAAACATGCGTTATTATTGCATTTGGTAATACCAAACGCAATCATGATTATCGTATAGAGTTAGCAAAAAGACGGACAGACCACGATTCTCGCCCAAGCAAGAAAGATTACTCCTCCAACCCAAGACTAGAGCAGTATTGCAAAGGAAGGCGCCGCAGCTTAAACTTGTGCAATAAATAGCACAGGTCAAAAACTATGCGCGTCGTCAATTTCTCCGAGGCACGCAACAGCCTCAAAGCCGTCATCGATCAGGTGATCGAAGACGCGGACTACACGGTGATCGCACGGCGCGATGCACCGGATGCGGTCGTGATGTCGCTGGACACCTTCAACAGTTTGATGGAGACCGTCCATCTACTGAAGTCGCCTGCTAACGCAGCGCATTTGGCCCGATCCATCGAGCAATACCGCAAAGGCAAGCTGACGCAACATGAACTGACCGATGCCTAGCCGTATCACCTGGACGCTGGCGTCCTGGGAGGACTATCAGTACTGGCAGGGGCAGGATCGCAAGACCTTGAAGCGGATCAACAGTCTGATCAAGGACTGTCTGCGCTCGCCCTTCGACGGTATCGGCAAACCGGAGCCTCTGAAGGAAAACCTCGCGGGGTTCTGGTCGCGCCGCATCGATGAGGCCAACCGGCTGGTTTATAGAGTTGACGGTGATGACCTGATTGTCATTGCCTGCCGCTATCACTACGACTGATCAAGATCGGTGCAAGGAGGAGACCATGCAGGACCGCTACCAGGAAATCTATCAAGGCCACAGGTGGGAGGTGCCGGCGCGCTTCAACATGGGCTGGGCTTGCTGCGGTCGCCACGCGATCGATCGTTACCGCTTTGCGCTGTACTGGGAAGACGAAGACGGCGCCACCGCGGCCTACACTTATTGGGACATTCAGCAGCAGGCGAACCGGTTGTCGAACGCGCTGGCCGCACTCGGTGTGAAACGCGGCGATCGCATAGCGATCATCCTGCCGCAGCGTCCGGAGACGGTCATCGCCCACATCGCCTGCTACCAGATGGGCGCGGTGGCGATGCCGCTGTCGGTGTTGTTCGGACCCGATGCGCTCGAATACCGGCTGCAGGATAGCGAAACGGTGGTCGCTCTGGTAGATGGCGCATCGCTGGCCAATCTGTGGCCGATCCGCGAGCGGCTGCCCGCGCTCTCGCATGTGATCGGCGTGGAGGGCGCGCGCGAGTCGGGCACCCACGCCTGGGAAACGCTGCTAGCCAAGGCTTCCGCCCGGTTTGCCTGCATCGACACGCCGGCCGAGGAAGCGGCGCTGCTGGTCTATACCAGCGGCACCACCGGGCCGCCCAAGGGTGCGCTCAAACCGCAGCGCGTGCTGCTTGGCAACCTGCCCGGGTTCTCGCACTCGCACGATATTTTTCCGCAGACCGGGG
>JAPLRD010000373.1 GCA_026399375.1 Pseudomonadota bacterium
CCGAACTCGCGCTCGCGGTGAACCGCATGGTCGCCGAGGGCGTGCTCTCGGCGCCGGTCGCCTTCACGCGCGACCACCTGGACGCGGGCGCGATGGCGCACCCCAACATCATGACCGAGAACATGCGCGACGGCTCGGACGCGATCGCCGACTGGCCGCTGCTCAATGCCATGATCACCTGTTCCTCGCAGGCCGACCTGGTCGCAATCCATTCGGGCGGAGGCGGCTATAGCGGCTACATGACCAGCGCCGGCGTAACATTGGTCGCCGACGGTACGCCGCAGGCGGAGCAGCGGCTGAAATTGACGCTGGACAACGATACCTCGCTCGGCATCATGCGCTATGCCGATGCGGGTTACGCAGAGGCAATCGATGAAAGCGGGCGCAAGCACTTGAATTATTTTTCACTCTGAGGGGGACACCATGTTTAGAAAATCGATGAAGAGGTTCGCGTTGGCTGCCGTTGCAACCCTGGCCGTATCCGTGAGCGCGCTGGCGCAGCAGCCGATCATTTTGAAAGTGCATTCGTTCTCGGGCCCGCAGGCGCCAGAAGCCGTGCACCACATGCTGCCGCTGATCGAGAAAATCAACAAGGAGTCCAAGGGCCGGCTGAAGATGGAGTTCTATCCGAGCATGCAGCTCGGCGGCAAGGTGAGCGACCTGATCCAGCAGGTCGAGGACGGCGTGGTGGACATCGTGATCACCATCCCGGGCGCGACGCCCAGCCGCTTTCCCTTGCTGCAGGCGACGGAACTGCCCTTCGTCAACGTCGGCACCTCGGCCGGCCAGACCCCGGCGGTGCTTGAGTGGATACAGAAATACCTGATGGCCAATGAGTTCAAGGGCCTGAAGATCATCCACATCCACTCCACCGACGCGGCGGTGCTGCACACTCGCAACAAGGCGGTGAAGACGGCGGCCGATCTGTCCGGCATGAAGATACGCGTTCCGGGTCGTTTCGTCGGCGAGGCGGTCAAGATCCTCGGCGGCACGCCGGTCGGCGTGGCCCTGCCCGAAGTCTACGAAAGCCTGCAGCGCGGCCAGTTGGACGGCATGACCATCAACTGGGCCATCATGACCCCGTACAAGCTGCAGGAAGTCACCAAGTTCCACATGGAGACGCCGCTGTACCAGAACCCGATCATGTCGCTCATGAGTCAGGCCTCCTACGACAAGCTGCAGGCCGATCTGAAGAAGGTGATCGACGACAACATCGGCGTCGCCTATTCGACCGGCGTGGCGAAGAAGATCGACGAGCTCACCATTCCGGCGAAGAAGGCCATCACCGACGCCGGCAACACGCTCTACTCGTTGACGCCGGAGGAACTGGCCAAATGGCGCGCGGCCGTGGCACCGGTGTACAAGCTCTGGGTCGCCGAGGCGGACAAGCGCGGCCTGCCGGGGCAGAAAATGTTCGACGATTTCCTGGCGCTGACGGCCAAGTACGGCCGCAAGTAGCAAGGGACGGACGGGAGAGAATATGAGCAGCGAGACTGTAGCGGTCGGCAGCGTAAGCAGCGCGCGCCAGCGCCTGGACAAGGTGTGCCGCGGTCTGGCACTGGTGGGCGGCGTGGCCCTGGTCATCATCATGGTGGTGATCATGGGCTCGGTCGTAGGCGCGCAGTTCGGCTATCCGATCCTGGGCGATACCGAGATCGTTGACCAGCTCACCGGGATTCTGGTGTTCGCCTTCCTTCCCTACTGCCATCTGCACGGCGGCAATGTGATGGTGGATTTTTTTACGCGCCCCCTGCCCAGGCGCGCAAACCACTTTCTCGACTCGTTCATGAACGTGGCGTTCGCGCTGGTCGCCGCGGTCATCACCTGGCGCCTGATGGTGGGCGGGGTTTCGGCCTACACCCGCGACAATCGCAGCATGTTCCTCAACCTGCCCGAGTGGATGGTGTATGCCGCGGGGAGTGTCGCCTGCGTCCTGTGGATCGCCGTCATTCTGTTCGTCGCCTGGGAGCATGGGATGCGCGCCGCCGGGCGCAGCGCTGGCTCCGCTACCGATGCGCACACCTTCGGCTGAACTCGTCCGCCAAAGAAAAACAGGGAGATTCACTTGTAACGTTTCGATATCGGATTGCTGATGTTCGCGGGTGCGCTGGTGGTCATCGCGCTGCGCATGTCGGTGGCTGGCGCCATGCTGCTGGTGGGCGGCCTCGGCTATGCGGCGATCAACGGCTGGATGCCGCTGTTGAGCGCGATCAAGACCATGACCTACTCGAAGTTCGCCAACAACTCGCTCGCGGTACTGCCGCTGTTCCTGGTGATGGGGGAGTTCGCGAGTCACGGCGGCATGAATTCGCGCCTGTTCCGGGCTGCGCTGTCCTGGTTCGGCCATATGCGCGGCGGGCTGGCCATGGCCACCATAGGCGGTTGCGCCGCGTTCGGCGCGATCTGCGGTTCCTCGCTTGCCACCGCGGCGACCATGTCCAAGGTGGCCTTGCCGGAGATGCGCAAGGCCGGTTATTCGCCGGCCCTGTCCACGGGTACGCTGGCCGCGGGGGGCACGCTGGGCATCCTGATCCCGCCCTCCATCATCCTCGTGATCTACGCGGTCTACACCGAGCAGTCGGTGGGCGCGCTGTTCGTCGCCGCCATCATCCCCGGACTGATCGCGACGCTGCAGTACATGATCGTGGTCAACACCTATGCGCGCCTGGTGCCCGGGTCCAGCCCGTCGATACCGCGCGCGCCCTGGTCGGAGCGCGTCGCCGCCACGCGCGGCGCCTGGCCTATCA
>JAPLRD010000048.1 GCA_026399375.1 Pseudomonadota bacterium
GAAAGATCGCGGCGCGCTTCGGCATTGGCTACGCACCCGCGGGATGGCAGAACCTCCAGGCCGTCTTCCCCGATTACGCGGACAAGTCGCTGCGCGACTGCGGCCTGGTCATCGAAGGCGAGAACAAACGCCGCTACGACCGTTTCCGCGACCGCATCATGTTTCCCATCATCAACCAGCGCGGCTTCGTCATCGGCTTCGGCGGGCGCGTCATCGGAGCGGGCGAGCCGAAATATCTCAATTCGCCGGAGACGCCGCTATTCGAGAAAGGGCGCGAACTCTACGGACTGCCGCAGGCGCGCCAGGCGATACGCGACGCCGGCCGCGTGCTGGTGGTCGAAGGCTACATGGACGTGGTGGCGCTGGCGCAGCACGGCGTGGAATACGCGGTCGCGACCCTTGGCACGGCGACCACGCCCACGCATGTGCAGAAGCTGATGCGCCAGACCGACGAGATCGTGTTCAGCTTCGACGGCGACACGGCTGGCAGAAAAGCCGCTTGGCACGCCCTGGAAGTGGGCCTGCCCGCGACGCTGGATCAAAAAGCGATCCGTTTCCTGTTCCTGCCCGAAGGCGAGGACCCGGACACCTATGTGCGCGCCAAGGGCAAGGAGGCGTTCGAGGAGATGGTCGCAAACGCCGAGCCGCTTTCGGCCTACCTGCTCTCGCAGCTGCGCGCGCGCGTGGACACCAACACCATGGAGGGGCGCTCGCGCCTGGTGCACGAGGCCAAGCCGCTGCTGAAAAGCGTGGCCGCGCCGGGGCTGCAGCTGCAGCTGCTGAAGCAGATAGCGGACATCGCCGGCATGACGCAGCAGGAAGTCGAGCGCCTGTGCGAGCTGCGCCGCAGCCAGCCCGAGCAGGGAAGGTGGCAGCGGCCCGCGCCGGCCAAGGTCGAGCGCGCGTCGGTAAAGAGCTTCGAACTGCGGCTGCTCGAGTGTGTCTTAGTCAAACCGGCGCTTGCTTCGGAGTTGACAGAGGAGAACATCCGCGGCGACAACGCCGAGGCGAAGGCCCTGCTCGCACTGGGCGAATACGTGCGCGGCGATCCGGACCGCAGCTCGGAAGTGATGCTGTTCGACCACTTTCGCGGCAGTCCGTACGAAACCTTGATCAAGCAGGTCCGGTCCGAGCTCATGGTGCTCGGCCTGACACCCGAGCAGGCCGAGGGCGAATTTCGCGATGCCCTGCCCCGGCTCGAGCGCCAGCGCATTCACGAACAATTGAATGAACTGCAGCGCAAGGGCAAGGAGGGCGCGCTCGGCGCCAAAGACGTCGAGCTGATGAATGTTTTGACCAAGCGCCTCGCGGCGCTGGACCAGCGCCCGGGCAGCGGCCGCACTATGGTATAATCCGCGGCTTTTTTCCAATACTTCACCGACTTAGGATAAGTTCATGGCAGCAAATCAAGCCAAGGCCAAGCAGATCAAAGCGAAGACGCCCGTCGCGGCATCCAAGGCGAAGGGCGGCAGGCCGAAGGCCGCGCACAGCAGCGCCGCGCCGGCGAAAAAGAAACCCGCGCTTGTGAAGGCCCCGGCCAGGAAAAAGGACCAGCCTGCGGCGAAGAAGGCGCATCCTGCGGTGAAATCGAAACCCACGGCCAAGCCCGCAGCCAAGCCTGCGGCAAAGTCCCAGGCCAAGCCAGCGCACAAACCCGCGCACAAGCCCGAGGCGAAGGCGCATGCGGGCAAACCCAAGGCGGCGGAAAAGGCCGTCGCTCAAGCGAAGCTGCCCGCCAAGGGCAAAGCTGCAAAGCCGGAGACGGCAGCGGCGCTCGCGACGCAATCGGCCAAGCTGATCGCCAAGCAGATCGCCAAGCAGCAGGCGGCGAAGCTCACGGCAAAGCAGAAGGCGGACCTGCGCAAGGGCGAGCAAAAGCCCGAGGACGTCGAAGCGCGGCGCACGCGGCTGAAGAACCTGATCAAGCTCGGCAAGGAACGCGGCTTCCTGACCTATTCGGAAATCAACGACCATTTGCCCGACGACCTGGTGGATGCCGAGCAGATCGAATCCATCATCACCACGTTCAGCGACATGGGCATCCAGGTCTACGACGCGGCCCCTGACGCTGAAACGCTGCTGATCTCGGAAAACGCGCCGGCCGTCGTCCCCGACGAAGACGCCGAAGAAGAAGCCGAGGCCGCGCTGTCCACGGTCGACCCGGAATTCGGGCGCACCACCGACCCGGTGCGCATGTACATGCGCGAGATGGGTTCGGTCGAACTGCTCACGCGCGAAGGCGAGATCGAGATCGCCAAGCGCATCGAAGACGGCCTGAAGCACATGATCCAGGCGATTTCCGCCTGCCCGACCACCATCGCCGAAATCCTCGCCCTCGCCGCCAAGGTGTCGCGCGACGAGATGCGCGTCGACGAGCTGGTCGACGGACTCATCGACCCGAACGCCAAGAACGAACCGATCGCGGAAATGGCCGAAGCGCCGGTCGAGGAGGAGGAGGAACTCGACGAGGAAGCGCAGAACGCCGCCATCACCGCGAGCCTGCAGCAACTCAAGCAGGACGCGCTGGAGCGCTTCGCCGTCATCCACCGGCTGTTCGAGAAGAAAAAGACCGCGCTGGTGAAGCACGGCTCGCGCAGCAAGGAGTACCTGAAGGTCCGCGACAAGATTTCAGCCGAACTGCTGAACATCCGGTTTTCGGCGCGCATCGTCGAGCGCCTGTGCGACGCCCTGCGCGGCCTGGTGGAGGAAGCGCGCCGCTACGAGCGCCACATCCAGCAGCTGTGCGTGACCAAGAGCAACATGCCGCGGCCGCACTTCATCAAGGTGTTCCCGGGCAACGAAACCAACCTGCGCTGGGTGGGCAACGAAATCGGCGCGCGCCATCCGTACAGCACGCAGCTCGCGCGCTACCAGCCGGCGATCATGGAAAACCAGCAGAAGCTTCTGAACCTGCAGGCCAAGATCGGCATCCCGCTGAAGGACCTGAAGGACATCAACAAGCAGATGTCCACGGGAGAAGCCAAGGCGCGCCGCGCCAAGCGCGAAATGACCGAGGCCAACCTGCGCCTGGTGATCTCGATCGCGAAGAAATACACCAACCGCGGCCTGCAGTTCCTCGACCTGATCCAGGAAGGCAACATCGGCCTGATGAAGGCGGTGGACAAGTTCGAATACCGCCGCGGCTACAAGTTCTCGACCTACGCCACCTGGTGGATCCGCCAGGCGATCACGCGCTCGATCGCCGACCAGGCGCGCACCATCCGCATCCCGGTGCACATGATCGAGACCATCAACAAGATGAACCGCATC
>JAPLRD010000102.1 GCA_026399375.1 Pseudomonadota bacterium
ACGCGAGCCGCGGCTTCGTGCGCGGCTACAACATGCAGGTCACGCGCGGCCTCGGCCCGGTTGCGACTGCGCGCATTGGAGTCGCCCGCGGCGACATTCCCTGGGGCGAGGGGCACCATGAGGCCTTCGCCCGCCGCTACGGCCGCCAGATCGGTGTCGGCATCTGCTGCGAAGACCTTCCCGAGGAAACCAATACCGTCACGCTGGATCCCACGCTGAAGGATTCGAACGGCATTCCGGCGCCGAAGATCACCTACCGATTGAGCGAAAACACCGAGCGCATGCTGCGCCACGGCATAGCGCGCGGCACCGAAGTGATGCAGGCCGCGGGCGCCTGGGACATCTACCACGAAGCTCCCGTGCGCCAGACGGGATGGCACATGCTGGGCACGGCGCGCATGGGCGCGGACCCTGCACGCTCGGTGGTCAATTCCTGGGGGCGCAGCCACGACGTGAAGAACCTCTTCATCATCGACGGCAGCGTGTTCGTGACCTCCGCCGGCGTGAATCCGACGCCGACCATACAGGCGATGGCGCTCTACATCGCCGACGCGATGAAGCAGCGCCTCGCCAATCTGTTCGATTGAGCAAAGACATGAGCAAAGACTTCGATATCGCCGATCCCGGACTGCGTGCGATGCTGGACATCGTGCTCAACATGATCGTGCCGCCGAGCGCCGACGCTCGCATGCCGGGCGCGGCCGAGGTCGGCGTGCCTGCTTACCTGGCGGCCGAGGCGCCGGATGCCCTGCCCGTGTTGCGCCAGGAATTGGACGAACTCGACCGGCGCTCGCACGAGCGGTGGGCGCGGGGATTCGCAGAGTTGGAGGAAGTCGAGCGGAAAACGCTGGTCGGCGAAATACGCGCGCAGGCGCCGTCGTTCATGAACCGCCTGGCGATGGAAACGATGGCCTGCTATTACCAGCACGATCGCGTGCTCGCAGGGCTGGGCAGGGAAGCGCGCCCGCCCTACCCGAAGGGATACCAGGTCGCGTCCGGCGACCTGTCGCTGCTGGATCCGGTACGTGCACGCGGAAAAATCTACCGCGACGCGCCGTGAAGGTGACGAACACCAGTGTTCCCGAGAACCAGACCAAGAGGCTGTTCCAGAATTAACTGTCATTCCGAAGCCGGAGGCTGAGGAATCTGCTTCTTGTTTTATTCAAAAGCAGATTCCTCGCGAAGTTTATCCCCGGAGGGGGACTCGGAATGACAATTCCTGAATTTTTCGTTCTGAAACTCTCCCTAAAACGTCCCCGGATAACCGCCGCCGTCGATGAGGAAGTTCTGTCCGGTGACGAAGCCGGCCTGCGCGCTGCACAGATAGGCGCAGGCGTCGCCGAATTCGGCGGGGTCGCCGAGTCGGCCGGCCGGATTCTGGCTCATGCGCTCCTGACGCACGACGTCGACGCTGACGCCGCGGCTCTTCGCCAGGTTCGCAAAATTGGAGCGCAGCCTGTCGGTGTCGAACGGCCCGGGCAGCAGGTTGTTGATGGTGACGTTGTGCGCGACGGTCTTGCGCGCGATGCCGGCGATGAATCCGGTGAGGCCGGCGCGCGCGCCGTTGGAGAGTCCCAGCGCTTCGATCGGCGCCTTGACCGTGCTCGAGGTGATGTTGACCACGCGCCCGAATTTGCGCGCGATCATGTGGTCCACGGTGGCCTTGATCATTTCGATCGGCGCGATCATGTTCATGTCCAGCGCGGCGATCCAGATGTCGCGGTTCCAGTTGCGGAAATCCCCGGGCGGCGGGCCGCCCGCGTTGTTGACCAGGATATCCGGTTGCGGGCAGGCGGCGAGCACCGCGGCGCGGCCGGCTTCGGTGGCGATGTCGGATGCGACCGCGACGACCTTGACTCCGGTGGCGGCGCGGATCTCTTCCGCCGTTTTCTCCAGCGCTTCCTTGCCCCTGGCGGTGATGACCAGGTTCACCCCTTCGCGCGCGAGCGAGAACGCACAGGCGCGGCCCAGGCCCTTGCTCGATGCGCAAACCAATGCGGTCTTGCCGCGAATTCCCATATCCATCTCTTGTCTCCTTGGTTTAAGCCAATTACAAAACGAGGGGATATCCCCTACGGGGACTTCCTTCGGGGCCCGGGAGGGAAAGGAAGGGTCCCTCCCCTTCCTTGGCCCCTCGTGCTCCCCTAAATCGGAGGCCATTTCGGTAATTCTGAAATGGCCTCTTAGTTCTTAGGTTTGGTCGTTACCAACAATACGCCTGCGAGCACCAGCACGGCGCCTGCAATCTGCAGCAGGGTCATGCTTTCTTCCAGCCCGAGCCAGCCGAGAAATATCGTGGTCGCCGGCCCGGCCGCGCCGATGATGGCCACGTGGTTGGCGCCGATGCGCCGCAGCGCTTCGGAGGTCACGAATACCGGCAGCACGGTGCATCCCACCGCCATCGCGATCGCCAGACCGTACACCTGCAGCGGCAGGTCCAGCGCCGACAGCGGCCGCAACAGCAGGAACTGCACGATGCACAACAGGCTCGCGACGCTGGTGGCGTAGGCGGTGAAACGCATCGAACCGATGCGCTGCACCACCTGGCTGCTGTTGACCAGGTAGATCGCGTACGACACCGCTGCGCCGAACACGAGCAAAGCACCGAGCGCCAGGTTGCGGTTCTCGCCGGAAAAGCCCTGGGACAGCACCAGCGCCAGCCCGGCGTAGGATATCACCAGCGCGACGATGTCGCGGCGGCTGACGTATTTGCCGAGGAACAGGGCAGAGAGCAGCACCGTGATCGTGGGATACAGGAAAAGCATCAACCGTCCGAGACCGGCCGAGATGTATTGCAGGCCGAGAAAATCGAGAAAGCTCGACAGGTAATAGCCGAGAAATCCAAGTATGAAAACCGAACGCCAATCGCGCCGCGTAAGCGGGGCCTGCACCGCGCCGTTCTTCGCTGTGCGAAACCGCATCCAGACGGCGGTGGCGAGGAAAAAAGGCAGGGAAAACACCATGCGCAGCGCGATCAGCGTGACCGGATCGGTGACATAGGCATAGGCGAGCTTGATCAGGACCGGCCGCACCGAAAACGCGACGACGCCGATGAGCGCCAGGGCGATGCCCCAGGCGCGATAGGAAGAAGCGGTCACCGGGCGCGTTGCGGCGAAACCGGGCAGGCCGTGCCGTCGCAGCGGATGTCGCTCATCTGCGCTCGCCGCCGCCGAATATGGACCCGAGGACGCCGCGCACGATTTCTCGCCCGACCTGGGAGCCGATCGCGCGTGCCGCGCTTTTCGCCGCCGACTCCAGCGCGCCTTCGTGGTGGCCGCCGCGCGGACCCGTCGTGCCGCCGAGCAAACCGCCCAGCGCGTCCATGATCCCGCCGCCTGCGGTCTGTCCCGAACCGGCGGTGCCGGCGTTCTGCGCGTCCGCGCCCGGCGCGCCCTGGCGCGCCTGTGCCCGGCCCTTGAGCTTTTCGTAGGCCGATTCGCGGTCGATGGCCTGCTCGTAGTGGCCGAATATCACCGAATTCTCGATGGTGCGCTGCCGTTCCTGCGGGGTCACCGGGCCGAGCCGGCTTCCCGGCGGCACGATGAGGGCGCGTTCCACCATGCACGGCCGGCCCTGCTCGTCGAGGAAGGACACCAGCGCCTCGCCCACCGCGAGCTCGGTGATCGCGGTCTCGACCTTGAGTTTCGGATTGGCGCGCATGGTCTCTGCCGCGGACTTCACCGCCTTCTGGTCGCGCGGGGTGAAGGCGCGCAGCGCGTGCTGCACCCGGTTGCCCAGCTGCCCGAGCACGCTGTCCGGAATGTCCAGCGGGTTTTGCGTGACAAAATAGACGCCTACGCCCTTGCTGCGGATCAGGCGCACCATCTGCTCTATTTTCTCGAGCAAGGCCTTGGGCGCTTCGTTGAACAGCAGGTGCGCCTCGTCAAAGAAGAACACGAGCTTGGGCTTTTCCGCATCGCCCACCTCCGGCAGATGCTCGAACAGTTCGGACAGCATCCACAGGAGGAAGGTCGAATACAGCTTGGGCGAGGCCATGAGGCTCTCGGCCGCGAGGATGTTGATCACGCCCCGCCCTTTTTCGTCGGTCTGCATCAGGTCGTCGA
>JAPLRD010000016.1 GCA_026399375.1 Pseudomonadota bacterium
GCCCCCCCCCCCCCCCCCCCCGCGATAGCGACAACGCTTTAGCCAGCTCATCGCGGGCGCTGCGCGAGCGGGCTGAAGCCATTGACGAGGAAAGCGCAGCGCAGTCGAGTGAAAACATAGGGACTCTCTCGTCCGAATCAGCACAAGAGATGCTGCATGAACTTCGCGTGCATCAGATCGAGCTGGAGCTGCAAAACGAGGAACTGCGCCGCAGACAGGTCGAACTGGAGGCTTTGCAGGACCGCTATTTCAACCTCTACGAATTTGCGCCGGTGGGTTATTGCAGCATGAGCGCAAAAGGGCTGATTCTGAAAGCCAATCTCGCCGCCACTACGATGCTTGGCGTGGTCCGAGTCAAACTGGTGGGCCAGCGGATTTCGCGCTTCATCCGCAGGGAAGACCAGGACGTTTTCTACAGCAATCGCAAGCAGCTTCTTGAGTCAGGCAAGCCGCAGACGTTCGAGCTGCGTATGGTGAAGTATGACGGTACGCCATTTTGGGCGCATCTGGAAGCCAACGCGAGCCCGGTCGCTGACGGCTCGCCAGAACTGCGTTTCGTTCTGACCGACATTACCAAGCGCAAGCAGACCGAATCGGCCTTGCACGAAAGCGAGGCGCGCTCGCGTGACTTTTCCAGGAGCGCTTCCGACTGGTTTTGGGAGACTGATGCCAAGTACCGTTTCTGCTACTTTTCCGACAACTTTGAAGCGGTCTATGGGCTGGCTCCGGGCCGGTTGCTGGGCAAGAGTCGCACGAGCCTGCTGGAGGGGGATGCGCTTAATCCGCCAGCAATGATTGAAGCGCACGTTGCCCAACTCGACGCGCGCGTGCCATTCAGGAATTTCGAGTACCAGATTCGTGTCGGTGACGGTGATATCCGCTGGGTTGAGGTGTCGGGGGTTCCGTATTTCGACGTAGACAGTCACTTTTGCGGTTACCGCGGCATCGGCAACATCATCACCGTGCGCAAGCACGCAGAAGAAATGCTGGTCGAGAGCGCAGAAGAATTACGCAGGGCGAATGAAAATTTTAAACTCGCCGAGCGGGCGGCCAAAGCGGGGGCATATAGCTGGAACTTTAAGACCGGGGAGACAAAATGGTCGGCTGAGTTCTTCCGTTTGTTTGGATTGGACGTCTCCAACAACAAAGCAAGCTACCAGACTTTCAAAGCGGCCTTGCATCCAGAGGATCTACAAAAAGCTGAAATGGAGGTAGCAGCAGCAATCCGTGATCGCAAGCCGTTCGTCCAAGAGTATCGAGTGGTTCTTCCCGGAGGGGGCACACGCTGGATTGCTGGTCATGGTGAGCTGGTGTGCGATGACGCGGGTCAGCCACAAAGCCTGACCGGATTTTGCATAGACATCACAAAGAGCAAGGAGGTCGAGGAGGCGTTGCATGAATCGGAGCGTTTCGCGCGCACGACGGTGGATGCGCTTACGGCCAACCTGGCCGGCCTCGATGAGAAGGGGACCATCATCGCCGTCAACCGCGGCTGGCATCCGCTCGGTAATATCGGGCGAGCGCGATAAGTTTATAGAGGAGCGAGCCTGCGACTCTCCCTCGGGGGCGCGCTGGTTCGAGTGCCGGGTAACGCGCTTCTCGGGTGAGGGTGCGACCCGCGTCGTCGTCGCGCATGAAGACATCACCGAACGCAAGCAGGCCGAGAACACGGTGCGCAAGCTGTCGCGCGCGGTGGAGCAGAGCCCGATTTCGGTCGTGATCACCGATCGGGCAGGCAACATCGAATACGTGAATACCCAGTTCGAGAAGAAGACGGGCTACGCCCTTGCCGAGGTCCTCGGTCGCAACCCGCGCATCCTGAAGTCGGGTCGCACGCCGGCCGAGATCTACCGCGAGATGTGGCGGGTGATTTCCGCAGGGGGCGAGTGGCGCGGCGAACTGAGCAACCGCAGGAAGGATGGCGAACTGCTGTGGGAGAGCGCCGCCATATCCGGGATCAAAGACGAAAATGGACAGATAACCCATTTCGTCGCCGCAAAAGAGGACATCGGCGAGCGCAAACAGGCAGCCGAAGCGGTGTGGCAGGCGCGGCAGAGCGAGGTCAGGATCGGCTCCAGCCTCCAGCGTTCCCTGCGGGGCGAATTGCCTGCGTCCTTCGAAGGCGTGTGGCTGGCCGCGTATGCCGAGCCATCCCAGGGCATTGACGGCGACTTTTGTGCACTCCGCCGCTTTTCCCCGGACTGCTTTGAAATTCTGGTCGGCGACGTCATGGGCAAGGGCGTTGCGGCGGCGCTGATGGGCGCAGGGATCATGAGCGCCTACGGCAATGCACTGGTCGATCTGCTGGCCGCAGGAAAGAATGCCCGCGCCCTGCCGACTCCAGCTGCAATCGTCAATGCCATGCACCGGGCGCTGACGCCGCAACTGATCGCGCTTTCCTCGTTCGCCACGCTTGCCCTGTACCGCTTCGATCTCGATGCGGGAACGCTCACCTGGGTCAATGCCGGACATACGCAGGGATTGTTGACGACCGGAGCCGATTCGCGCCCGGTCGCCATCATGGGCGACAACCTGCCGATCGGGGTCCTGGCCGAAGAGGTTTATGTCCAGTCCAGCCTCGCCGTCGGCCCGGGCGACAGCCTGCTGGTATTCTCGGACGGCATCACCGAGGCGCGTAACGCAGCGGGCGAGGAATTCGGGCTTGAGCGTTTATGTGGTCTGATCGAGCCGGGCAGTATGGCGGACCTGCCGCCCGCCACCATGCTGCATGCCCTTTGCGGGGAACAGCGGCGATTTACCGGCGGCGGACCGGGGGCGGATGACCTGACCGCGCTGATGGTCAAGCTTCATCCCCGGCGTCGCGCGCTACGCGGGCGCATCGAAGATCGCGTCGAACCTTTCGTATTCACCCTGCCCTGGAGCCTAGAAGGACTGGGGGGCTTGCGCGCTTGCATCACAGAATGCGCCGGTAGCCTGCCCGACGAGGCAGCCGATGCGCTGATCCTCGCCAGCTTCGAGGCGGCGACCAACATTATCCGATACTCGCGGCTGCTGGTCGGGAACGCGACACTCACCTGCCGCATCACGCGCACGGACGACGCGCTTGCAGTCGAACTGATCTATCCGAGTGCAGCCTTTACCCCGCCCGCCGAAGTGCAGCCTGACTTAAGCGGCGAGAGCGAGAGCGGCTTCGGTCTTTTCATCATGGAGCAATCGGTCGACTCGGTCGAATACGCGAGTCCCATGTCCGGCATTGCCAGTGTGCGCCTCGTCAAACGCACGAGCGCTAGGATCGCATCTGGCTAACCAACAAATTGCATCCTCGGCAATTTGCATTATCTGCAAGGCGCGAACGACAGGTGAGTGGCGCACAGGACCCGCTCCCTCCCGATTCGCGGCCCAAGCCACAAGGCCAGTTCCGACGCTTGCCCCGATGACTCGTGAGATTCCTTTCCGAAACGCCTAGTTGTTATCGAAGGGTTTGCAGTCTGTACACAATCTCGGTTCGCTAGAGTGGTCTACTCTGCTCTAACCTAAGGACCATCAATGTCGTTCATTATCTCGTGGCTTATAGAACTGGTCGTCCTTTGGGTCATTTGCGGCGTCATATGCGCCGTTGCGGCGGCAAACAAAGGTCGAAGTGGTTTTGGATGGTTTGTTATTGGATTTTTGTTGGGTCCATTGGGGATCGTACTTTCTCTGGTCGTCAGCAAGAATCAGGTTGCAATTGATCAAGCGGCAATTGCCGACGGTGATCTAAGAAAGTGTCCCGTCTGCGCTGAACTCGTAAAGTCCGAAGCGATACTCTGCAAGCACTGCGGTAAGGGCCTTCCTGAGGTCGCGCTTAAGCTACAGAATCAATCCGACGAATCACCTTCACTACATGACGCTGCATGGAACGGCAATTATGTAACAGTAAGTCGATTACTTAAGGCGGGAGTCGATGCGAATTTGGTGAACGCCGATGGAAAGTCAGCTCTTGAGCTCGCCCCTAATCGTGGTGACAAGCAAATTGTCCAATTGCTACTCTCTTAAGGCGCTTTTGACCGCCACGTCTAGGTCTAAAAGGCGTTACGCACTAATCAATCCGTTCAGATTCGTTCATATTAACCATGGAACAGTCAAATGAAGTCCCGCAAAAGCCTCTCACTCACGTTGGCATTGCTTTTAACAACATTCTCAGCATCAGTGTTTGCAGTGGAATCACTCACGGACCTTCAACTAAGGGCGCACATTGAGGCTATTGACGATGGAATCAAAAGCGGCAATCGAAATGTGCTGTTTGCATTGCCTGCGAAGGGCTACAAGAATGGGCTCTCTGGCGTGTTAAATCGGTTTGATGTTTATCCGAATCCTGAATATAGCTTTACGAGTTGTGGTCTTGCCGATAAGTTCGGCAAGAACGGGCTATCACCTGGGTGTAGAGTTTCTATAAAACTTGCTCGGCTACGACCTGGCGGCGTATATCACGACATTGGCATTCGTATTGAATACGCCATCGGACTGGGTGAGAGCAAGTTCGTTCCGAACAACTCAGCCTACGCTCACCATATTGTTAGCGGAGATGGTGTGCTTGAATCGCAGATTGAACAGGACTAACAATAGTGCAACCAAAACCGCGATCACTATTGCTCGTTGCCCTTCTCGCTATGCCTTTCTGCTCAACGGCATATGCTGAATGGCTTCCCGCAATTGAATCGACGATAAGCGGCAAGTCGTATTCTCTAAACCCGACGTCGCTGAAAATCACTGTTGATAATCGCTTTCAGATCGGATTGAAAATTATCGACCGCCAAAGGGGGGTTGAATTTAGTGATCTACAAGTCACTGGGTGCGACAAAGGGACTGGCTTTTATAAGACCACCTTTGAGGGAGATATGTGGAGGAAGCCACGGCGATGGGATCGAAAGGGCACGCAAGATTTTGACAAAATATCATCGACGATGTGCGAGATGATCCGTGAATGCACAGGTTCGTATCAGTCAGCAATTGCCCAGATTAAAGCTGGTCAGAAGGTCGATTACGTTACGCAGGGAAAATACTTCAAGGATGAGAGCGTAGCCTTTCTTGCAATGGTGTGCGAGGACGGCAAATAGGCCGCGTTGATTACAGGCAAATGCCATCCAGCTTCGTATGCCGATAACGTTTTCTCTAGAAATCGCGTACGCCAAGGAATTCGGTATGACTTTAAATTACTATGTGAGACGCGGGGCCTTCGCTATCCGGCATGGACGCGATGAATTGACTGGTCGTGGCCTCCACGCTGGCATTTCAGATGCGTAGGCTCTTCCCCCCATTCGCTGCTGCTTGTATAGCTATCGTTTTTTCTACCGACAACGCTGCCCAAGAAGTCAGCGTTGAAGACGCAATGAGGTTGGCGGCGGGAATACGAACTACCTGCAAGCCGTACATTGAAAACGGTCAGCGTTTTTGGCAGGGACAGTTCAGGAAGGTTGAAGATGCTCCAGGTAGCATCTTCTTAAACCGAGAAATTCAAACCCGCGTGCGGAAAGCTACAAATTGGGAGTCAGCCGGCGAAGTCGGCCGACAAATTTGCATGGATTTCGTTTTTAACAACCAGAGAAGCAAGGAATTTATCAAATGACACGCTTCAGCAAGGTTCAAGGTGCGTTTTTCGTCGTGGGTCTATTTATTGTGCAGGGGCAAAGCCACGCGGTAACGGGGCAACAAGCGTGTGCTGCATGGACCAATATGGCGCATACGTTCGCGGTAAATCGGGACGCGGGCGGAACCTACGCTGATGCGCAGAAGAAGCTCAGCACATTAAGACCAAGCTCCGGCGGCTTGACCACAGACAATATCCAGATGGCAAAGAATCTAGCAAAAATGGTCTTCAGGGATTTCGTCAAGAAGTCACCTGACGAAATTGCATCGCTTGTTGCAATTACCTGCGACGCCGTGAACTAGAGCACTCAATTCATGGGTTTTGATGTAATTGAGTTAAGTTTTATGCGGCGAGCTTGAGGTCTTCGCATCGCTGGTCGATGGCGCTATTCGCCAGCACCCACCCAATGTTGAATCTCGTATCGCTGCTCTACCGAGCAAGATCGCACGCCTGCACCACCCTCTGAACCTGGTCGCCACGAGGAAAGTACGGCTGCGCTTGTTGGTCTTGAGACAAAATCCGCACAAAACCTTGTCGCGGAGGATGCGACCGTCGGTTGCCGTAAGCCTTTGGAGTAAAGCGTCTGTGAGGGTTACAATTGCCATTTTTCCAAGACAAAATCAGTACAAAATCGTTGAGAAAGCGTTCCGGTTTTGCGGTTTTGTCTCAACTACCCCCCACCATCGACTGACGCTGCTTCGCGGGCTTGGCCGCTCGACGATGCCGACGTTGGGTTCGATGGTGCATTGATTTGTAAAGGTATTCCATGTCCCTCAAATGCGGAATCGTCGGACTGCCGAACGTAGGCAAGTCAACGTTGTTCAACGCCCTCACCAAAGCCGGCATCGCGGCGGAAAATTATCCCTTCTGCACCATCGAACCCAACGTCGGTATCGTCGAAGTGCCCGATGCGCGGCTGGCGAAACTGGTGGCCATCGCGAATCCGCAGAAGACGCTGCCTGCGGTGGTCGAGTTCGTCGATATCGCCGGCCTGGTCGCAGGCGCGTCCAAGGGCGAGGGCCTGGGAAACAAGTTCCTCGCCAACATCCGCGAAACCGATGCCATTGCGCACGTGGTGCGCTGCTTCGTCGACGACAACGTGGTCCATGTCTCCGGCAAGATCGATCCGATCAGCGACATCGAAACCATCAACACCGAGCTCGCGCTGGCCGATCTGGCGACGGTGGAAAAGACCATGGCGCGCTATTCGAAGGTGGCGCGGTCCGGTGACAAGGAAGCGCAGCGCATCATGGCTGTGATGGAAAAAGTGCTGCCGGTGCTGAACGAGGCGCGGCCTGCGCGCAGCCTCGCGCTGTCAAAAGAGGAGCAGCAGGTGCTGCAACCCCTGTGCCTGATGACGGCCAAGCCCGCCATGTACGTCGCCAACGTCGATGAAAAAGGCTTCCGCGACAATCCGCTGCTGGCGCGGGTGGAAGAGTACGCCAAGGCCGAGGGCGCGCCGGTGGTGGCGATCTGCGCCGCGATAGAAGCGCAAATGGCGGATCTCGAGGACGAAGAGAAGCAACTTTTTCTCGCCGACATGGGCCTGGAAGAGCCGGGGCTGGATCGTCTGATCCGCGCCGGCTACTCGCTGCTCGGACTGCAGACCTATTTCACCGTGGGGCCGAAGGAAGTGCGCGCCTGGACCGTGCAGGTGGGCGCGACCGCGCCGCAGGCGGCGGGCGTGATCCACACCGATTTCGAACACGGCTTCATCCGCGCCGAAGTGATCTCCTACGCCGACTTCATCGCCTGCAAGGGCGAGCAGGGGGCGAAGGAAGCGGGGAAGATGCGGCTCGAAGGCAAGGAATACATCGTGCGTGACGGCGACGTCATGCATTTCCGTTTCAACGTGTAGGAACCTTTCCGTATCGGACTCGCCCCTGATCGGGGCGAGCGGGGTCGCCGTCAGGTCGGAGTAACGCCCCCGGCTTCCAAATAGGCGACCTGTGTGTCGCGAATGTGGCGCTTCAATATCGTCTGCGCCTGCCCGAGCTTGCCTTCGCGTATCTGTTTGACGATGATCGCGTGATTCGCCTGGCAGTGTTCGATCTGTTCGCTGTTGACCGGAAGGCGCCAGCGCAGGGCGTGGATCTTGTGTTCGATCAGGCGGTAGGCGTCGCGCAGATAGGCGTTGTTCGAGCGCTGCATGATGATGCCGTGGAATTCGGCGTCGAGTTCGGGCAGGGCGCGCGCTTCGCCCGCGCGGTGCGCTTCCTTCATGGTGCGCAGGTTCTCTTCCAGCGCCGCGATCAGCCCTTTGCGGTCCGCGGCCAGCGCCTCGCCCAGCGCCGCGGCTTCCAGGATTTCGCGAAAGCGGCAGATCTGCACCACGTCGTCGCCGCCGACGCTGAACACGTAGGTGCCGCGCTGCGGGTGGATGTCCACCAGACCGTCAGCTTTCAGCCGCAGCAGCGCTTCGCGCACCGGGGTCTTGCTGATGCCCAACTGCAGCGCCAGCGCCGCTTCCGATATCTGCCCGCCCAGGCCGAGCGCGCCCTCGACGATGCTGGCGCGGATGCGCTCCACAGCCATGTCGGTGAGGGATTTGGGTCGTTCGATCTTGGCCGCAGTGACCATGTGCAATCCACGGGTGGCAATAAGTTGAGTATAGCAAGCCTACCCCAATCTTGCATCTCATATCTGATATATGATATGGTGCCAACTGCAATCTCGATTGTCGGGATCACAGGCTGTCGCAGACCACCGGTGCGGGGGAGGACGGGTGTCCAGTACAGGAAAATCGGAAATCGGCGCGAAAAGCGGCTCCATGCGGCTGCTCGATTCGATCGAGCGCGGCTTTCTCGCCGCCAATCGCTGGGCGCTGTGCATTCTGCTCGCGGTGATGGCGACCCTGGTGTTCATCAACGTCGTGTCGCGCTACGTCTTCAACCATTCGTTCAGCTGGGTGGAAGAGCTGACGCGCTACATGATGATCTGGCTGTGCTTCATTGGCGCCGGCATCACCCTGCGCTACGGCGGGCACATCGCGGTGGACAATCTGCAGGATGCGCTTCCCGCGAAGGGCGCGCGTCTGCTGCGCGGCCTGATCGCCTGCATCGTAATCGGCTTTCTCGGGGTGCTGGTCTGGATCGGCATCGAATATGCCGACTTCGGCTGGTACCAGGAGACGCCGATCATGAATATTTCTTTCGGCATGGTCTACCTGGCGATCCCCGTCGGTTGCGTCCTCACCATCGTTCACTTTCTGTTCATACTGCGCCGCTACGTATCCGAGCGGGCATTCGACAGCGATGAGGACTTCGATTCGAGCGCCGCGCTGCTGTGAACACCGCGCTGATTCTGGTTTTTTTCATCACCATGGCATTGGGCGTGCCCATCGCCTTTACCATGGGACTTGCGGGCTTGATCGCGTTGCTGATGAGGGACGGATTGTCGCCGCTCCTGGTCGCGCAAAACATGTTCAGCGGCCTGGACAGCTTTCCCCTGCTCGCCATCCCGTTCTTCATCCTGGCCGCCGAGCTGATGACGGGCGGCGCGCTCACCGACGTGCTGCTCAAATTCGCGAGCCAGTTCGTCGGCCACATCCGCGGCGGCCTCGGACACACGAGCATACTGACCCTGACCTTCTTTTCCGGCATCAGCGGATCGGCGCTGGCGGATGCCGCCGGACCGGGCGCCATGCTGATACGCATGATGCGCAAGGCGGGCTATTCGCAGGAATACGGCGCCGCCTTGATCGCGGCAACGGCGATAGTCGGACCGATCATCCCGCCCTCGATCATCATGATCGTGTACGCGCTGACCGACAACAGCGTCACCGTCACCGGACTGTTTCTCGCCGGCGTCATTCCGGGCTTCCTGATTTCGGGCTCGCTGATGATCGTGAATCACTGGATCAGCAGAAAGCGCAACTATCGCGCGACGAGCGAACGCCCCGGATGGAAGGAATACTTCGTCAACACCTGGCGCGCGCTGCCGGCACTCGCGCTGCCTTTCATCATTCTGGGCGGCATCAATTTCGGCTTCTTTACGCCCACGGAGGCCTCCGCCGTGGCGGTGTTCTACGCCTTCGTCGTCGGCAGGTTCGTCTACGGCACACTGACCATGGACAAGTTGCCGGGCATCCTGTTTCGCAGTTCGCTCATGACGTCGTCGGTGCTGCTCATCGTCTCCATGTCGGCGGTGTTCGCCTGGGTGCTCACCGTCGGCCAGATTCCCCAGGCGGTGTCCGCCTACATCGTCGGATGGGAGCTCAGCCCGGTCGCGCTGCTCCTCATCATCAACGTGTTCCTGCTGCTGTTCGGCATTTTCATCGAGCCTCTTCCGGGGGTAATGATGCTGGTCCCCATCCTCGCGCCCCTGGCCGAGGTGGCGCACCTCAATCCCCTGCATTTCGCCATCGTCGTCATCGTGAATCTGACATTGGGCATGATCACGCCGCCTGTGGGCGGGCTGCTGTTCGTGACGTCCATCGTGTCCAAGGTGCCCATGGGGCCGCTGGTCAAAGAACTCTGGCCGCTCCTGGGCGCGCAGCTCGTAGTTTTGTTGTTGTTGACCCTGGTGCCGGGATTTTCCACCTGGCTGCCGGGACTGTTTGGTTACACTCACTAGATAAATAGGAGAACGAGTCATGTTGAAGCAGACTGTCGGGGCCGTGCTTGCCGCGGCCATGTTGACGCTAGGTGCGGGGGCCGTGGCGGCCGACGCAAAAGTGCTCAAGTACACCCATTTCCAGCCGGGGAAACCGGATCAGCCCAAGCACGCGGCGGCGGTCGCGTTCAAGGAGCACGTCGAAAAGGCCACCAACGGATCGATCAAGGTGGAGCTCTACCCTGCCAGCCAACTCGGCAACGCCAACCAGGTGCTGGAAGGGCTGCGCCTGGGTTCGATCGAGCTCGGCGTCGTGCACGACGGCGGCATACCGACGATCTACAAGCCGTTCAACATCTTCGGTCTGCCCTTCGTGTTTCCGGATCACGCGACGGCGTACGCGGTCCTCGACGGCCCGTTCGGCAACGAGTTCGCCGAGGACATGCGCAAGAAGACCGGTGTGCGGCTGATGGGTTACGCCGACAATGGCATCCGCCACTTCACCAATTCCAAGCGCACCGTGCGCACGCCTGAGGACATGAAAGGCATGAAGATGCGCGTTCAGCCCAGCCCGGTGTTCGTGAAACTGGTCGAGTCCCTTGGAATGAGCGCGTCCGCCATCGACTGGGGCGAGTTGCCCGCCGCGCTGGCGCAGAAGACCGTAGACGGCCAGGAGAACAGCGTCACCAACATCATGGCGGCGAGCCTGTACCAGCACCAGAAATACGCGACGCTGGACGGCCACGTCTATAGCTTGCACGCTTACCTCGTGAGCGATCGCTTTTTCAGCCGCCTGAGCGACGCGGAGAAGAAGGCCGTGACCGAGGGCGTGGACAAGGCGAAGAAGATCCATCGCGACATGACCCGCGCCCAGGACCTGGAAGCGAAGGATGTGCTTGCGAAGAACGGCATGGAAGTGACCGAACTGACGCCGGCGCAAATCGATGCCTTCCGCAAGGTGACGCAGCCGGCGGTGCGGGCCTGGCTCGAATCCGAGCCGGGAAACAAGGAGTGGGTCGCGAAGATGCTCGCCGCGGTCGATACCGCCAGCAAGGCGCGCAAGTAGCGGCCTGAGGGACATTCCCGGCGCCGTCGTTTGCGGCGCCGGCAGCAATTCAGTCGGCATAGGGTGAACCGCGCGAAAGCGAATGCAGTCCTGACTGCGATCGCGCGCGGTGATCCTGGTGCGTTGAATCCTTACCAGGAGCAATCGAAATGGAACTGAAAGACATCGTCAACGGCTTCAAGGATGTGGCGACCGCCTCGGTCGCCGATGCCGTGGACAAACTTGCCGGCAAGCGCGGCTACATGGACAGCGCGATAAAGCCGCGCATCAACGAAAAGCGCGTGGTCGGGCCCGCCGTGACCGTCCTCGAAGGACCGACCACGGAATTCGTCCCGCCGCAGCACGCGCTCGACCTGATCGACTCCGCGGCCGAGGGCAGCGTGATGGTGATCGGCATCAACGGCGAAGCCGATGTCGCCGTGTGGGGCGGGCTGATGACCGCGGGTGCGTACGCGCGCAAGTTCGCGGGTTCGATTCTTGACGGCGGGGTGCGCGATATCACGGAAATCCGCCGCGACTACGATTATCCGGTGTACTCGCGTTCGGCCTCGCCGGGCACCACTCTGGGCCGCTTCAAGACCCTGGGCGCGAACATCCCGGTGGTGTGCGGCGGCATCGAGGTGAATCCGGGCGACATCATCGTCGCCGACATCGACGGTGTGGTGGTGGTGCCGCGCGCGCTTGCGGAAGCCGTGCTGAAAATGTCGCAGGAGATCGACACGCGCGAACTGGAGCAGGCGAAGCTCATCGTGCAGGCGCGTTCGCTCAAGGAAGGGCTGGCGAAGTACGGCAGGATCTGACGCTGTGTAAGGATGCGAGGGGAAACTTCCCCTCGTGCTCCCCATTTTCAGCGGTTGTTTCGATAATTTCGAAAAGGCCGGAAAGTAAGCTATGAGCAACTTCGACGTGCTCGCCATCGGCGAGCCGATGATCGAGTTCAACCAGACCCGGCCGGGCGAGCCGAACTATCTGCAGGGTTTCGGCGGCGACACCTCGAACATGATCATCGCCGCCGCGCGCCAGGGTGCGCGCGCCGCTTATGTCACGCGCTTGGGCGAGGACGCGTTCGGCCGCATGTTCCTCGATCTCTGGCGCGGCGAGTCGGTCGATATTTCCGGCGTCGCGCTGGATGCGTCGTCGCACACGGGCGTGTATTTCGTCACCCACGATGCTTCCGGGCACGTGTTCAGCTATCTGCGCGCCGGATCGGCGGCGAGCCGCATGCGGCCCGAGGACCTGCCGCTGGACCTGATCCGCTCGTCGCGCTTCGTGCAGGCATCCGGCATCAGCATGGCGATCAGCGCCAGCGCCTCGGACAGCGTGCTTGCGGCCTTCGACGCGGCGCGCGCCGCGGGCGTGCGCGTGGCCATGGATTCCAACCTGCGCCTGAAATTGTGGCCGCTCGCGCGTGCGCGCGCGTTGATCAGCGCGGCCGCGGCGATGTCGGACTATTTCTTTCCCAGCATAGAGGACGCGCAGGCGCTCTCGGGACTGAAAGACGCCGACGCCATCATCGACTGGGCGCACCGGCTGGGCGCGAAGGCCGTGCTGCTCAAACTCGGGCCCGAAGGCGCGCTGATCAGCGATGGCGCGAAGCGCGAGCGCATCGCCGGCTACAAAGTGAAGGCGGTGGATGCCACCGGAGCGGGCGATTGCTTCTGCGGCGCCTGCCTCGCGCGCCTCGCCGCCGGCGACAGCCTGTGGGATGCGGCACGCTACGCCAATGCGGCAGCGGCGCTGTCGACCACGGGTTTTGGCGCCGTCGCACCGCTGCCGAGGCCGGACGCGGTGCGCACGCTGCTGGCGGCGGCCAAGGGCTGACCCGGGCGGCGGCGTGCGGCGTGGATCGGGAACTGCCTGAAGAACCGCGCCAGTATTGGCTTTCCACCGATTTGTGCCGCAGTTCGAGCCGGATGATAAGCTAGCCCTCATGATCGGTTCTGCATCAGGGAAGCAGCAATGACGACAGATGTCGACGTGCTCATCATCGGCGCCGGCGCCTCGGGCGCGGCGTTCGCCTGGAGCATGGCCGATACGCGCATGCGCATCCTCTGCCTCGAGCAGGGCGACTGGATGAACCCGGCCGACTATCCCAGCACGCGGCGCGACTGGGAAGTGCGCATGGACCGCGAGTTCTCGCCGAACCCGAACATCCGCCGCCGACCGGAGGATTACCCGGTCAACGACGCCGACTCGCCGATCGCGCTGCTCAATTTCAACGGCGTGGGCGGCAGCACCATCCTCTATGCGGCGCACTTTCCGCGCCCGCATCCGTCCGATTTTCGCGTCAGGTCGCTCGACGGCGTGGCCGAGGACTGGCCGATCGGCTACGCGACCCTGGAATCCTATTACGCGGAAAACGACCGCCAGATGGGCGTCGCGGGACTGGCGGGCGACCCGGCCTATCCGCCGCACGAGCCGCCCCTGCCGCCTGTTCCGCTGGGTGATGCCGGCGAAACCATGGGACGCGGCTTCAATGCGCTCGGCTGGCACTGGTGGCCTTCGGAGATCGCGATCGCCACGCGCGACTACGAAGGCCGCGCCGCGTGCGTCAACCTGGGCCCGTGCAAGTCCGGTTGCGCCCAAGGGGCCAAGGGCAGCGCCGACATCACCTACTGGCCGATGGCGCAGCGCGCCGGCGTGCAGTTGCGCACGCGCTGCCGCGTGCGCGAGATCCTGGTCGACGAAAACGACATGGCCACCGGCGTCGTCTACTACGACGAACACGGCGTCGAGCATGTGCAGCGCGCGGAGGTGGTCGTCCTCGCCTGCAACGGCGTGGGCACGCCGCGGCTGCTGCTCAATTCGAAGTCCGCGCGTTTCCCCGACGGTCTCGCCAACCGCTCGGGCCTCGTCGGCAAGAACCTGATGATGCACCCATGGGGCATGGTGCGCGGCACCTTCGACGCACCGCTGAAAACCTATCTCGGGCCGCTATCGGTCTGCATCTGGAGCCAGCAGTTCTACGAGACCGACGCGAGCCGCGGCTTCGTGCGCGGCTACAACATGCAGGTCACGCGCGGCCTCGGCCCGGTTGCGACTGCGCGCATTGGTGTCGCCCGCGGCGACATTCCCTGGGGCGAGGAGCACCACGAGGCCTTCGCCCGCCGCTACGGCCGCCAGATCGGCGTCGGCATCTGCTGCGAAGACCTGCCCGAGGAAACCAATACCGTCACGCTGGATCCCACGCTGAAGGATTCGAACGGCATTCCGGCGCCCAAGATCACCTACCGATTGAGCGAAAACACCGAGCGCATGCTGCGCCACGGCATCGCGCGCGGCACCGAGGTGATGCAGGCCGCGGGCGCCTGGGACATCTACCACGAAGCTCCGGTGCGCCAGACGGGATGGCACATGCTGGGCACGGCGCGCATGGGCGCGGACCCTGCACGCTCGGTGGTCAATTCCTGGGGGCGCAGCCACGACGTGAAGAACCTCTTCATCATCGACGG
>JAPLRD010000409.1 GCA_026399375.1 Pseudomonadota bacterium
AGCCGCAAAGGTAGTAGAAATAGCTGTCGAAGCGGTAAAGGTAGCTGCTGTCGCGGTTGCGCAGGCGCTCGGGCGCAGTAGGCACGATGGCGATGCCGCGCTGCATCTGCGCGAGCAGACTGGCGCGGCGTTGGGCATGCACTTGGGTATTGATCATGGAAGGCGGTTACCGGGTTTTTTCTCGATTGTACTGCCTGCGCCGGCTCAGGCGCTCAGGCGCTCAGGTGCTCAGGTGCTCAGGTGTGAAAGGGGCTGCCGCGCAACTCGGCATCCAGGGACTGCAGGCGTTCGACCGTGCCTATGTCATGCCAGCGGCCGCGGTAGTGCTCGCCCGATACCTGGTCCGCAGCCATGGCCTTGCGCAGCAGCGGTGCCAGGGGAACTTTTGCGCCGGCGGGAATGCCGCCGAACAAGCGTGGCGCGTAGACGCCTATTCCGCTGAAGGTGAGCATCGGTATTCCGTTTTCACGCATCAGCCCATGCTCGAGCGCGAAGTCGCCCTGCGGATGCTGCGCCGGATTGTCCACCAGCACCAGATGCGCAAGCCGGTGTTCCAGCCTGTATCCGCGCAGCGCGGAGACGTCGAATTCGCTGTAGATATCGGCGTTGAGCACGAGAAAGGGCTGCGTTCCGAGCAAAGGCAGGGCGGCTGCGATTCCGCCGGCAGTCTCCAGCGCCTCGGTCTCGGGCGAGTAGCGGATGGCGAGGCCGAAGCGGGCGCCATCGCCGAGCTCGGCTTCTATCATCGCGCCCAGGTGGGCATGATTGATCACGATCTCGGAGAAGCCGGCGCCGGCCAGCTTCTCCAGATGCCAGACGATCAGCGCTTTGCCGCCGACGGTGAGCAGCGGTTTGGGCGTGCTGTCGGTGAGCGGGCGCAGTCTGACGCCGCGGCCTGCGGCCAGGATCATCGCTTTCACGGAAACGCTCGCCCGCGAGTCAGCTGCTGGTTCTCGATCTCGTCGAACAGATGTGCGAGCGGCGCGAGCGCATTGTAGCGGGCGCAGACTGCGCGCACGTAACGCACGAAGCGGGGCGTGTCCTCCACGTAGCCGGGTTTGCCGTCGCGGTATTGGATTCGTGCGAAAATGCCGAGCACCTTCAAATGGCGCTGCAGTCCCATCCACTCGAGATCGCGGTAGAAATCGCCGAAGTCGGGGCAGACAGGGAGTCCGGCGCGGCGCGCCTGGTCCCAGTAGCGCACCACCCAGTCCAGTGCGCGCTCTTCCTCCCAGCTGATGAAGGCATCTCGCACCAGCGATGCCACGTCGTAGCTGATCGGGCCGTACACCGCGTCCTGAAAATCGAGGATGCCCGGGTTGGGTTCGGACAGCATGAGGTTGCGCGGCATGTAGTCGCGATGCACGTAGACCCGAGGCTGCGCCAGATTGTTCCGGAGTATCAGCGCGAACATGCCCTCCAAGACGCGGCTTTGTTCAGGCGAGAGCGTCAGCTCCAGGTGGCGCGCCAGATACCAATCGGGAAACAGATCGAGTTCGCGCCGCAGCAAGGCTTGATCGTACAAAGGCAATACATCCGGCCGGCTCGCGAGTTGCCAGCTGATGAGCGCATCGACAGCGCCGCGAAACAGTTCGTCCGCGCGCGAGTCGTCCTGTTTCAAGGCCGTGAGGTAGGTGGTGGTGCCAAGATCGGTGAGCAGCAGAAACCCCTGTTCGAGATCCTGGGCCAGGATCTCGGGCGCGTTCAGGCCTGCGTCGCGCAAGAGTCCGGCGACCTGGATGAACGGCCTGCAGTTTTCCTTCTGCGGCGGCGCATCCATCACGATGCGCGTTTCGCCGCGGCCGGCAAAGCGCAAGCGGAAGTAGCGGCGGAAGCTCGCATCGGCCGAAGCCGTCTCGATTTCCCATGGGTCCTCAGGGAAAAGCGTGGCCAGCCATGTCCTTAGCGCCTGTGTCCTCTCCAAATCGAGTTCCGATTGCCATTAGTGTGAAAGTATGCGATTTTAGCATCCAACAAGCCCTCTCCCACCTTATCCACATGAAGTCCCCGATGCGCCACCTCGCGCCCGCTTTGGTCCTGCTTTTCTGCGCTGCGGCGGCCGAGGGGCAGGAGTCCGGGCTGAGGCTGCCCCGCGCGCGCGAACCAGCCGGCGGCGGGCCGGTTACCATCTTCGCCGACCGGATGGAGGGCACTGCCAACAAGGAGACCAGTGCGAGCGGCAATGTCGAGCTGCGCCAGGGCGGCGTCAGCATCGACGCGGATCGCCTGCACTATGTCTATGCCACGGACGAGGTCGAGGCGAGCGGCCGCGTGCGCCTCGCGCGCGATGGCAACAGCATGAACGGCACCGGGCTGCATCTGCGCGTGCACGACAACATCGGCCGCTTCGACCATGCCGACTACGAATTCGCTCTGCGCAGGCGGGCCGGCTACGCCCCGGTGCAGGCGCGTGGCACGGCCGATGTGATCAATCTCAAGGGCGACGGAAAGTATTCGCTCGAGAACGCGACGCTCACGACCTGCGGGCCGGGCAACAACGACTGGTATCTGAAGGTCGGCGAACTCGACCTCGACATGACGCGCGACCTGGGGACGGCGCATGGGGGCAAACTGGTATTCAAGGACACGCCCATCGTCTATCTGCCGTGGGCGGATTTTTCCCTGCACAACCAGCGCAAGACCGGGTTTCTGCCCCCCACATTCGGCAGCACCGGCAAGAGCGGCATTGAAATCAGCACGCCCTACTATGTGAACCTTGCGCCCAACCGCGACCTGACCATAGCGCCGCGCGAATTTTCCAAGCGCGGGCTGCAGACGACCGCCCAGTTTCGCTATATCGATCCCAATTACGATGGCGATGCGCGCTTCGAGCGCCTGGGCAACGACCGCGTGAGAAACAT
>JAPLRD010000298.1 GCA_026399375.1 Pseudomonadota bacterium
ATCCGACGGGGTTCAATGTAACAAGCGAATTTGCTGGAAGAAGTAAGAATTTGAAACAAGATGTAATCGGCCTGCAATGTCGGGTGACAGGCGCCTACGTAGCGGAGGTTGCGTGAGACTATGAACGAGGTACGAAGTACCCAGGATTACGCCTTATGGCGATTAGTGCGACCTTCAAGAAATCCGGCAGTCCAGGCATCTGCATCGAGGGACGGTCGGCTGTATGGACAGTCGTCAAACCAATCGAATTTGGATGCCGCTGGATTGCCTCCCTCGTCATATCCCTTTTTCCAAGATGCGCGTGGGACTGGCATGGCGGGAGCGTTGGCTATGTGGGGTTTTTTGATTTTGTTCCCTAGTCGTGGCCGGCCAGGGAATAGCCCTGGTCAGCTAATGTCTACACGGTGCGCTTTATGCAGGGAAATAGATATAGGCAAAGGGCGCCCTCCTTGAACCCAGAACTTCGTGCCGTGGGACCGTAGGACACGGTGAAACGCTCTGAACACCATGAACGAAGTACCAAGCCTCCAGTTCTGAGCAACCGGCTTCTGAGTTCGAAGTCGCCCAAAACTACCGCTGCCTACGCTCGTGGTACCCCGTTCGACGAGTGAAACGCCCTGAACACCTCGATCTTGGGTCCGCGGAGCCTATGTAGCGCAGGCTGCTAGACTCAAACGGGCGTGTGAAGTGAGTCGCAGCGTGTAGAAAAGCGCTCCCTGGAGCTGGGCGTGTTGTGAATTTCCTGACTTACGCTTTTGCTGAAACTCCACTACTACTCGTAGCGCTTGCTGCTCCTGCGGGCGTCGAACCCGATGCTGGGGTGGTCTGGTAGCCTGAAGAGGCGCTTGTGTCCGAGAAGCCTCCGTGGTGGTGATGGCGATAGTGCGTACCGTTAGTTTGTCCGGAAGTCTCGCCCAACGCCTGTAGATCCTTTTGCAGCTGGGCGAGCAACTTCTCCACTTCGGAAGAATCTGTGGATTGCAGAGCTAGAGTCAAGGCATTGAGATCTCGTTTGGCAGAATCTGCCGCGGATAGATTGCCTGTCGATGCGGTGCCAGACGGCGCAACCGTCCCTTGAGTGCTTTGCATCAACTCGTACACTGACTTGGCGTTCTGTACCTGTTGCTGGAACTGGGATTGCCACGCTGATTGAGCGTCCTGCTGCAGCTTGCCGAACGCTTCCCGTGCCGAAGTAAGGCTGCCTGACTGCAGGGCTTGACCTACGGCCGACCAATCCGACGCGACGGAATTCGCAGCAGTGGCCGTGGATACAGCCCCGGGTTGCGTCGTGGCAGTACCCGTCAACCTCGCTTGAATCTGCTGGAAACTGGAGTAAGCCTGCTGTGCGGCGCCCAGATTGCCACTTTGCAGTGACTGGAACAACTGATCAAAGTCTTGATTTGCCTCACGAACCGACGAACGCAAGCCGGATGTGCCGACTGCCTGTTCTAAACCGACGCTGGATACGCTCATAGTGGCTGCTCCAAGAATATTGAGTCCGCAAAAACCGAGAATCCAGAAGCGCAATTCATTGCCTAGCGGCAAAAATTGCCGACGCGTTGCCGGAAACGGCAAATTCCGTGCTTATGAATGCGCTTCATGGGCACGAGACTTGTTCTTTCCAGTACGAGTGAACTATAAGCACGAGGCATGCCCGACTGCGCAGCGTACAAATCTGGAAGGACGCCCAGATCTTGGGTCCGTGGGGCCCATGTACCGGCAGGGCCGAGAGACCTCGTCCCTCGAGCCTCGTTCGAAGCTTCCGATAGCCCGCAGCTACCGCTGCCTACGCTCCTGTAATCCAAGTTGTCAGGTGAAACGCCCTGAACACCTCGAACGGGGTACCAGGTTGGGTCGATCGGAGCCTACGTAGCGGTAGTGCCGAGAGACCATGCTCGAGGATGCCTTGGATGGGGCCTTCCGTATACCGTGAGCGGGGTGGGAGGGGCTGGGTGCTGGGTAGGAGGTGGTGGGTCCCTGGTGGCTGGAGTAGGCTATATACCCTATACGGGTATATAGCACATCCCGCGGCCTATTGGCGCCAAGGAACATTTCCGGGTCCGTATGGACAGTGCTCCTGCATCGACACCAGCGGCCGATGATCTGGCGCCGCAAGAATATAGAGAAGGCCGCCCGATGGCGGCCATTACTATATAGGGTGGTCATCGGCCATCATGTCGTTGAATTTAAACAATAAAATGTTCCCGATGGCCGATGAGTCATCGGACTCTAACTCACTGTTTTACAGTCTGTTTTTCCCGATGAGGAGGGCATCCCGATGGCATCGGACCATCGGGCTTTAGCCTTCGTTTGCCGTCAACCAACAGTTTTCCCTCCGAAACCCAGCGATCTAAGTCAGAGCGAAGGGCGTTCTTGGAAACTTTCAGGCAATTTTGGACGCCGCCATATTTGTCTTCGAACGAAGATCGTGTATAAAGCACGCCGCTATTGCCGTCAAAATCGATCAGTCCTTTAACCTGAACAAGTAGGTCGAGTTCCGTTGATCGTTCCAGCGCCTTCAAGTTCGCCTTAGCGAGGTAACCGCCCTCCTTACGCTCAAGCAGGATTGGTTCGCTTGGAGGTCCGTAGTTGTTCTTGACGACTACAGCACCGAGGTAATAGTGTCGCCTCTCCTCGGCAATCCCGAGGTTGTTGGCGTCGACCTTCGTGATCCCGGCCAAATTCATCTGCCAACGAACGCCGTCGCTGAAGGCGCTGGAACCGCGAGAAGCGCTTTGGCTAGTGTCGGCGGCGCTAGAGTTCGGGCCAGCGCTCCATTTATTTGCATGGTGCGCCACAAGAATCGTCGCCCCGGTGTGCTTCTTGATGAATTCGAGCTCCTCGATGAATCGAGTGACGTCCTCCGCGCTATTTTCAACGCCACCCCTGAACCGTGAGGCGGGGTCGACAACCACAAGTTCTAGGTTGGCGATGCCCTTCGCTGTGAGTACTACTCGCTGAGCATAGCCAGTGGATTGAACTTCCCCCTTGTTCCCTGCCACCGTCATCAAGTTGTGCTCGGCTACCATCGATTTGATGTAGAGGTTCGCTTCGATCCTCTTGCTCAAGTCAGGGCAGTTCGGGTGCTGCTCGACGATCTGCCTGTGAATGTTGTGGAGACGGAAATGAATCTCCTCTTCATCGTCCTCGGCAAGAAGGATCAGGACACCACCTGGATTCGGTACCTCCCACAAACCCAGGAACGGGATACCTGACGCAACGCTGACGCCAAGCTGCAGAAGGAACTGGCTCTTGCCAGTGCCACCTGGTGCGACTATGGCCCCAACTTTCCCAGAGAGCAGACAGTCCTTGAGCATCCAGCGACGTTCGGGCGGCAATGTCGAGAGCATCTTCGATACGCGCGCATCCTCAAGATCGAAGAGGGGAGACTGGTCGTTGGGTTCTTCCTCCCGTGGGTGGTTGCGCTCATCCGTTTTCCAGATGCTGTCACATGTGTTCACAATCTTCTCATCGTCAGCTGGAGGCTGGTTTCTACTGTTCCAGTCGTGTGCCAACTTTGTAACCTCGTCCAGCGTCCTGCCCTCGCTTATCAGGACACCGACTAGTCGGGTTAGATGATTTGTGCGCTGTCCGTCACGGCAAACTACGCCCATTTCAGCAGGAAGTCCCTTGGCGGACTTTGCGCTACGCGGACTATTTGATGCAAAGTGCTTCTTCGCTGGCTGAATGTTCTCCAGACGCAAACCAGAAACGATCTCTTCAACTGTGTAGGTAGTATTCATGCTGCCTCCTTGAGGGGAAATATGACCGTTGTCAGGAACGGTGCTTCTTTTTGATGAAGAAATCCGGGCATTCGCATCACGCGGGGCAGGTCAGCGACGTTTGGATCTGAATTGAATTTCGCCGCCAGTTGGTCTTGGAGCGGCTTGAACTGGGTTAGTGAGCAGCCAGAGACGCGCCAGTACGCGTGCCAGCGCCCCGGACTCGAGTTGACGATGATGTTTGGATGGAGCGTGCTCGCTCTCACAGGTTCGAGCGGCGAGCCGTCGAGGTCTGCGAAGAGGCTTCTCACGCGAATGACATTGCCTGCTGTGCGGCAAGTCCTTTCCCCCTCGTGTATCTCTCCGTCCCCTTCGTTCACCATGAAGAAGATGCCGGCGCCGCGGCTATTGAGTTCGACCAGCGAGTTCTTGTGCTCGTCGAAAGTTCCGTGAAAGACCTTTGCCCGTCCTGGCCGTTTTGGCTGCCCAGGCCTCGGGTCATCGAATGTCTGGAACGTGATCTCTTCACCTGGCGCAAGCAGATCGAGAAAGTACCTGGCTTCGTCAAGGTCGATCGCCGGGATCGGCGTTTGCAACTTATTGCTGGGGTTTGTTGATGCTGTTGTGTTGTTCATGGCGTTGTAGCTCCTGTATTGGATGGGCTACAAGGTCCAGCTCGACTCGAGCCTTCACGCCTTGCGATTGTGATGCTGAAAGTTGGGTCTTTATGGACGGTGCGCTATGGTTCGTTCATACGTTTCTCCTCTGAGTTGTCCCAATGTCAGAACGGGCCGGACTATTTCCCGGCAAAAGTGGCGCCCCGCTTACCCTTGCAGGCCTGGCGGTATGTCCTCACGATCAACGCGTCCCAGGTGGAATCGCTCGGGTCGCTGTCCGCAATCGCGGTAATACCGTTTGCCCATTTGATGAACCGCAGCTGCTTGCCAGCCATCGCGGCTACGTTGTACATCAGCGCGAACATGCGGCGCTCGCTGTCGGTCTTGCCTGCGTTCTGCGCGGATACCATCTGAACAGTATCCAAAATCTCCCGGTCAGTGATCTTCCTCATGACTGCACTCCGACCGAAACGCGCGATTGCTTCCAGTGCTCGACTTCGCTCTGAAGCCAGGCAACACTGTTGGAGGACAACTGCCGGCGCCGCGGAAAGCATCCAGCACGCTCCATGCGCCAAATGGTTGTTCTGCTGAGGCCGACCTGAGTTTGTAGTGTCGACCAACGAACAAATTTTTCTTCCATGACTCTTCTCCTAGATTGCTGGTATCAAGAAATGCAGTCCGGCAAAAGAGCCTTCAATCTGCGATAGGTACTGCTATGTGTGTCGTTACGTTTTCATGTAGGTGTCCTCCAAAGATGTAGGCCAATCCGCATCGCGTACGCGAGGTGGGCTTTCGTCCGGACGCAATGCGCGCGTGAAGCTAGGCCAATACAACAGACCGAGCTTTTGACTCTGGGGGATTTTGGGACTTCGTGACTTGGCGACGTGAATACGCGTGCGATACCTGAGACGGTCAGCGCATGACTGCTGCCTGCCGCTCGGCAAGAATGAAACACCGTACCTGATGGTGCTGCACCGCGTAAACGCACAAAGACCTCCAATGGAACCAGTGGTTCGGTATCCGGCCGGAGGCCTTCAATTTTCAGCAATTTTTTGACCGTAGTCACAAGCGAAAGATTGCCGAGGAAAAGATTCTACTACGCCCTGATCACTTCTGCATGGGGGCGCAGCTGAGTCGGTTATTCTAAGTAAATAGCATTATAAATCATGTAGATATGATGTCATGCAACATCAATTTCCTTGACCGCTTTTCACGCTGACCGTTGCTTTGTTCTCTTTTTCGAGGGTGCTGGAGTGCAGTACTCAGCCCACTCTGTCATCAGCGCTCGGCGCTTCTCGAAGAGATCAGTGCGGTTGTAAGCGGCTTCAGCCTTATCCTTGATGGTATGAGCAAGTGCAGCCTCGCACACGGCACCAGGAAAACTGGTCTGTTCCGAAGCCCAGTCCCTGAAAGTAGATCGGAAGCCATGCGCTGTAACACCAACCTTCATCCGCCGAAGCGCCATCAAGAAGACCATATTCGACAGCGGCTTTTCTGGGTCTTGGCCGGGAAAAACGTAGGCGCTGCCGCCGGCCAGCTTCCGTGCCTTTTTCAAGATCGCAAGGCACCGCGCTGATAATGGTACGCGGTGTTCACGCTCAGCCTTCATGCGTTCAGCGGGTACGGTCCAGGTCTTCGCCTTTTCGTCTATCTCGTCCCACGTCGCTTCCAGCACTTCGTTAGTTCTGGCAGCCGTCAGTATCAAGAACTCGAAGGCCAAAGAGCTGGAGCTTGTGTCTGCCGACTGAAGCTTCTTTATGAAGTTCTTCGTCTCGGCGTAGGGGAGGGCGGCGTGATGCGTCGCAGTGTCCTTCTGCTTCGCGAGGACCTGCGATACGCCCTCAACTGGGTTGTCGCCTTGACAATGACCAGACGCCTTCGAGTGCTGGAAGACGGCCCTGATACGCTGGAGTACTCGCCGCGCCGTCTCCGGCTTGTCCAGCCAGATCGGGCTCATCACTTTCATGATATCCGCGGATCGCACCTGGTCGACTTGTTTTTGACCGATGGTCGGGAATACGTACTGCGTGAGCGTATTTATCCACTGCGCCGCATGTTTCGGGTTTTTCCAGGAAGGTTTATGTTCAGTGTGAAACGTTCGCGCAGCGGCCTCGAACGTCGGTACGACTCGCTTCGCTGCGCGACGCTCAGCGAGAGGATCTCCACCTGCGCGCGCGGTCTTCCTCAGACGTATCGATTCTTCCCGGGCTTCCGCAAGTGAAACGAGCTTGAGGCTGCCCAGTCCGATGTCCCGCCGCGTGCCTTTTACGACCGTGCGAAGGAGCCAGCGTTTGGCACCGGATAGATCGACGACAAGGTATAGTCCATTTCCGTCCCCGTACTTGCCAGGCGCAGAAACGTTCCGGACCTGCATGGGCGACAGTGCTTTTTCGGGGTGTTTGCCTGCAGGTTTCATCCCACATTCTACCCCACAAAAAATGTGGGATGCTGCGCGTTACGATGCAACAGCAAGAACTGGCAGAAAACTCTAATCTATTGAAAATAAGTGAAATATGAATGGCGGTGAAACGGGTTGAAACTTAGTTAAGGCGGACGCTCTCTCCGCCAAGTAGCAAGCAAATACGCCCCTCTCGGGGCGTTTTGCTTTTGACCCCATTACAAAACCCATCAATTGGCAGGCGGCTGATAAATCCGGCTGTTGGCTATTTTCACCTGTTCAGTCGGCGCAGGCGCCAGCATCCCCCGGTGCGCCGCAAGACGTCGTCCGTTGCGCTCCGACCAGCGCACCCGGCTGCCGCCGCGCTTCATTACCCTGCATGCACGGAACATCTCATCTTTGGCAAGTGGGACGCGCCTTGCCTCGCCCCGGACAAAGGCCATGCGGTCTTACCTAGGCGCAGTAGTTTGCAAGTGCCGAAAGCGTCCGGATGACGCACACGGAGGCTGGTTCCTCAATAATTCCCAACAGACAAAACGCTGCTTTTGCCTCTAGCATTCATCATGGTTTCACCGCGAGTCTGAAATGAAAGCTTTGCAAAATCTTACCCATCCTCGTCTGCTCTGACGTTTCCTCAGGCCATGTTTCGAAGACTTATTCAGCTGTTCCTTCACTTCGGTCGCGCTTTGCCTGTGCCAAGCGTGTTCAAAAGGAAACTTCCCTGCGAGACTGAGGGAGTTCTTGGCGAAGACGGGATTCTGCCTTGTACGCGGGTTCATGCGTCGGGTGAGCGAAGCACCTGTCCAGTATCGGTCAAGTTGCGCGGTTCCATTGAAAATATACAGAATCAATCGCAACGCTGCGGCTACGCGTACGTGGGGTGGGTTGTGCTCAAAGGGCCAAAGTGCGATCTGGTTTGCTTCCAGCGTGAACCCGATGCCAGTGCCCGCGAGGAACTTTACGGCGACAGATTGATAACAATCGTTCCGGTCTGAATTCACGCAACGACGAATTTCCAATGTTGCAGTTCAAACCTCAGGAATCCCAGCATTCAAGTTGAATACGCAGTCAAATGGTTCAGGCAAGCAACACGACAGCCCATACCATGACCATGCAGGCCACGCTGAGCATGACAGCAGCGCTGCCGTAGTCTTTTGCGAGTTTTGCGAGCTCATGGTCTTCCATTGAGATACGGTCGACCGCGGCTTCAATCGCAGTATTGAGCAGTTCTACAACAAGCACCAAGATCACGCTGGCCATAAGCAGGGCTTTGGCGATTGCAGTCACATGCATGAACAGGGCTGCCGGTAGGAGCACTGCAGCAAGTCCGAGTTCCTGTCGAAATGCGCTCTCTAGGCGGAAGGCCGAGCGCAGTCCGCTGACGGAGTAGCCAGCGGCGTTCATAAGGCGGCGTAGGCCGGTTTTTCCTTTGTGCGGGCACACCATCACTATTGGCGCCTCCTTCTTGAGGGCTTTCCGGACCGGATTCCGGTCGCGCACGCATTCGATGCGCGAACGCTTAACGGTTCTCCGTTTCGGATATAGATCACATTACTTCCGCGGCCACAGTGCCGGCAACGGCGCGAGTTTGGTTGTGCCGGGCATTGCGGCATCCGCCGGACCTGATTGTTTATCCCGGTCCATTGTCGTTCCTTGCTTCTCGGGCTGGCGCAGTACGATAGGTACCGGCGCCCCGCGATACGATCGAACTTGAGCCAGATTGTTCGCTATCGACGGCTCGTAGGGGGCGAGCAGCGCGGCACGTTCGAGCAGGATTTGCGCCGTAGTGCTGTCGCCCTCACGCAGGCGCTCGATCGCGGACTGGTTCAGCTTGCCGGGCTGGAAATGGTCGAACGTATCGGGCATGCCTTGTGGCGAAGTTGCCGCCACGGGCAGCGTGAAGCAGAGGTAGATGGTGAGGGCATTGGGTGCGCACATGTCGAGGCTCTAATATTGCGATGTCGGGTTCACGGGTTCCTGCTGCAATGCGACTGGTTGGGCTGCGGCACGATCCAGATTGTAGCGAAGATAGAACATTGCCCGGTTCGGCGTGTAGTTCTCCGAACGCTCGATCTCGATGCGGCCGCCGACGAACAAGCGCGACTGCAGCTGGTATTCCCAGCCCGCATGGAAGGAACGCCCGCGTCCTTTGCCCGGGCCTTCGCTGCCGGCATAGGTGGCGTCCACGCCTCTGGCTATGGCGGCCGCCTGCATGGCGGCGTCCGTCGGGAAGAAGACGGCCGAGTCGGTCGACGAGCGCGAAGTCGAAACCGCAGCGCGCACGGAGTAGGAGAAGCGCGTGAATCGCTGCGCATAGGTGAGCGGCGCGGACACCGAAGAGTAACTCCTCGGGCTGAAGTAGCCTCCGTGGCCGAAGCTGTATTCGCCGACGTTGTCCGAAAAGCGCCAGTCCATGCCGGTGAGTCCGATCGACAGCAGCCGATCATCCCGATTGACCATGCGCCAGTAGGTGCCCGCCATCAGCTGAATCCGGTTGTTGGTCTTGACGTTTTCTCCGGTCAGGCTGTGTGCGCCGAGCGACGACCAAAAGCCCAGCGCCCCCCCCTCGTCGCGGCTGAGACCCAGACGGACGCCGGAGGCGACGACGCCGCCCCAGACCCGGCCCGACAGCGGATCTCGCGTGCCGGCATAGGAAAGCAGGCTGCTTGTGAGCGGGCGCCGCGAGGCGTCGATGGAATAGCCGAACTGACCGAGATCGCCGCGGGTTGCGATGCCGCCGATCACATTCACGACCGGGAATCCGATCGGCGTGGTGCCGATGTCAAAGCGCAAGCGGCCGCTGCGGTAGCCGACATCCAGGGAAGTGCCCTGTGCTGTCTGTTCGCCTGCGTCTGGACAGTTCGCGGTCTGCTGGCAGAGCGCGAGGCTGCCGAAGCGCCGGGTAGCGTACGAATCGGTGAGGTCCAGCTTTCCGGCGCGGACCTGGACGAGGTCGGCGCGTAAGCTCAGGCTTTCGCTGTTGCCGCGGGGCAGCCGCCACTCAATCGGAATTTCAGTCGCATTGTATTGCGAGGCGCCCGGGGTGCCCTTGCGATCCCGGCTGTCTACGGCCGAGGACAGCCAGGATGCTCGTTCGTCGAGCATGCCGGCGAGCGACTTCCACTCCCAGTTTCCGCCGGGGGCGGGCGGTGACATAGCCGGGGCGATTTCAAGCACGGTGCGGCCGTCTTCGGCCTGCGGCCGACGCACCGTAGACAGCGCTTTGGCCTCGCCCGACTTTATGCTTTCGAAAAACTCTGTGAGAGCAGACAGCTTAAGTGCGTCGATGGCATCATCCAGCCTGTTTTCCTGGCGCGCGATTTGCGCTGCATATGCGAGCGCCCGCGGTTGCTGGGGCGACAATTGCAACACTTCGTCGATGACGAGTCTTGCTTTCGCTGTGGCATTCAGGTCGAGAAACAGACCGGCCAGGGTCACCCGCGTTGCGATGCTGGTCGGCGCAGTGGTGGTTTGCCAGCCGTCGAGCAAGGACAGTGCTTCCTGCCGCCTGCCTTTTGCGATCAGCAGGCGCACCAGCCCGTCGCGCGCGCCGATTTCCTCCGCTGCCAGCGACAGCACGCGGCGATAGGCTTCCTCGGCCGCATCGGAACTGCCTTCTGCCAGATGCAGGCGCGCCTTTGCCAGATGCAGGCGTGCAAGATCCGGATGAACCTCTAGCGCCGCGGTCAACGCAGCGCGCGCGGCCTCGATGCGGCCGGCGCGCAAATGGGCATCGAAGGCACGCAGGGCCGCCGACTCGCGCAACTCCAGCAGGCGTTCGGATTCCGCTGCGCTGAGCTTGTCAGTCGCGGCCAGCCGTTCGAGTACGGGTGTCAGTTCGTCCTCGGCGCCGAGCCGGGCGAGCACGCCGGCATAGCGCAGGTACCACTGCGGCGGCAGCGACGGCGCGGTTTTCCTGAGCATATCGAACAGCGCTTTCGCACGTGAAAGCTCGCCGACGTCCGCCCATGCCAGCGCAACTTCGGTGCTCAGTTCGATGTCGCCGGCAACGGCCTTTTCCGCCTGCAGCAGCGGGGCCCGCGCCGCTTCGGCGTGACCGTCGCGACCGGCATCGCGCGCGCGCTGCGTCTGCACGCGCACCCACAGCTCGCGCTGCAGCCCGGCAGTCTTGGCATCACGCTGCAATGGTCCGATCCGCTCCAGTGTGTAGAGGGCTTCCAGCGATTCGTCGTTCCCTGACCGGTAGAGCGCAAGCGCGTAGAGCACGGCGGCGTCCTGCGGGCGCCGTGCCAGCAGGTCCTCGATCAGTGCCAGACCTCTAGAGCGTTCGCCGCCCGCGGCATATAGCCGCGCCAGGCCGAAACGCAGCCAGGGATCGTCGGCATCGAGGTGAATGGCCTGCTCCAGCATCTGCGCCGCTTCGGCAGTGCGCCCCAGCGCGGTCAATGCGTCGGCCTGCTGTCGCAGCATGCCGGCCTCGATGCCGTCCAGGTCCTTCTTGAGCGCGGCGCGAAGTTCCGGATTCAGTGCCGATGTCATCTGCCGCGCTTCGTCGAGTTTGCCGTTACGGGCATACAGGCCGATCAGCCCGGTCAATGCGTCGCGGCTGGTCGTGTCAATTTCCAGCGCCTTGCGATAGTTGCGCTCGGCTTCGAGGACATCGCCCTGGTCGGCGCGAATTCGTGCCAGGGCAACGACGGCAGCGACCTCCTGCGGGTTGATCAGCATCGCCTCGCGCAGCTTGTCCTCTGCGAGGCGGAGTTCGCCTGCGCTGCGGGCGTCGCCGACTTCGCGCATCAGGCCCCAGAACTGTGCCGCCGCGATCAGCGCCTGCCATTTGTTCGCCTGCGCTGGCAGGGCGCGCAGCGCCTGCTCGAACAGGCCCTGTGCCTGGGCGTGGTGCCCTTGCCGCAGCCGTACCGTGCCCAGGCCTCCGGTGATTTCCGGATCCTCTGGCAGTTCCCGCAGCGCCCGTTCGAAGTGCGCTTCGGCGGCGTCAAGATCGCCACCCTCGAGCAGGGCGAGACCGTCGCGGCGTGCGCGATAGATCGGGTCGGCCATCAACCGGCGCAGGCTCTCTTCGGCTTGCGCGTACTCCTTGACGCGCGCCAGCACGACCGGATCGGCCGGTTCGCGCTGCAGGTACTCCTGCAGAAATTTCAGATTGGCCGCAGAGGGTTCGAGGCGCATGACGCCACGCCGCCATGCCGCCAGGGCCCGACCCTGAAACTCGGGCAGGCGCGTCATTTCGATGATGACTGCGAGCGCCTGGCGGTTCAACGGCAAGCGTGATGTTTCGTGTTCCGCCAGCGCGTAGCGATAGCGCAGATTGTCTGGATGGTCCTTTACCAGCCGCGCGAGACCCGCGTGCACCTGCGCCCAGCTACCAGACTTTTCCGCGAGCAGCTGCCAATATTCGAGAGCAATGTCGCCGTCGGGAAAATCGCTCGGAAACAAATCGCGATAGGCCGCAAGGGCTTTGGGCAGCAGTTCGGGATGGCCTTGCTGCGCCCTTTTCGCCAGTTGCCTCGCCATCCTGAGTTTGTCCTTGTCCTCGCCGGAAGCTACGCGCAGCGATGCTTCGATACGGGGGATGCCCGGGTGCGCCGGCTGCGCGCGACGCAGTCGGTTAAGGGCGAGACGGGCGCGGTCTGTATTGCCAAACTTCGCCTCGAGCAGAGCCAGCGCGGCCAGGCCGTCCGGGTTTTCCGGCGCGACCCGGAACAGTTTTTCCAGTGTCTCGCGCGCGAGTTCTGGACGTCCGCGGCTTTCCCACAAGCGGGCGCGATCGAGCAGTGCCGAGACCGATGCATCCGCCGCAACCGTGGCAGCAGCCCACGCTTGCACCGCCGCGATCAGCAACAATGCTAGGGCGAGGATGAACTTGCGGTGCATGTCCAGCGCGGAATGAGCGCCCCGTTGCGGGCGAACTTGAACTGTCCGGCGTGCCAGCCCAGGCCGTACAGCGACAGCACCTGGTCATAGTAGTTGTCGTCGCGTGCCAATGTTCCCTTGGCGATCACGCGCAAGCGCTGCTGACTCAAGGCGTCTTGCTGGTTCGCGGCATCAAGCAGAGGCAGCAGCGCCGCGGAAAAGCCGGCGGGGGCTACCCCTTCGCCGCTGCCCTCGCGCGTGTCCACTTTGAGCGGCGGGGTGCCATTGGCGAGCACGTGCTGCACCATCGGCGAAAACCGCTTGACCAATACCGCGCGCGCCGGTTCGTCCGTGGCCAGCATGCCGGCCCAGAGATAGACACGGATGGCGTTGAAGCTGCCTTCGCCGGAGCTTGCCGGGTCCGGCGCGAATCCGTCATCTCCCTTGTAGAGCACCCACTCCGGCGCAAATCCGCGCGGCGCGGAGCGGACGATAAGATCGACCGACGAGGGCACCAGGCGCCGCCAGGGCGATTTCGGAAACAGCGTCGCCATACGCTGCACCAGCTGCAGCGGAACATAGCTGGGATTGAGCCGCCAGACCGATTTTTCCGGCTTGAACCCCTTTGGCCCCGGCAGCAGGGTCTGGCCCAGTCCCGGCAAATCTTCGGTTTCCTCTCTCAGTATGCGCTCCGCGAGCAGTTCGCCGAGGGCTGCATACCTTTCTGCTTTCCACAGCCGCCCCGCCTCGGTCAGGGCGTAGGCGATCCACAGATCCGAATCGGAGGCTGCATTGGAGTCGATGACGCCCCAGGTGCCATCGTCGCGTTTGCCCCACTGCCAGGCCGGCAGGCGTCCGGTCAGATCGCCTTCCGCCAGGTTTTCTTCCGTCCAGCGAAGAACGCGATCGAAGGCGGGCCGGTCGTTGGCGACGAGGGCGAAGAAAAGGGCGTAGGACTGCCCCTCCGACGTGCTGTGCTGGCGTTCGCTTGAGCGGTCCACGACCCGTCCGCCCTCTTCGACGTAGCGGTCGCGGAAGGCATCCCATGCCGGCCATGGCCGACACTCCGCGGCAAGGGCCGGCCAGGCTGCCATGATGGTGGCAAGTACACCCAGCCATTGCTTCAGTCGTATCGAGCCGATGCTCATGCGTTGTTTTCTCCGCGTCGCAGGCGTATGCGCCAAACGACCATCGCGAGCAGCAGCGCGGCGGCGATGGTCAGCAGGGCCAGCAGCAGGGGGTGAACCGAGAAAGGCATCCACACCGTCACCCACCAGGGCAGGTCTCCGATCAGGTAATCGTCGCCCACTCGCATGCTTACCACCTTCTGGCCGCGGATGAAACTGGCGCCGCCATGAATCTGCCGCGCAAGCTCTGGATTGCCAAGGGCGGAGATGGCCTGCCAGAGCTGGTCCGGGGCGGTCGCAGTGATGGCAATGACGCTGCGCCCGGGAGTGAGCGGCGACTGGAATCCGAGCATCAGCGCGAGCGGTCCTTCGGCGGAAATCTTCTCCTGCGACATGATCGTCGTATCGGAGTCGGCCATGAAACCGAGCCAGTCGTAGAAAAAATTGATCGCTCTTGCCGGCTGGCTGATGCGACGCACCGTGCCGTTCACGGTGGCCGGCAGGTGTGAACCCCAATTGGCAAGGACGCCTTGTTCAAGCGCTGAGCCGATCACCAGAAGGTCTGCATTTTCGAGCAGGGACTCCTCGCCCGGTCCGGCGATGCGCACCCGGCTTGCCGACAGTCCCGTGGCGCGGCCGAAATGGCCGAGCATTGTCATCGCCGACTCGATCTCATGCACGCTGGGATGATCGGGCAGCACGACCACCGTCTGCGAGAGGTCGGCGTACTTGGTGAAAGGAAAGCCGACGGTGGCGAAATGGTTGAGGTTGGGCATGCGGGCGAAATGATGAAATCCCGAGAGATCGATGGTCGAATCCGCGTCGATCATCGCGCGCCGGGTATCGTCGGGGGGGATATCGGGACAAGGTCCTTCCTGGTGGCGCGCGAAGGCAAAGGCGAACTGCAGCCGATTCTGCCCCTTGAGCTTGTAGGTCGGGATTTGCAGCCTGCGCTCCGCAGCCAGCAATGCCTCGTCGGGCCGCGCGAGCCGCGCCGTCAGTGCCGAGCCTTCGGGTTTAGGCGACAGATCGTAGGATTGGACCATTTCGTCGTTCACGCTCAGCGTCAGCAGCGACTCGCCGGCGCGAGCCGGCGGGCTATAGCGATAGCGCAGGCTCATCGGCACTCCGCGGTCGGCCGGGCTGAAAATATCCGGTGCAATTTTCAGATCGAGCTTGAGCGGAAGCGGCGCGTGCCCGGTCGACTGAAGCTGCTGCGGATAATCGATCAGTTCGCCCAGCCGCGTCGGCCGGTCGCTGCGCACCCATCGCGGGGCGTCGTAGGCCTGGCGCGGTGCCTCGTCGCGGCGCGAATTGATCGTCGCCAGCGGTCCCGACATGGCAACGTGTCCCAGCGCAAGCGCTTGCGCGGCAGCGGCAATGTCGTTGCCATCGCGCCCCAGAACCAGAAGCAGCTTGGAGCGTCCGTCCGCAGGGTTGGTCATCATTTCTATCGCCGGGCCGTCGACCTTTGCATGGCCGCGCAGGAATGCGGGCCGGTCCGAATTGGTGGCAACAACCACGCCGTGTCCGGCGGGAATCGCGTCGAGGTGGCTCGGGAACCTTGAAAGCTCCCAACACG
>JAPLRD010000339.1 GCA_026399375.1 Pseudomonadota bacterium
AAGCCTGCATGCCGGTCCTGCCCGGGGTGCTGGCGTTCGGCGCCATCAGCGGCGTGGCGATGGTTGCCGCCGGCATGCCGCATTACATGGCCATGGCCATGTCGATCCTGGTCTATGCCGGCAGCTCGCAGCTGGCCTGCCTGCAGCTGCTGACCTCGGGCACTCCGCTCGCCATCGCCGTCCTGGCCGGACTGGTGATCAATCTGCGCTTCTCCATCTACAGCCTGTCGATAGCGCCGCACCTGGCGGCGGCCGGCCCGCGCTGGCGGCCGGTCTTGTCCTACCTCTTGTCGGACAACGGCTACGCCATGGCGCTGCGCGGCTACGAGCGGCCACTGGAGCCGATCTCCAAGGTCTGGTACTACTTCGGCAGCTGCAGCGCCATCTGGCTCACCTGGCAGATCGGCACCCTGACGGGCATCATTCTCGGCACCCGGATTCCGGCAGCCTGGCACCTGGAATTCTCCATCGTGCTTACCTTTCTCGCCATCGTCGCCCCGACCATACGCGACCGCGCCGTCGCCGTGGCCGCCTGCGCCTCAGGCGTCACCGCGATACTCGCCTGGCCCCTGCCGCTGCGCCTGGGGCTGCTCCTCGCGGTCGCGGCAGGCATCGGCGCCGGCATGCTGGTGGAAAACCTGCTTGGTGAGAAGAAGCCGATGGAACGGCAGCCATGACCGCCTTCTGGCTGCTGATCCTGGGATTGGCGCTGACCAGTTTCATACCACGCGCGTCCTTCATCACGCTGCTCGCGCGCTGGCCGGTGCCGCTGACGCTGCAGCGCGCGCTGCGCTACGTGCCGGCGGCCGTATTCTCGGCCATTCTCGTGCCCGAACTGGTGCTGACCGCAGGCGCCGTCCACATCGGTTTCGACAATCCGCGGCTGCTCGCCGGCCTCATTGGCGGCGCCATCGCCTGGCGCACGCGCAATACCCTGCTCACCATCATCGCCGGCATGCTGGCGCTGCACTTTTTTGGATACCTGATCAGGTAATCGTGAACCTATCTGGGAAAATTCGGTCTGTGCAAGATTGGCCAAAACGACAGGCCGACCAAAACGAACGAGGTCCCGATGCTGCGCCGCACTCTCCCGCTCACCCTTGCCCTGCTCCTCCCGGCCTTCCTGTTTTCGCCGGCCTGCGCCGCCGCTGACAAACCCTCGGCTTCGACGGCCATCCGCAAGATCGCCTCGGTCGAGGGCATTACCGAATATCGCCTTTCCAACGGTCTCAAGGCGCTGCTCTTTCCCGACGCCACCCAAGACACGCTCACCGTCAACATGACCTACCTTGTGGGCTCGCGCCATGAAGGCTACGGTGAATCGGGCATGGCGCACCTGTTGGAGCACATGCTGTTCAAGGGCACCCCGCGCCATCCCGACATCAAGAACGAATTTCAGCGATACGGCGCGCGCTTCAACGCCTCCACCTCGTTCGACCGCACCAATTACTACGAAACGTTCGCTGCGAACGACAAGAATCTCGACTGGGCGCTGTCACTGGAGGCCGACCGCATGATCAACGCCAAGGTCTCGAAGAAAGACCTGGACAGCGAGATGACCGTCGTGCGCAACGAGTTCGAGTCGGGCGAGAACAGCCCCTACGGCGTGCTGCGCGAGCGCATGGCCGCGACGGCCTATCTCTGGCACAACTACGGCCGCGCCATCATCGGCGCACGCTCGGACATCGAAAACGTGCCGATAGGGCGCCTGCAGGCGTTCTATCGGAACTACTACCAGCCCGACAACGCGGTGCTCCTCATAAGCGGCAGGTTCGACGAAGCGACCGCGCTGCGGCTGGTCGAACGCCATTTCGGCAAAATAGCCCGGCCCAAACGCGCCCTCCCCGCGACCTACACGACCGAGCCGACCCAGGACGGCGAGCGCAGCGTAACCCTGCGCCGCGCGGGTGAAGTGCAACTCGTCGGCACCATGTACCACATTCCGCCCGGCGCGCACGCCGACTACCCCGCGCTCGACATCCTGATCACGGCCCTGACCAAGGTGCCCGGCGGGCGCCTGCATCGCGCGCTGGTCGAGAGCGGCAAGGCAAGCCGGATCTACGGCCGCGAGCAGCAGCTGCGCGAGGCCGGTTACGCCTATTTCGGCGCCAGCCTGGGCAAGGAGCAGCCGCTGGACGCCGCGCGCGACGCGCTGATAGCGACGGTCGAGAGCATCGCCGCGACGCCCATCACCGACGACGAGGTCGAGCGCGCGCGCACCCAACTCGTCAACGACATCGACATGGCGCTCACCGATCCGCGCGAGCTCGGCATCGCGCTGTCTGAATCCATCGCCACCGGGGACTGGCGCCTGTTCTTTCTCTACCGCGACCGCCTGAAGCAGGTGCGGCGCGAAGACGTGCAGAGCGTCGCGACGCGCTACCTGAAAACTGCCAACCGCACGCTGGGAATATTTTCCCCGACGGCGCAGCCCGACCGCGCCGAAATTCCGCCGGCGCCCGACGTCGCCGCCCTGGTCGCCGATTACAAGGGGTCGACTGCAGTGGCTGCGGGAGAGGTATTCGACCCTGCGCCGGCCAATATCGACGCACGCACCCGGCTGCACGAACTCCCCGGGGGCATGAAACTCGCGTTGCTGCCGAAGAAGACCCGCGGCGGCACCGTGGTCGCGCGGCTGAACCTGCGCTGGGGCGACGAGCAAAGCAAATCGGGCCGCAGCGCGTCCTGCGGCCTTGCTTCATCGATGCTGATGCGAGGCAGCAAAATGCACACGCGCGAGCAGTTGCGCGACGAATTCGACCGACTGAAGGCGGACGTCAGCGTCGGCGGCGAAGGCGCTTCGATAGAGACCGTGCGCGAAAACCTGCCGGCCGCATTGCGCCTCGTGGCCGAGGTCCTGCGACATCCCGCCTTTCCCGCGAGCGAATTCGAACAGTTGAAGCGCTCCCTTGTCACCAGCGTCGAAAGCCAGAGGAGCGAACCCGGCGCCGTCGCCGGCCTGCAACTCGCCCGCCACCTCAACCCCTATCCGTCCGCGCACTGGCTGTACACCCCGACGCTGGACGAGCGCCTGCAGCGCCTGCAATCGGTGACGCTCGAAGACGTGCAGCGTTGCCACAGCGACTTTTACGGTGCCAGCAACAGCGAACTCGCCGTCGTGGGGGATTTCGACGCGCAGGAAATCAACGGCCTGGCGCAGGAGTTGTTCGGCGACTGGAAGAGCCCGAGCGCATTCGCACGCGTCGCCGGCAGCTATTACGATGCGCCCGGCATCAATCGCAATCTGGACACGCCCGACAAAGCCAACGCGGTATTCCAGGCCGGCGTCAATCTGCCGTTGCGGGACAAGCACCCCGACTATCCGGCGCTCGCACTGGGAAACTATCTCCTGGGCGGCTCCTCTGACGCCCGCCTCGCACGGCGCATACGCGAGCAATCGGGACTGTCCTACAGCGTGCGCTCCTGGCTCTCGGCGGGCGCAATAGACGCCGTGGGCGAATTCGGCGTCAGCGCGATCTACGCGCCGCAGAACCGCACACGCCTTGAGACCGAGATCCTGGACGTGCTGCAAATTGCGCTGCGCGACGGGTTCACCGCGACCGAAGTGGCCGCCGCCAAGAAAGGCTTCCTCGCGGCGCGCAGGCTGGGCAGGACGCAGGACGCCGCGCTCGCCTCGCGCCTCGCAAACAATGTCTATCTCGGCCGGCGGTATTCGTGGGACGCCGAATTCGAAGCGAAAATCGCGGCGCTGACACCGACACAAATACAAATGGCATTGCAACGCCATCTCGACCCGAAAAAGCTATCCATCGTGAAAGCGGGGGACTTCACCCGCATGGCCGAAGGCGGAAGCAACGTGGACAAGAAGAACTAGAGGAATCTCTAGAAATTGTCATTCTGAGGCCATCCCCCAGGGGACTTCCTCCGGGGCGCAGGCCGAAGAATCTGCTTCTTGCACTCCATGAAAAGCAGATTCCTCGCGAAGTTTATCCCCGGAGGGGGACTCGGAATGACAGCATCAAGATAGTTGGAGATGCCCTCACGGCAAATCAACGTAGCGGACTTCCTCGATTTCGAGTTCCTCCACGCCGGCAGGAGACCTCAGGGTCACCGTATCACCCACCCTTGCCTTGAGCAGCGCTTTGGCGATAGGCGATATCCAGCTGACCCGCCCGCGCGAAGGGTCGACCTCGTCCATGCCCACGATACTGACGCTGCGCGAGTGCCCGGCGCCGTCGCGGACGCTGACGGTGGCGCCGAAGAATACCTGGTCCTGCTCCTTGTTCCCCGAGTCGACAACCTCGGCTATTTCCATGCGCTTGATGAGGAAGCGAATGCGGCGGTCGATCTCGCGCAGGCGCTTCTTGCCGTAGATGTAATCACCGTTTTCCGAGCGATCGCCATTGGATGCAGCCCAGTGGACGATGCCCACGACTTCGGGACGCTCCACGTCCAGCAGCTGCTTCAACTCGGACTTCATGCGCGCGTAACCTGCCGGGGTGATGTAATTCTTCACCCCCTGCGGCTGCTTCACCTCCGGCTCGAGGTCTTCCTCGTCCTCGCCGTCCTGCGCCCTGGTAAAGGCTTTGCTCAATCCCTCTCCCCGCTCGCCAAATGCAAGCTACCGGCAAACCACTGATTCCATAGATGGATTATACTATCGTCCAAGCGTTGCCCTCTCGCGGGTTTTTAGACCTGTCCGGTTCTGTAGCACATGAATTGTCCGCTTTTTCTGTTGAGGGCGGGAAGCGGCGAAGGGCGTAGCCCGTAGCCGAT
>JAPLRD010000145.1 GCA_026399375.1 Pseudomonadota bacterium
CCGGTGCGGCTCGGCGGCTTCCCTGCCTGCCATCAGCGCCGCGGCCTGCGCCAGCGCATTCTCCGCCGCGGCGGCCGTGGTAGCGGCCGGCACGAGGAAGTCGCATGGGATCAGCTGGGTGCCCTGGTGCAGCAACTGATGGAAGGCGTGCTGGCTGTTGGTGCCGACCGAACCCCAGATCACGGGACAAGTGGCGTAGTCGAGCGCCTGTCCGTCGCGGTCCACGCGTTTGCCGTTCGATTCCATTTCCAGCTGTTGCAGGTAGGCGGGCAGTTCGCGCAGCGCTTCGGCGTAGGGCAGCACGGCGTGCGACCTGGTGTCGAAGAAATTCGAATACCAGATGCCAAGCAGCGCGAGCAGGACCGGCATGTTGGCCGCGAGCGGCGCGGAAGCGAAGTGCTCGTCCATGGCGCGCGCTCCGGCGAGCAGTTCTTCGAACCGGTCCATGCCGATGGCGATCGCGAGGGGCAGTCCCACGGTGGACCATACCGAGTAGCGCCCGCCCACCCAGTCCCACAGCGGGAAGCACCGTTCGGGCGCGATGCCGAACTCACCCGCGGCTTTGACGTTGGCGGTGGCGGCGGCGAAATGTTTTGTCACCGCGGATTCGTCTTTCAATCCCGCCAGAAGCCAGGCTCGCGCCAGTTTCGCATTGCCCAGCGTTTCGCCGGTGGTGAAGGTCTTGGAAGCGACGATGACGAGCGTCGTCTCGGGCTCCGCCTGCGCGAGCACGTGCGCGAGATCGTCCGGGTCCGCGTTGGCGACGAAATGCACCGACTGCGGCGCATCCGCGTGGCGCCACAGCGCCTGCGTGAGCATGCGCGGGCCGAGGTCGGAGCCGCCGATGCCGATGTTGATCACGCTGCGCATGGGCTTGCCGGTGTGGCCGCGCAGGCGCCCCTGACGCACGGCGTCGCTGAAGGCGCGCATGCCCGCTTTCGCCTCGCGCACCAGTGACATCACATCGCTGGCCGCGGGGAAGGCCGTCGCCGCCGAGCGCAGCGCGGCGTGCAGCACCGCGCGGTCTTCGCTGTTGTTGATGTGTTCGCCCGCGAACATGCGTGCGCGCCAGCTTTCGACTTCCGCCTGCCGCGCCAGATCGAGCAGCAGCGTGAGCGTGCTGTCGTTGATGCGATGCTTGGAATAATCGAGCGTCAGCGCGCCGCTCTGCAGGCAGTATTTCTGCGCCCGGCCGGGTTCGCGCGCGAACAGGTCGCGCATGTGCAGGTTCGCCACTTCCTTTTGGTGGGCTTGCAGCGCCTTCCAGGCGGGGCTCTGGATCAGTTTGCTCATGGCAGCATCTTTCCTCTACTCTCTAACGTATAAGCGGAATTTTTCCGAGCGGTCGCCGGCGCGGTTGCCTTCCCAGATTTTCTTCCACGTTCCGCCCGGATTCGTTTCGGGCAGCCGCGCATTGTCCTGCACCAGCAACAGCCGGCAATCGCGCCTGGCGCCGGACACGCCGCGCTCGGTGACGATGTTTGCATGGTAATCGAAGGCCGCGCGCTGCGCCTCGCCCAGGCCGCGGCTCGCGATGCAGCCCGTTGCCCCGTGCAGGGCGGATTTGATCGCCCGCGCGACCGGGCGGTAGCTCTTGCCGTAATCGATCCAGGGCAACCACAGCAGCATGGTCAGCGCCCAGAACATGGCGAGGCCCGCGCTCCAGAAGGTCACGCTGCGCTGGGGCGAACGCTGGCTGGCGAAAATGAGGGCGATCCAGAGAAGCGTGATGATCGCGGCGGCGATGACCGGCGGCCAGGCGAAGTGCGCGACAAAGCCCGGCTCCAGCCGCGCCGCGTTGGCCGCGACGCGCGGCGGGAAGCCCGTCTGCAGCGCCATGTAGCCCACCCAGATCAGGCCGCCGAGCAGGCTGAAGGTCATGGCGCCGAACCACGCCAGCGAATTGGCGGCGCCGCGGCGCAGGTCGTTGAGCACTTGCGCGCCCAGCAGCGCCAGCGGCAGCAGCAGCGGCAGCAGCGGCAATTCGCCCGGCGCGCGCACGATCGTTGCCATTGCAAGTCCGGTGATCAGGGCGATCAGCGGCAGCACCACCGCGGTGGAACTCGGCTTGCGCCGATAGAGCCAGAGCGCCCAGAGCGCGATCGGCCACGCCGGCCAGGCGAACCAGGCAAGCGTCTTGAAAGTGTAGGCGGCATTGGCGAGGCTGGGTTCATGCAGCAGCGCCGCCGGGCCGGCCCGGTGCAGCCACGCCGCGTACAACTCGGGGGAGCGCGCATGCAGCAGCGCCGGCCATATTGCAACCCAGGGCAGCAGCGCCGCCAGTGCGCAGGCGAGCGCAGTCGCGGCTTCGCGGCGGCGCCAGTCGGCAACGAACAACGGGGTCGCAAGAAGTGCGATCGCCAACGGCAATACGGGCGCAAAGCCCGTCGCGAGAAAGGCGGCGCCCAGGCCGCAGCCGATCGCAATGCCCGCCGCGTACGGCCGCTTCTCCACCAATGCGGCGCCGTAATAGGTGCAGGCGAGGCCGGCCAGCAGCGCCGTGTCGCTGATGGTTTCGTGCGCGTGCAGCAGCAGGCCGATGCTGCCGATGAACAGCAGCATGACGCTTTCGCCGCCGCCCAGTCCCTTGTTGTTGCCGGCGTTGTCGCGGCTGGTGCTGCCATAAAACGCGCGTCCGGCAAGCCGCAGGAACAGCAGCGTCAGAACGATGCACGCGCCGGCGGCGAACCGCGCGGCGTCGTGCTGGGCGAGTAGCCAATCGAGCAGTTTGACGAACACCGCGGCGAGCCAGTAGAACAGCGGGCCGTCTTCCGCGTAGTGCTCGCCCGCCAGTCGCGGCACCAGCCAGTCGCCGTGACTGCCGAACTGGTGCGCGATGCCGATGCCGGTGGCATCGTCGGCGTTCCAGGGATCGTGTCCGAGCAGGCCGGGCAGCAGCCAGATCGCGACCAGGATCAGCAGCGGAACGCGCGCCAGCGGCAGGGCGATGCGCGCGCCAGACACTATCGGACCACCTTGAGTGTCTCGGGTTTCATGCGCCTATTTTACTCGGCGGGAAAACAAAAAAGGCAGCCGAAGCTGCCTTTCTTGTCCGGGCACGGCGACGCTCAGGCAGGCGTTTCGGCTGCAGGCGTAGCGGGCTTCTTCGCGTATTTCTGGCGGAATTTCTCCACGCGGCCGGCCGTGTCCACGATCTTCTGCTTGCCGGTGTAGAACGGGTGGCAGTTCGAGCAGACTTCGACGTGCAGCGCCTTGGTCATGGTGGAGCGTGTCTTCCAGGTATTGCCGCAGCTGCAGGTGACCTGAATCTCTTGATATTCGGGATGGATGTCAGTTTTCATGGTTTTTCCTCTGGCGCGGTCCGGGAATAGGAGCCGCAAAAGGCGGCAATTATCCCAGAAATCAAGCTGCTAAGCAAGCAATCTGGGGTTTGATACCGAGAAATCAAGCGGCATCGAGTCGAAAAAGTACCGCGTCGGAGGGCGGAGCAGGGGCCCCGGCAGCAAGCCGGGGATGCGACCCCGCAGGCGCGGAGGATTTCGTTGAGGCTCCGCTTTTACCCGCGACGCATTGAGTCAAAGAAATCCGCGTTGTTCTTGGTCGCGCGGATCTTGTCTACCAGGAATTCCGCTGCTTCGAGGTCATCCATCGGATAGAGCAGCTTTCTCAGCACCCATACCTTGGACAGCACCTCCTTCGCAATCAGCAGTTCTTCGCGCCGCGTACCGGAGCGGTTGACGTTGATCGCCGGGAAGATGCGCTTCTCGTACATGCGCCGGTCGAGGTGCAGTTCCATGTTGCCGGTGCCCTTGAACTCTTCGAAAATCACGTCGTCCATGCGGCTGCCGGTGTCGATCAGTGCGGTCGCGAGGATGGTGAGCGAGCCGCCTTCCTCGACGTTGCGCGCCGCGCCGAAAAAGCGCGTCGGGCGCTGCAGCGCGTTGGCGTCGACACCCCCGGTGAGCACCTTGCCCGAGGCAGGCACCACGGTGTTGTAGGCGCGCGCGAGGCGGGTGATCGAGTCGAGCAGGATCACCACGTCTTTTTTGTGCTCGACCAGGCGCTTCGCCTTCTCGATCACCATTTCGGCGACCTGTACGTGGCGCGTGGCCGGTTCGTCGAAGGTGGAGGCGACCACTTCGCCGCGCACGGTGCGCGTCATCTCGGTCACTTCCTCCGGGCGTTCGTCGATCAGCAGCACGATCAGCACCACTTCGGGATGATTGGCGATGATCGCATGCGCCAGGTGCTGCATCAGCACCGTCTTGCCGGCCTTTGGCGGGGACACGATCAGCCCGCGCTGGCCTTTGCCGATGGGGGCGATGATGTCGATGATGCGGCCGGTCATGTTTTCTTCGGCCTTGATGTCGCGCTCGAGCTTGAACGCCTCGTCCGGGTGCAGCGGCGTCAGGTTCTCGAACAGGATCTTGTTCTTGGAGTTCTCCGGCAGGTCGCCGTTGACCTTGTCCACCTTCACCAGCGCGAAATAGCGCTCGCCGTCCTTCGGCGTGCGGATTTCGCCCTCTATGGTGTCGCCGGTGTGCAGATTGAAGCGGCGGATCTGGGAGGGGGAGACGTAGATGTCGTCGGTGGAGGCGAGGTAGGAGGTGTCGGGCGAGCGCAGGAAGCCGAAGCCGTCGGGCAAGACTTCCAGGGTGCCGTCGCCGAAAATCGATTCGCCTTTTTTCGCGCGGTTTTTCAGCAGCGCGAATATAAGCTCCTGTTTGCGCAGGCGGTTGGCGCCTTCGATTTCATGTTCCACCGCCATCTCGACCAGTTCGGTCACGTGCAGTGTTTTAAGCTCGGATAATTGCATGCGGAAAACGCTCGTATAGAACGAAAAAAATCACGTGGAACGAAAAGGCAAAAGAGGCCTTGGGAGTTGCTACAGGGAGGATCCGGCGTCCGGAACCGGCGTGGAAAAGTACGCCGGTGACGCTTAGTGTCGAAGGATAGAGGGTCTAGATGTTGCTGTCAAGGAATGCCGTAAGCTGCGCTTTCGAGAGCGCACCCACCTTCGTGTCCTCGATGGTGCCGTTCTTGAATAGCATCAGCGTGGGGATGCCGCGAATGCCGTACTTGCGCGGAATTTCCTGGTTCTCGTCGACGTTGACTTTGGCCACCTTGAGTTTGCCGGTGTATTCCTTCGCCACCTGTTCCAGTGTCGGCGCAATCGCCTTGCACGGGCCGCACCACTCGGCCCAGTAATCGACCAGCACCGGGGTCTGCGATTGCAGCACCTCGGCTTCGAACGTGTCGTCGGTAACGTGAAGGATATGTTCGCTCATGCTGTCCTCGTGTTCTTGGTTCGTGTGTTCGTCATTGGATTTGCGCGCAACCCGCAGCGGAGAGAGCCGGGGAGTGGTGAATGCTGATTCTAGCCCTAATTCAAGTTTGCCGCAGGCACGCGCAGTCGGATATGCATATCGGGGCGGGATGCCAGGGTTTCAAGATTCGACGCGCAAAAAGCCTATGGTAAAATCAATATCCCGCGAGTTGAGCGGCCGTCTTTTCTAGGATACTACCCATGACCTATGTCGTAACCGAAAACTGCATCAAGTGCAAATACACCGACTGCGTCGATGTATGCCCCGTGGATTGCTTCCGCGAAGGGCCGAACATGCTGGTCATCGATCCGGACGAGTGCATCGACTGCACGCTGTGCGTGGCCGAATGCCCGGCGGAGGCGATATTCGCCGAGGACGACCTGCCGGACGATCAGAAGGAATTCACGGCGATCAATGCCGAACTGGCAAAAGTCTGGAAGCCCATCATTGAGCGCAAGGACGCGCCTTCGGATGCGGACGAGTGGAAGGGCAAACCGGACAAGCGCAAACTATTGGAGAAGTAGCCGGCTTAGTTTCATCCGCATCCTTGCCGCGCTGCAGGGTCGCATCCCCGGCCTATGCCGGGGCCCCTGCTCCTCCTTCCGCGCGCCTACGCTCCCGAGTGGAAGGGCAAACCGGACAAGCGCAAACTATTGGAGAAATAGCGGGCCGGGTTTCATCCGCATCCGTGGCGCGCTCCGGGGTCACATCCCCGGCTTACGCCGGGGCCCCTGTTCCGCCCTCCGCGCGCCTACGCTCCCGAGTGGAAGGGCAAACCCGACAAGCGCAAACTGCTGGAGAAGTAGCCGGCTTAGTTTCATCCGCATCCCCGGCGGCTGCCGGGGCCAAGGCTTCCTCCTTTGCCCGCCGAACCTCAGTCCACCTGGGCGTTGGACGCTTTTACAATCGCCGCCCACACCGGCAGTTCGTCACGGATCAGGGCGGCGAACTGCTCCGGCGTGCTCGGATTCGCTTCGCCGCCTTGCGCGCCCATCTTCTCGATCAGTTCCTTGCTCGCCAGGACTTTCCCCACCTCGGCATTCAGCTTTGCGATGATCTCCTTCGGCGTGCCAGCAGGCGCGAGCAGGCCATACCATGAAATTGCGCCGAATCCCGGCACCGACTCGCCTATGGTCGGCAGATCCGGCATCAGTTGCGTGCGTTTCGGTGAGGCCACCGCGAGCACGCGCAGGCGCTCGGCCTTGATGAAGGGCGTCACCGCAGGCAGGCTGGCGAAAGCGATCGGCACCTGGCCGTTCACGACGTCGGTGACCGAGGCCGCGGCGGCCTTGTAGGGTACGTGCACTAGGTCCACGCCTACCGCTGTCTTGAACATCTCCGCCAGCAGGTGGTTGAGCGTGCCGTTGCCCGCCGACGCGTAGTTCATGGGGTCCTTGCGCGACTTGATCAAGGCGATGAGTTCTTTTACCGACTTGGCCGGCACCGCGGGATTGACCACAAGGATATAAGGCGCCGTCGCCACAAGGGAAATCGGATCGAAGTCCTTGATCGGATCGAACGGCACCTTGCGATACAGCGAGGGGTTGATGGTATGCGAACTGCCGACCGTCAGCAGCAGCGTGTAGCCGTCGTGCGGCGCCTTTGCCGCTGCTTGCGTGCCGATGTTGCCGCCGGCGCCTGGGCGGTTCTCGACGATGAACTGCTGCCCCAGGTTCTCGCTCAACCTTGCCAGGACGATGCGCGCGACGGTGTCGTTGGCGCCGCCCGGCGCCTGCGGCACGATCACCGTCACCGGTTTGCTCGGATAGGTTTGCCCGAAGGCCGCGTTCAGGGCCAGCCCGAGCGCGACTAGCGCGCAAAGCTGCGCGATGGATCTACGCTGATTCTGCATTGCCTTTCCTCTCTTTCAAGAATGGTGTCGTGGTTGATGCAGCGCCCCTGTGGTCTCCAGCTCTGCCGCTCTCGGTTGCGCGGCGCTACGGGAAAACGGCTGCGCGGAACGCATGGACGAAACATCATATCGTATCAGCCGCCTGTGCCGGCAGCCCGGTCGGCCGTCCTGAAATTGCTTCCAGGCTAGTCGTACAGCCCCGCTCGCGCTTTGCCGCGAAACACATAATACGAAAACGCGGTGTAGGCGACGATGAAGGGCAGCACGATCAGGGCGCCGATCAGCACGACTCTCAGGGACGACGGGTGCGCCGCGGCATCCCAGAACGTCAGGCGTTCCATCACCACGTAGGGAAACAGGCTGTAGGCGAGGCCGGTGAAGGCGAGCACAAAAATCGCCACGGCGCCGGCAAAGGGCGCCCAATCCTGCGCCCCCGCGGCTCCGCGCGACAGGCGCCCGGTCGAGCGCCAGACCCAGATCCACGCCGCGAGCGTCGCCAGCGGCAGCAGCATCAGCCCGAGCGTCCGGGGAAAATCGAACCACTTCATCTGCACGGTATGGCTCACGATGGGCGTGGCCAGGCTTACCGCGGCCACACCCAGGGCCACCCACAAGAGGCCCCAGCGCGCCCACGCCAGGGCCTTTTTCTGCAGTGTGCCCTCGGTCTTGTAGATCAGCCAGGTCGCGCCCAGCAGCACGTATCCTCCGCACAGTCCGGCGCCCACCACCAGTCCGAACAGCACATAGCCGAAGCCGGAATCGAAGCCGGTGATGTAGCGTCCGAGCATCAGCCCCTGCGCGAAAGATGCGATGAACGAGCCGAGCCAGAACAGCCAGTTCCAGAGTTCGCGGTGCCAGCCCTCGGCCTTGACGCGGAATTCGAAGGCCACGCCGCGCAGCATCAAGCCGATCAGCATGGCCGCGACCGGCAGGTAGAGCGCGCCCAGCACCACGCCGTGCGCCATGGGGAACGCCACCAGGAGAATGCCGACGCCCAGCACCAGCCAGGTTTCGTTCGCGTCCCAGAACGGACCGATAGCTGCCACCATCAACTCCTGCTCGCGCGCATCGGCCGCGGGCATCAACATGCCCACGCCGAGGTCGTAGCCGTCGAGCACGACATAGGCGAGTACGGCCACGCCCATCAGGAAGGCGAAAATCAGCGGCAGGTCGAGGTTCATAGCACTGCGCCGTGCGCAGATGAGCCGTGTGCAGATGAGACGGCGTGCGGCGTACCCGAACCTTTGACAGGCAGTGCGCCTTTGCCGGCGAGATGGGTAATCACCACCATATAGGCGGCGAGCATCAGCGCGTAGACGAGTACGTAGCCGGTGAGGCTGGCGCCGAGCTGGGCTTCGGGAATGCGACCCACTGCCTGCGACGTCTTCAGGATGCCGGTGACGAGCCAGGGCTGGCGGCCGATTTCAGTGACTATCCAGCCGGCGAGCGTCGCCGCCCAACCTGAAAACGTGAACCCGGCAAGGCTCCACAGCAGCCATCTCGGCGGTGCCGCGCCTTTGCGCAAGACCCAGACGGCGATCCATGCCAGCGCGAGCATCGATACGCCCAGCGCGAGCATCAAACGAAAGCTAAAAAATACCGGCGCCACCGGCGGCGCCAGATGCTCGGCGCCCGGCGCGGGAGGCGCAAACGCGTCTATGCCCTTCACTTCGCCGTTCAGATCGTGGGTCAGGATCAGGCTTGCGACTTTGGGAATCTCGACGGCATAGTCGTTGCGGCGGGTTTCCGCATTCGGTATGGCGAACAGGACCAGCGGTGCGCCGCGCTGCGTGTTCCACAGCGCTTCCATCGCGGCGATTTTCGCCGGCTGGTGCTCCAGCGTATTGAGCCCGTGCATGTCACCGGCGAAGATCTGCAGCGGCGCGATCACCGCCGCGATCACTACGCCGGTGCGCAGCGTGCGCAGCGCCGACGTGTCTGCCGGCGCGTGCAGCAGGCGCCAGGCGGACAGGCCCGCGACGACGAAGGAGGCGGTGAGTCCGGAGGCGAGCAGCATGTGCGTCATGCGGTAGGGGAAGGACGGATTGAAAATCACCTTGAGCCAGTCGCCCGCGATCAGCACGCCATCGGCCATTACCTGCCCCGCGGGCGTATGCATCCAGGAATTGAGCGCGAGGATCCAGAAGGCCGAGAACAGGGTGCCGACGGCGACCAGCAGCGTCGCCCCGATGTGCATCCAGGCGGGCACGCGGTTCATGCCGAACAGCATCACCCCGAGGAACGTCGCTTCGAGGAAGAACGCGGTCAGCACTTCGAACGCGAGCAGCGGCCCGGCGATGTTGCCGACCTGCTTCATGAAACCGGGCCAGTTGGTGCCGAACTGGAACGACATGGTGATGCCGGTGACCACGCCCATCGCGAACGTGAGCGCGAAGATCTTCACCCACAGCTTGTAGGTGGCAAGCCAGGCCGCGTCGCCGCTCTTCGCGTAGCGGACGCGGAAGTACAACAGGAACCACGCCAGCGCGATGGTCAGCGTGGGAAAGAGGATGTGAAAGCCGATGTTCAGCCCGAATTGGGAGCGGGCAAGCAGAAGGAGGTCGGGATTGTCCATCGTTCGGGGGAGGGTTGTCGGGATTACTGACCGCAGGAAGACAGGATAGACCTATTGCGGCTGTCTGTATGTGACAACGGTTACGAGCGAATGGTTCAGACGAAACCCTGGTCTCTCGTGCCGATTGCATCGGGCTGGTCGCCGGAAGGGCCGGGCGTGAAATCCGCCTACTCGCGGGCCGCCCTGACTTATCATATGTCACCATGTCCGGCGCTGACTTCGCATCATTTCCCAAAGCACAACTGTTCGAACGCCTCGCCTGCGGCCTCGCCGGCGGCGTCACGGTGATCACGCCGAACCAGCGCCTGGCGCAGGCGCTGACGCGCGAGTTCGATACGCAACAGGCCGCGCAAGGCCGCAGCACCTGGGAATCGGCCGATATCCTGCCCTATACGGCGTTTGTCGCGCGCTGCTATGAAGACGCTCTCTATTCCGGGCTCGCGCCCGGTCTGCCGGTCCTGCTCACTCAGGCGCAGGAGCAGTCGCTGTGGGAGGACGCGATACGCGCGTCGAAACTGGCCGAGGCGCTGCTCTCTCCTTCGTCCGCGGCCGCGCTCTGCCGCGAAGCCTGGGAACTCGCGCATGCATGGCGCCTGATGCCGCGCCTCAAAGGTGCCGCTTCGAACGAGGACGCGAAAGCCTGGCTCGATTGGGCGTCGCGCTTCGAGCGCGCCTGTGCCCGTTCCGGCGGCAAGTCCGGCTGCATCGACGCCGCGCGATTGCCAGACGCGGTCATTCCCCTGCTTGAGCATGCGGCCGTCGCCAAACCGAAGACGCTGGTCGCATACGGCTTCGACATCGTGACGCCGCAGCAGCGCGCCCTGCTCGGCGCGCTGGCGGCCGCTGGCATCGAAGTGGTTTCGGCGCGCGCGGAAGGCGAAGCCGGTCTCGGCGCGCGCCTTGCGCTTACCGGCGAACGCGACGAATTGCTGGCGTGCGCGCAGTGGGCGCGCGCGCGGCTGGAAGCGCATCCGCAGGCGCGCATCGGCGTCGTCGTGCCCGGTCTCGCGCAGGCACGCAGCCGCGTCGAGCGCGCGTTCGCCTCGGTGATGCGGCCGGCGCACGCGCTGCCCGGCGTGCCGGCGCAGACGCTGCCGTTCAACATTTCGCTCGGCATCGCGCTCAATCAATATGCGCTGGTGCACGACGCCCTGCTCGCGCTGCAGCTGGCCGGGCGCGAGATCGAATTCAACGGCGCCAGCCGGCTGCTGCGTTCGCCCTTCCTCGCCGGCAGCGAGTCGGAACTGGCGGCGCGCTCGCAACTCGATGCCGTGCTGCGCGCGCGCGCGGGCACCGTCCTTACTCTGGAGACGCTGCTGCGCCAGATGGACCAGTTCGGCGCTCCACGCTGCCCCGTCCTCGCCGCGCGCCTGTCTCAGTTCGCGCAATTCCGCCGCGCGAACCTGTTCGGCGCAAAGCGGCCGTCGGAGTGGGCGAAGGCGTTTTCCGCAGCCCTCGGCCTGCTCGGTTTCCCCGACCAGGGGCGCAGTCTCGATTCGACCGAATACCAGACGCTGAAGAAATGGCACGAAGTCGTCGCGGGCTTCGCCGCTCTGGATCCGGTCGCCGGACGCATGGGCTACGCCGATGCCTGCCGGCGCCTCGCGCGCATGGCGGCCGATACCCTGTTCCAGCCCGAAGCCGCCGACGTGCCGGTGCAGATACTGGGCGTGCTTGAATCCGCCGGGCTGGAGTTCGACCACCTGTGGGTAATGGGACTGACCGATGAGGCATGGCCGCTGCACGCTCGGCCCAATCCGTTCATTCCGGTCCTGCTTCAGCGCGAGGCGGGCGTGGCCGAGGCGGACGCCGCCGGATCGCTGGAACTCGACCGGCGCATCACGGCGGGCTGGCTCGCCGCGGCGCCCGAGGTCGTGTTCAGCCATCCGCTGCGCGAAGGTGAACGCGAGCTAGCCGCCAGCCCCCTGATCGCGGACCTGCCCGAAGCGACGTTCGATGAACTCGGCCTCACCGCCTACGCGTCATTGCGCAGCGCGATCCGTCGCGCGCGGCGCGAGGAGCGCATAGCCGACGAAGTGGCGCCCGCGCTCGCGGACCAGGGCGAGGGCGCGGCACCGCACTCGGGCGGTACCGGCATTTTCCGCGACCAGGCGGCCTGTCCGTTCCGCGCCTTTGCCGCGCATCGCCTGGGCGCGGAAGCGCTGCAGACGCCGCAGCCCGGTCTGAACGCGATGGACCGCGGGACGCTGCTGCACGCGGTGCTGGCCGCGGCATGGACTGCGCTGGCCGGCAAGGCCGCGCTGGACGCGATCAGTGCGGTTGATCTCGCCGCGCTGCTAGTTCGCTGCGCGGACGAGGCCATCGCCAAACTGCGCCGCTGGAAGCCCGACGCGCTCGAAGGCCGGTTCGCCGGACTCGAACGCGCGCGCCTTGCCGCGCTCGCGCGCGACTGGCTGGCATTTGAGAAGCAGCGCACGGCGTTCGAGGTGGCCGCGGTCGAAGAAAAGCACGTGGTCCGATTCGGCGGCGTCGCGGCGAACGCCAAGCTCGACCGCATGGACCGGCTGGAGGGCGGCGCGTACGCCGTTCTCGACTACAAGACGGGCACGGCCGGCGTGACCGCCTGGCTGGGCGAGCGGCCGGACGAACCGCAGTTGCCGCTGTACGCCATCGGCAGCGGCAAGGACATCGCCGCCGTCGCCTTCGCGCGCGTCAAGACGGGCGAACTGGAATTCAAGGGACTCGCCCGCGACAAGGACCTGCTGCCGGGCGTCAAGACCATCGCCGAACAGCGCAGCGCGCTGGCCAAGGCCTACCCTTCATGGGACAGCCTGCTCGAAGGCTGGCGGCGCGAACTCACCGCGCTCGGTCAGGGCTTCGCCGCGGGCGACGCACGCGTCGCACCCAAGCGCGGCGACGAGACCTGCCAGTTCTGCGGCATGCAGGCGCTGTGCCGCATCAGCGAGCGGGGCGGGGAATGAACGCCGCCCGGTTCGCGCGCGCGCTGCGCCTAGACCGGGTAGCCCCTGGCCTTGCGCGCGAGGCCGCCGTACAGGTCCAGCATGCGTTCGCGCCACGCGCACAGCGGGTCGCCGGGCTCGAGCAACTGCGCCGGCGACATCACGCGCGCCCATTGGAAAGCGCCAAACAGCATGTAGTCGGCGAACGCGGGCGCGGCACCGCAGAGGAAAGGCTCGGCCGCGACCGCAAGGCGCGCCGGGTCCAGCGCCGTGCGCAGCGCCGTGATCGCGCCCCTGGGATCGGCGCCGAATTGCTCCAGCGTCATGCCGAAGCGCTTCTCGCGCGATTCGCGGAAGTACGCCTGATCGCGCGCATGCAGGTGCGCGTACAGGTCCGGCATGATCGCGCGAAAGATCTGCGGCTGGACGCTGCGCTCGACCCAGGTCTTGAGCGTGTAGGCGAGGGCGCGCGCCTGCGGGCCTTCGAACAATGCCGGCCGGTCCGGATAGGTTTCCTCCAGATAGAGCGCGATGGCCCAGCTGTCGTGCACTTCGCGCGCGCCGTCCTGCAGCACCGGCACCATGCCCTGGCCGGAAAAGGCGATCGCGTCCTTTTCGGTGAAGCGCCAGGGTATCGTCTCGTGCGCGATGCCCTTGTGCGCGAGCGCCAAGCGCGCGCGCCAGCAGTAGGGCGAGAACAGCCGGTCGTCGGCATCGCCCGCGAGTTCGTACAGTCTGACCGTCATGCGCCTGCTCCCGTTTCATATGTGCAGGGGCGATTGTCCAACATTGCGCGCGATCGCGCAGCCGCATGAGCGCGCGTCCCGATATCGCCGATCTGCGCCAGCGCCGCCGCGCGCTGGTTCCCGACGCGTCCTTCATCGTGCAGGCGCCCGCCGGCTCGGGCAAGACCGAACTGCTGATCCAGCGCATGCTGGTGTTGCTCGCGCGCGTGGAGCGGCCCGAAGAGATCGCCGCCATGACCTTCACGCGCAAGGCCGCCGCCGAAATGAAGCAGCGCGTGCTGCAGGCGTTGGCCGCTGCGCGGGCCGCGCCGCGGCCCGTGGAGGAGCACGAGGCGATGACCTGGGACCTCGCACGCGCGGTGCTCGCCCTGAACGACCGGCTCGGATGGAACCTGGAGGCGAGCGCCGCGCGGCTGCGCGTGCAGACCATAGATTCGTTGTGCGCTTCGCTCACGCGGCAGATGCCGGTGCTGGCGCGCTTCGGCGCGCAGCCGGAGAGCGTGGACGACGCATCCGGCCTCTACCTCGAAGCTGCGCGCGCCACGCTCGCCCTGCTCGACGGTCCGATTGCCGCCCCCTTTGACAAAGGGGACGGCGAACGCGGTGAGCGGGCGATTTCCGCCGCAGACGACGTCGCGCACCTGCTTGCGCACCTCGACAACAACGTCGCCATAGCCGAAGGCCTGATTGCAAGCATGCTCGCGCGGCGCGACCACTGGTTGCGGCAGCACGGCCGCGCCGGCGACCGCGATGCGCTCGAGGCCGCGCTCGAGGGGCTGCGCCACGCGGCCGTGCGCCGCGCGCGCGCGCTGCTCGCGCCGGAACTGGACGCGCCGGCGGCCGACGACGCGGAGGAGTGGGTCGCGTTTGCCGGGACGCTCTTGACCAAGGCGGGCACATGGCGCAAGAAACACCCGTTCTACGACGCGCTCGCCGCGCGTGACGATCTGCTCGCCGCGCTGCTCGTCGTGCGCGACCTGCCGCCCGCGCACTATTCCGAGGAACAATGGGCGGCCCTGGGTGCGATCACGCGGCTGTTGCCGCTCGCGGTGGCGCAGTTGAAGCTCGCGTTCTCAGCGCACGGCGAAGCCGACTTCGTCGAGATCGCGCAGGGCGCGCTGGCGGCGCTGGAAACCGACGAAGGTCCGACCGATCTGCTGCTGTCGCTCGACTACCGCATCCGCCACATCCTGGTGGATGAGTTCCAGGACACGTCCTTCACCCAGTACGAACTGCTGGAAAAACTCACCGCCGGCTGGGAGCAGGGCGACGGGCGCACGCTGTTCGTGGTGGGCGACCCGATGCAGTCGATCTATCGCTTTCGCGAGGCGGAGGTGGGCCTGTTCCTCAAGGCGCGGCACGAAGGCATAGGCGGCGTGGAACTGGAACCGCTTACGCTTTCGGCCAACTTCCGTTCGCAGGCGGGCATTGTCGACTGGGTGAACACGGCCTTTGCACAGGTGATGCCGGGCGAAGAAGACGTGGCCGCGGGTGCGGTGCCGTATTCGCTGTCGCAGCCGCTGCACCCCGCCGGGGACGAAGCGGTGACGGTGCATGCGTTCTTCAATGGCGCGCTCGACGCAGAAGCGGCGCGTGTGGTTGCATTGGTGCGCGCGGCGCAGGCGGCAAGTCCGGAGGGCAGCGTCGGCATTCTGGTGCGCGTCAAGAACCATCTGGCGGCGATCACGCCGGCGCTGCGCGCCGCCGGCCTCAAGTTCCGCGCCATCGACATCGAGCCGCTCGCCCACCGCCCGGTGGTGCAGGACCTGCTCGCGCTGACGCGCGCCATCTCTCATCCGGCCGACCGTCTCGCCTGGCTCGCCGTCCTGCGCGCGCCCTGGTGCGGGCTGACGCTCGCCGATTTGTACGCGCTGGCAGGTACCGACACCTCATCTCCGCGCGTGCGGGGTGAGGGGGAAGTCATAGGGCATCTGCCCGTAGAATCGCTTCCAGAGCCGATCTCCAGCCAGTCGACCGTGTGGGAACTGATGCACGACGCCTCCCACCTGGCCACGCTCAGCGCCGATGGGCGCGCGCGCCTGGAGCGCACGCGACCCGTGCTTGCCGCATGCATGGCACGGCGGCTGCGCGCGAGCCTGCGCGATCAGGTGGAAGGCGCCTGGCTCGCGCTGGTCGGTCCGGCTTGCGCGGCCGACGATACCGACCTCGAAGACGCCGACATCTACCTCGACCATCTGGAAACGTTCGAAGAAGCCGGTGCCATCACCGATTCCGCCGCGTTCGACGAGAGCCTGGCGAAGCTCTTCGCCCAGCCCGACCTCGCCGCGAGCGAGCGGCTGCAGATCATGAGCATCCATAAAGCGAAGGGACTGGAGTTCGACACGGTCATCGTCCCCGGCCTGGGCTCGGGCACCGGTCGCGACGAACGCGAACTGTTCAAGTGGATGGAGCTTGCCGGCGAGGAGGCTGGATTGCTGCTCGCGCCGATCAATCCCACCGGCAGCGACAAGGATCCCATTTACGAAACCATCCGCCGCCTGGACAAGACCAAGGGCGCGCACGAAGCCGGACGCCTGCTCTATGTCGCCGCGACGCGCGCGAAACGGCATCTGCACCTGCTTGGCAGCGTGAAGCTCGCGCTCAAGGACGGCGCGACCGAAATCGGTTCGCCGGCGGCTGGTTCGCTGCTGGAGAAACTCTGGCCGGTAGTGGCGGCGGAGTTCGAACAGGCAGCTGCTTTATTCTCAAACGCCGAGTCTGCAGTGGATACCCCCTCGCCCCGCTTGCGGGGAGAGGGCGGGGGTGAGGGGCAATTGCGCCGCCTCATCTCTGGCTGGACCATGCCCGATGTCCCGTCCGCGCTCGCCTGGAATGCACCGGGCGAAACCGCGCGCGCCCAGGACGACATCGAATACTCCTGGGCGGGCGAGACCGCGCGCCATGTCGGCAGCGTGGTGCATCGCTGGCTGCAGCGCATCGCCGAAGACGAACTGAAAGACTGGGACGAGGCACGCGTCGCTTCCATGCGCGAAAGCTTCGTCAACGAACTCGCGGCGCGCGGTGTCGAGGAGGCGCAGCTTGCCGCCGCGGCGAACCGCGTTGCCAAGGCTCTGTCGAACGCGCTCGCCGATCCGCGCGGCCGCTGGCTGCTCGGGCCGCAGCGGGAGGCGCGCAACGAGTACCGCCTCACCGCAGTCATCGCCGGCGAGCGCCGCCGGCTCGTCATCGACCGCACCTATGCCGACGAGGGCGGCAGGCGCTGGATCGTGGACTACAAGACCAGCGGCCACGAAGGTACCGATGTCGAAGGGTTCCTCGACCAGGAAAGGGAGCGTTACCGCGCCCAGCTCGAGCGCTACGCGCAGGCGCTCGCGCGAGGCGACGGTACGATGTTGGGACTGTATTTTCCGCTGCTCGCGGGATGGCGCGAGTGGGGCGCGTGAAGGAAGATCGAGACATGCGAACCGTCACCGATATTTACGTCGAACTGGCCGAACGCATCGCGGCGCGGCTGGGTCGTCCGCGCGTGCGCGCACTGCATCTGCCGCGGCAGCGCGCGCAGCCCTCCATTGAGGCCGAGTTCTGCGCGCTCGAGCTGGAAGACGGTGCGTTCGGATTTTCCTTCCTGCTTCTTGGCGACACCGAGCGCCTGTTGCGTGCGCGCTACGGCGCGGCCGATCTTGCCGGCACGGACGCTGCGGCGCTTGCCCGAGGCTACGCCGAATCCGATCCGGCGGCGAAGGCGCTGGGATTCGCTGCGATCAACGCGCTGTCGCAGCTGCTGTTCACGCGCGCCGGCTGGAACCCGCGGCCTGCCGAGGATTCGCTCGGCGAGCTTGCGCCGGCCGGCGACGAGCATATCGGCATGATCGGCCTGTTCCGTCCGCTGCTGAAATACGTCAGGACTTCGGGCGCCAGATTGACCGTGCTGGAGTTGCGGCAAGAGCTCGCCGGAGAGCACGACGGATATCGCGTGACAACCGATCCGCGCGAACTCGTCTCCTGCGAGAAGGTGCTCAGCACCTGCACGGTGCTGCTCAACGACACGCTCGACGGACTGCTGGCCGCCTGTAGCGGCGCAAGCCGCTTCGCCATCGTCGGTCCGACCGCCGGCTGCGTTCCCGATCCGCTGTTCGCGCGCGGCGTGCACAGCGTCAACGGACGGCGCGTGAGCGATGCGCAGGGGTTTCGCGAAGCGATTGTAAATGGCGACAAATGGGGATCCTTCGCCTACAAGTATGCGATCGCGAAGGACGACTACCCCGGAATCGAGCAATTGCTGCGCCAGGCCGATCGGACCGGAGGACGATAGGCTACGATCCGCGGTTGCGCAGGCAGAAGGGCTGCCGCGCCCGCATTCGGTTGGTCGATGCCATTTGCGGAGTCTAGCTTCCGTAGTGCGCCTGTACGTCCACGCCGATTTTTTTCAGGAACGGCGTGGGCAATTCGCCGCCGGCGCAGACGATCACGGCATCGTTGGGGATCTCGTATTCGTCCTTGCCTTTGCGCAGCGTGATCTTGTCGGCTGCGATGTTGGCGATCTGCGTTTCGAGTTCGACCTTCAGCCGCTTCTCCGCGACCGCCTCGTCGAGGCGGTTGCGGTTCTTGATCTTTACCCGGTTGAACGCGGCGCCTCGATAGGACAGGGTCACAGTGGTGCCCGGTTCGGCGGCGACGTCAAGCGCCGCTTCGAGCGCGCTGTCGCCTCCGCCCACGACGATCACGTGCTTTGAGCGGTACTGATCCGCCTCGATGAGACGGTAGACGACCTTCGGCTGGTCTTCACCCGGCGATCCGAGCTTTCTCGGCGTGCCGCGCCGTCCGATGGTCAGCAGTACGCTGCCGGCCATGTAGCTCGACTTCGAGGTCTTTACGATGTAGGCGTTTCCCTCGTTCTTGATGTCCTCCATGCGCTCGTTGTAGCGGATGCCGATCTCGCCTTTCGCGATCACGTTCTGCCACAGCTCCATCAACGATTCCTTGCTGATTTCCCGGACTTTGACCTTGCCGATGATGGGCAGATCCATGGGGGCCGTCATCACGATCTTGTTGCGCGGATAGTGATAGGTCGTGCCGCCCATCGAATCTTCCTGCTCCACCGTGACGTATTTGAGGCCGAGTTTCTTCGCTGCAAGCGACGCCGCGATGCCCGCCGGGCCCGCGCCGACGATGACGACGTCCAGATCGCCGCCTTTCGGGCGCTTCGCGATATTCTCGATCGCCCTGACCCCTTGTGCCACGGCATTGCGGATCAATCCCATGCCGCCGAGTTCGCCCGCGATGAACAGGCCCGGCACGTTGGTCTCGAAACTCGGATTCACCTTCGGAATTTCCACGCCGCGCTTTTCGGTGCCGAACACCAGCCGGATCGCCTGCACCGGGCACGCGACTTCGCAGGCGCCGTGCCCGATGCAGTGCGCCGGATTGATCAGCGTACCCTTGCCGTTGATGATGCCGATCGCGGTCTCGGGGCAGGCCTTGATGCAGGCGCCGGAACCGAAGCACTTCTTCAGGTCGAATATCGGGTGCAGGGTCGGCGGCTCGGTCATGCCGCCCTCGATCGCCTCGCTGAGTTTGGCGCTGGCGGCGACCTCGCCCAACCGGCGCTTGCGCGAATACATCCCGAGTAGCGCAAGCAGCGGTACCAGGTACAGCGCGTAATAGCTGGGGGAGCTCATTTATCCTTCAATAAAACCGGTAAATCCATGCCCGTTTCAGGGCAATATTTTGATATCATAATCAATCCGATACTTGGTCGGTTGCGCTGGATCGACGCATCGCAGCGCCAATCTTAAACAAACTCAGGAAACATGGCAGCACCTACTTTTTCTCCAGAACTGGGCAGTCGTCCGCTCACGCTGCCGGTCAGGCTGGCATTATATGTCGGCGTCCTGCTGCTGGCAGCACTCGCAGCCTGGGTTTCGGTGGAGCGTCCGTACAGGCCGGGATCGGACCTGGGCTATTACCTCGGACTGGTCGGCGGCTGCATGATGCTGAGCCTGCTGTTCTATCCCCTGCGCAAGTATTGGGGGCGCCTGCAAAACGCCGGCTCGCTGCGGACCTGGTTTCTGGTGCATATCGTATTCGGCATCCTCGGGCCGGTGCTGGTCCTGTTTCATTCGGTGTTCCATCTGCGCTCGTTCAATGCCTCGGTGGCCTTCTGGAGCATGGTCGTGGTGTTGGCGAGCGGGATCGTGGGCCGCTTCCTGTACATCCACATCTACCGCGGGCTCGACGGTCGCCAGTTGACGGTGCAGGAACTGGAGAATTTCCTTGCCCCGCACCCGGACAAGTCTTTCCACGCCCTGGATCTGGCGCCGCACATCCGCGACGAGCTGGAAGATTACCGCCAACACGCGTTTGCAAAGGATTCTTCGCCCTGGCTGCAGTTGCGGCGTTTTCTCGAAGTCAGCCTGCGCCGCCAGCGCCTGACAGAACGGGCTGATGCCGAATTGCGGCGCATTTTGCAATTGCACGGGAACCACGCCGGCTGGTCGAGGGACAAATACCTGGGCGAGGTCAAGGCGGTGGAGGACCTCATCGGCAATTTTCTGCGCGCCGTCGACGTGACCGCGCGCATGGCATTCTGGGAGCGTTTTTTCGCCGGCTGGGCTTTCGCCCACATTCCGGTGGTGTATATCCTCGCCCTGAGCGCGATCGCCCACGTGGTTGCGGTGCACATCTACTGACATGGACCGCCTGCGCTGCTGGGTGATCGCGCTGGCACTGGCGCTCCTGCCCGCCCTGGTGCATGGGGAAACGCTGGAGGGCGTGCTGAGCCCGGGCGAGCTCGCGAACGGGCACAAGAGGTGGGATGACGACTGCCGCGCCTGCCACGTGCCCTTTGAGCGCGACGCCCAGTCCAGGCTGTGCGCCGACTGCCACAAAGCCATCCGCGCCGACCTGCGCGAAAAGAAGCGCTATCACGGCCGCCTGAAGGATACGACCTGCAGGCGTTGCCACACGGAACATCAGGGCCGCAATGCCAAGATCACCGTCCTGGACAAGGAAAAGTTCGATCACAACGATACGGCCTACCCGCTGAAGGGCGGCCACAAGAAGCCCGAGGTGAAGTGCGAGGATTGCCACAAGCCGGGCTTCAAGTACCGCGAGGCCCCCAAACAGTGCGAGGGCTGCCACAAGAAGATCGACAACGAAAAAGGCCACAAGGGAAAGCTCGGACCGAAGTGTGAGGACTGCCACAGCGAGGTCAAGTGGAAGGAAACCAAATTCGATCACAACAAGATCAAGTTCAAGCTGGAACAGGGGCACAAGGACGTCAAGTGCAAGGAGTGCCATGCCGACCAGTTGTATCCGTTCAGGGACAGTCCGCGCGCCTGCTACGCCTGCCACAAGAAGGACGACGAGGACCCGGCGAAGAAAGGACACAAGGGGCGCTACGGCACCAAGTGCGAAAAATGCCATGACGCCGCCAAATGGAAGGAACCCCTGTTCGATCACGAGAGGGACGGCAACAAATACGTCCTCAAGGGGAAGCACCTGGAGGCGAAGTGCGACAAGTGCCACAAGGAGCCGCTATACACGGTGAAGCTGCCGACGGCGTGCTATGCCTGCCACAAGAAGGACGACGACCTGAAGGGCCACAAGGGCAGCCTGGGTGAAAAATGCGACAAATGCCACAACGAAAAGAACTGGAAGACCAGCAATTTCGACCACGACCGCGACACCGACTATCCGCTGCTGGGCAAGCACTTCGACACCAAGTGCGAGAAGTGCCACAAGTCGGGTGTGGTTGCGGTCGATGGCAAGCCGCGCGAGAAGCTGCCCAAGGCCTGCTACGCCTGCCACAAGAAGGATGACGACGATCCGGCCAAGAAGGGGCACAAGGGCAAGTTCGGCGAGCGCTGCAATTCCTGCCACACAGCGAAGGAATGGAAGGACATCATTTTCAACCACGAATGGGACACCGACTATCCGCTGACGGGCAAGCACAAGGAAACCAAGTGCGACGACTGCCATAAACCGGGCGAGGTGGTGGCGAAGGGCGTGCCGCGCACGAAACTGACCAAGGCCTGCGTTGCCTGTCACAAGAAGGACGACGACGATCCTGCGAAGAAGGGCCACAAGGGCCGGTTCGGCGAGAAATGCGAGTCCTGCCACACGACGAAAGAATGGAAGAACATCGCCTTCAACCACGAGCGCGATACCAAGTACCCGCTGCGCGGCAAGCACGAAAAGGCCGCCTGCCTGACCTGCCACCCGGCGGACCGGTTTATCTACAAGGAGAAGACGAGCACGGAATGCAACGCCTGCCACCGCAAGGACGATTACGACAAAGGCCACAAGGGCACGCTCGGCGTGCGCTGCGAGTCCTGCCACAACGTCAACGGCTGGCGCGTGGAGAAATTCGACCACAACAAGTCGCGCTTCCCCCTGGTCGGAGGCCACGTGCTGGTCGAGTGCAAGAAATGCCATCAGAACGTCGCCTACCGGACCACGCCGATGGCGTGCAACTCATGCCACGAGAAGGACGACGTGCACAAGCGGCGGCTCGGCATCGATTGCCAGACCTGCCACAACACGCGCACCTGGAAGAGCTGGGATTTCGACCACGCGAAGACCGGGTTCAAGCTGGAGGGCGCGCACGCCAAGCCGGACTGCTATGTCTGCCACAAGGTCCCGATGCGAAAGCGCCAGGACACGACGCTCATCACCAGTTGCCTCAGCTGCCACGTCAAGAACGACGTGCACAAGGGAACGTTCGGCGCCCGCTGCGAGCGCTGCCACGGGGTCGTGGCCTGGTTACCCGCGCTGCGGCAGTAGAAGGATAGGCGGGGCCGAATCAGCGTGCCGCGAGGTGTGCGGCCTTGGAGCGAGCTTCGGCGGTATCGATCAGCCGCCACCAGTCTTCGGTGGCATCGCGAACCCGTTCGGCAAGTCCGATGCTCGCGGTGAACGGCGTGCCGTCCGGCTTTGTCCCTAGGCTGCCGGCGAGCAGCCGCCCGACCACTTCCGCGCCTTGCTCGGTGGTGGAGTTCGCCAGGGCGAGCATGTACTGGTCGCCCGCCCAGCGGGCCAGTATGTCGCCGGCGCGCAGACTGTCGTTGAGGCGCTCGGTGATGGCTTTCAGGGCCGCATCGCCGGCGGCGTAGCCGAAACGCTCGTTCACGTCCTGAAAATCGTCCAGGCTAACAATCGCCACCACGAGCGGGGTGTCGCTGCGCACCGACCAGGTGTACTGCAGATCGACCAGCGCCTCTCCGGCGCGGCGCGAATAGCAGCCGGTCAGGCTGTCGTGGATGCCCTCGCGCACCATCACGATCATGAAGGCAAGCTGCGACACACCAGCGAGGGTGGAAGCCGCCGCGAGCATCAGCAGCACCCACAGGGTGCCAAATACGGTCGACAGTTGCATGCCCGACAGATGCGGCACCCACGCCGCGATTTGCACCAGCAGGATCATGAAACAGAATACGACACCCTCCAGGATCGTCAGCGGGAAGATGGCGATTCCACTCATCATGACGAAGGGCAGAGAGGCGTAGCCCACGGCGAACCCGTCGATCACCCCGTCGGCGTCGTGGTGCATGATGCGCAGATAGCCGTAGAGAAACAGGGCCGACGGCACGCTGAGCAGGAAGGACAGCGCGCGGTAGGCGTCGCCCAGGGTGTGCATGCCGCGCAGGGCGAGCAGGATCGCCACGAAAGCGACCGCGGCGAGGAGGCGCATCGGCATCATGTCGTGCCACACTTCGGTGGGCAGCGTCCAGATGTCGATGAGGATCCACAGGGGGGTGAACACCGCCAGCAGGCCGGCGACGATGCGCACGCGCGCCACGATGGTCGCGGCGCGCGGCACGGTCAGGCGCGTGATGTGGCGCTTGGCGCGGAACAAGCCGTCCATTTCGTTGGCGCCGATGTCGTTGAGCGTCTTGGACCAGGAGTGCACCCAAAGACTGGAAAATTTGGCTCTCAGCATTTCAGGGCTTCCAGTTGGTGAATTTGGTGCCGATATGGCAGCCGGAATTGTCGCACGACAAACTGATGGCGTTGGCTTTCGGTTTGGTCGCGCTGTGCGTCGTCACCGCATTCGGTCCCTTGATTCCAAAGGCGTTGCCGTCATAGTGACAGGTCTTGCACCTGGTCGAGACGGTCGCGGCCGGCTGGCTGGCCGGCGCCTTGTGCACGCCGTCGTTGACCCAGGCCGTGTAGTAGCTGCTCTTGTGGCAGGTGTCGCAGTAGTTCCAGCTCGCGTTGAGCGAGGTCGGAACGTGGGCGGTCGGTTTCGCCTGCGCGCGCAGCGCGGTATAGGCGCCGTTATGGCAGTTCTGGCACTGGTTGGTGATGCCGGTCGCAATGTGTTTCGTCGTCGTCCACACGGTGGTGCTGAGGTGGCAGCCGTCGCACTGCGCGGTGGTCGGCAGGTGCCCCCCCGATTTCATTTGCGCGTTCTCCGACAGATAGGCGCCGCTGTGGCAGGTGGAGCACTGGCCGGTGAGGCCGGTGTGATTCATGCGCGGCAATGCGGTCCAGTCGAGGTAGCCGCCGGTGTGGCAGTAGTCGCATTGCTGCGTGGTCGGGATGTGCGTGGTTCCCTTTGCCTGCGCCTTTTCCGACAGGTAGCCGCCGCTGTGGCAGGTGGAGCACTTGCCGGTCTGGCCGGTGTGATCCATGTTCGCCAGCGGCACGGGGGTCCAGCTGGTGAATCCGGTCTTGTGGCAGTTCACGCAATTCGCCGTGGTCGGAATGTGGGTGACGCCCTGCGGGTTGGCGTTGGCGTAGGCGTAGGTGGCGTTGTGGCAGGTCGAGCAGGTCGTGGTGCTGGCCCCGCTGGCGACGTGGTCCATGGGGGACTTGACCGGCTTGAAGCGGGTGCTGTAGGTGCTCGTCCCGGTGGGCGGCATGTTGTGGCAGACGCCGCACTGCGCTGCGGTCGGGATGTGCGGTGTCGGCTTGGACAATCCCGGCCCGCCGCCTTTGTGGCAGTTGGAGCAGGTGGTCTGATCGGCCGCCTGATGCGAATAGGCGACGCCGGCCCAGGTGTTGGTGTTGTTATGGCAGCCGCTGTTGTTGCACGCAAGTGACGTGGCCACATGGGTGGCCGGCTTCGTCTGCGCGTTGGCTGCGAGGTAGGCGCCGCCGTGGCAGGTGGCGCAGGCGGTGGCGACCACCGCGGTGTGGTCCATCGCCGCCGGCGAGAAGGCGGTGTAGTTCTTGTGGCAGGAGCCGCACTGGATGGTGCCGATCGGGATGTGACTGGCGCTCTTGGTCTGGGCGTTTTCGGACAGATAGGCGCCGCTGTGGCAGGTGGTGCAGCCGGTGGAAGCGACCAGCGCATGGTTCATGCTGCGCGCGGCCCAGCCGACGGTGCTGGTATGGCAGCCGTCGCACTGCGCCGAGGTGGGGATGTGCGTCGTTCCCTGCGGATTGGCGTTGGTGAACGCGTAGCTGGCGTTATGGCAGGTCGAGCACTGGCCGGCGAGCCCGGTATGGTTCATCTGCGCCGGTTTGAACGCGATGTAGTTGGTGTGGCAGACGTCGCATTGCGCGGCCGTCGGCAGGTGATTGACCGGTTTGGGCAGTCCCGGCCCGCCGGACTTGTGGCAGTTGGAACACACGCCGATGGCGGTCGCATCGTGCGTATAGGTGACGGTCGCCCAGGTGGTCATGCTCCTGTGGCAGGTGTCGCACTGCGCGAGGGTCGCAACGTGCGTGGGCGATTTCGTCTGCGCGTTTTCGCTCACGTACTGTCCGTTGTGACAGGTCGAACAGGTGCCAGGCGCGCTGGCCGGATGCACCATTAGGCGCAGGGTCCAGACGACGGTGCTGGTATGGCAGGTGTCGCACTGGCGCGTTTCCGGGATGTGGGTCGCGCCCTGTTTGTCCGCGCGGGCGAAGACATAGGCGCCGTTGTGACAGTTGGAACATTGCGCCGTGGTTCCGGTGTGGTTCATGAACGCGGGCTTGAAGGCGACGTAATTGGTGTGGCAGGTGTCGCATTGCTGCGCGGTCGGAATGTGATTCACCGGCTTGGACAATCCCGGGCCGCCCGCCTTGTGGCAGTTCGAGCACACGCCGACGGTGGTGGCGTCGTGGGCGAACGTGGCGCTCGCCCAGGTGATGGTGCTGCGGTGGCAGGAGTCGCACTGCGCGCTGGTGGCGGCATGCGTAGGCGGCTTCATCTGCGCGTTCGAGGTCAGGTAGGCGCCGCTGTGGCAGGTCGAGCACTGTCCGGTGAGGCCGGTGTGGTCCATGGCCGCGGGGGAGAATGCCATGAAGCTGAGGTGGCAGAAATCGCATTGCTGGCTGGTGGGAATGTGCATCGATCCCTTGGCCTGCGCGTTCTCCGAGAGGTAGCCGCCGGAGTGGCAGGTGGAGCACTTGCCGGTCTGGCCGGTGTGATCCATGTTCGCCAGAGGCACGGTCCAGTTGGTGAATCCGGTCTTGTGGCAGGTCACGCAATTCGCCGCTGTGGGGATGTGGGTGGCACCCTGCGGATTGGCATTGGCAAAGGCGTAAGTGGCGTTGTGGCAGGTCGAGCAGGTCGTGGTGCTGGCGCCGCTGGCGACGTGGTCCATGGGCGACTTGATCGGCTTGAAGTGGGTGCTGTAGGTGCTGCTGCCGAGCGGTGGCATGTTGTGGCAGGTGCCGCACTGCGCCGAGGTCGGAATATGTGTGGCCGGTTTCGACAGTCCGGGCCCGCCGCCCTTGTGGCAGTTGGAGCAGGTGGTCTGATCGGCCGCCTGGTGGGAGTAGGTGAGCCCCGCCCAGGTGACCGTGCTCGCGTGGCAGCCGCTGGAATTGCACGCCAGGGCGGTGGTGACGTGGGTGGCCGGCTTGGTTTGTGCATTCGCTGCTGTGTAGGCGCCGCCGTGGCAGGTGGCGCAGGCCGTGGCCACCACCGAATTGTGGTCCATGGTCGCAGGCGAGAAGGCGGTGTAATTCTTGTGGCAGGCGCTGCACAGGGTGGTGCCAACCGGAATATGGCTCGCGCTCTTTGTCTGGGCGTTCTCGGTCAGATAGGCGCCGCTGTGGCAGGTGGTGCAGGCGGTGGATGAAACCAGGTTGTGGTTCATCGAACGCGCTGCCCAGCCGAGGGTGCTGGTGTGGCAGCCGTCGCATTGCGCCGAGGCGGGGATGTGCGTCGTTCCCTGCGGATTGGCGTTGGTGAACGCGTAGGTCGCGTTGTGGCGATTGGAGCACTGGCCGGCGAGGCCGGAGTGGTTCATGAGCGCCGGCCTGAATGCGACGTAGTTGGTGTGGCAGGCGTCGCATTGCGTCGTCGTCGGCACGTGGTTGCCCGGCTTGGACAGTCCCGGCCCGCCCGACTTGTGGCAGTTCGAGCACACGCCGATGGTGGTGGCGTCGTGGGCGAAGCTCGTGGTCGCCCACGAGGTCATGCTCTTGTGGCAGGTGTCGCACTGCGCGCTCGTGGCCGTGTGCGTCGCCGGCTTCATCTGCGCGTTTTCGCTCAGGTACTGTCCGCTGTGGCAGCTGGAGCAATTGCCCGGTGCGCTGGCGGGATGCACCATGAGGCGCAGAGTCCAGATGACGGTGCTGGTGTGGCAGGTGTCGCACTGGCGTGTATCCGGAATATGGGTCGTGCCTTGCTTGTCCGCCCTGGCGAACATGTACGCGCCGCTGTGGCAGTTGGAGCACTGCGCGGTGGTTCCCGTATGGTTCATGAACGCCGGCTTGAAGGCGACGTAATTGGTGTGGCAGGTGTCGCACTGCAGCGCGGTCGGAATGTGATTGGACGGCTTGGACAGGCCCGGGCCGCCGGCCTTGTGGCAGTTCGAACACACGCCTATGGTGCTGGCGTCGTGGGAGAAGGTGGCGGTCGCCCAGCTGACGGTGCTCTTGTGGCAGGTGTCGCATTGCGCCGAGGTGGCGGCGTGCGTTGCCGGTTTCATCTGCGCGTTCTGCGTCAGGTATGCGCCGCTGTGGCAGCCGGAGCACTGGTTGTCCAGCCCGGTATGGTCCATCTTCGCCGGCGAGAAGGCGATGAAATTGAGGTGGCACGCTTCGCACGAGCGGCTGGTCGGGATGTGGCCCGCGGACTTGGTTTGCGCGTTGGCGTAGGTATAGGTCCCGCTGTGGCAGGTCGCGCACTGACCGGAGGTCGCGGCGGTGTGGTCCATTTTCGCCGGCCGGAATGCTGTGTAGGTTTTGTGGCAAGTGTCGCACTGCTGCGTCGTCGGCACGTGGGGCGTCGGCTTGGACAGGCCCGGGCCGCCGGGATAGTGGCAGCTGGAGCAGTTCCCCGTATAGGTTTTGCTGGCGTCGTTATGGGCGTAGGTCGCGCCCGCCCAGCTGGTGGTGCTCGTATGGCATCCGCTGCTGTCGCATTGCGCGGTGGTGGCCACGTGCGTCGCCGGCTTGGTCTGGGCGTTTTGTGAAACATAGGTTCCGTTGTGGCAGTTCGAGCACTGCCCGCTCATGCCGGTGTGGTTCATCGCTACCGCGGTGAACGCGATGTGATTGGTGTGGCAGGCGTCGCACTGCGTCGTGCCGCTCGGGATGTGCGTCGGCGGCCGCCCCCGGGCGGTCTGGCCGTTGTGGCAGGTCGAGCAGCGCCCCCAGGCTGAGGAATCGTGCGTGTAGCGCGCATCCAGGAACGTGACCGTGCTGGTGTGGCAGGTGTCGCACTGCGCATTCGTCGGCACGTGGTAGGTCGACTTGCCCACCGCGATGGTCCCGTTGTGGCAGGTCGAGCAGCGGCCCACGGTAGATGCGTCGTGCACCATGGCCTTGGTCGGTTTCCACGCGCCCGTGGTGTGGCAGGCGTCGCAACTGGAGGTGGTCGGCAGGTGGGATGCCGGTTTGCCCGGCGCCTGGACGCTGTTGTGGCAGCGCGCGCACTGTCCCTGCATGGCCGTGGTGTGGCGCATGAGCGCCGGGGTCCAGCTGTTTTGCGAGTGGCAGTCCTGGCAGGACTGGTTCGGCGCCGTCGGAATGTGATTTCGCAACTGGGCGGTGCTCGCCCTCAGCCCGCCCTGGATATGGCAGCCGTTGCAGTCCCGCGGCAGCCCCCGCGACGGGATGCCCGTCTTGTGGCAATCCTCGCATTGCAGCCGCGCGTGCCGCCCGTCGAGTATGAAGCCGGTGGTGGAATGATTGAATCCCGGGTTGGTCTGTGCCTGGACCGCGGAGAAAAATCCGCCCAAGAGCGTGAGCAGGGCGATAAGAAATATTAAGGGTGCGCCTCTCAGGGATTGGATCCGGTTTGGAGAAGTCATCGCTCTGGGCTCGCGAGAAGGGTGGTATTTTCGTTTTTTGCGCTAGTGCAGAATAAATATAGCTGTTTTACAACAATAGATTAGTACCGTTTTATGATAATGTTTGCTAGTATAGTAGGGTTACTGCATAAAATACAAAAGAAAATGGGTCTCCTAATCTGCTTTCATTGCTATTTTTGGAACCTGCCGAAACTGGGAGTTCGCCTATGATAACCATGAAATCCATTATGGGTGCAGGGAAAATGTCACACATGGTGGCGCGGCGTTTCATCTGCATCGCGCTGTTCGGTGCTGCGATGGCTGCTCCGGTTGCGCATGCGCAGGCCCTGGATTCGGTGGACGTGCAGGCGCGGGGCGATGACGCGGAAATCGTGATGCGCTTTGCCGCGCCCATTCTCTACTTGCGGCACAACCCGTTGAAGGAGGGGCAGTCCCTGCGCGTGTACTTCCGGTTCGTTGGCGTCGGGGCCCAGGAAGTTGACCTCACACCTTATGCGAGCAGGCTGCGCGCCTTTGGGCCGGCGCCCGGCGCGCGCGTCAGTTTTCCCGAGCCCGATGGCTCGGTGTCGGTCACCTTCGACGAAGCCACGCGCTTCAGCGTGCGCCCGAACGCGGACGGTCGAAGCATCAGTGTGCTGATCGCGGGCAAACCGGGGGGCTAGGCGTTTGTTGCGTCAAGCTACATCGACGGCAATCCGATTTTGCGCCGTGCTGGCCGCAATGGCCGCGGCCTGCCATGCCGGGGCGCAGGTAATCGACCGTGTCGACATACAGCGCAGCGGCAAGGAAGCGGAAATCGTCATCCGTTTCACCGCGCCGGCGCAGTATCTGCACCATGCGCCGCTGGACTTCGGCGCTACGCTGCGCATCTATGCCAGGCTGGCGCGCGCGACCGAGCAGGAGCCGGAAGTCGGCAGGGAAACGACCCGGCTTCCCGCGACCGACCTCGTTCCCCGGTTCACGCTGACCTATCCGGAGGCGGACGGCGCCCTGTCCATCACATTCGACACGCCGACGAAATTTGTCGTGCGCAACGGCAACGACGGCAAGAGCATTATCTTGCGCGTGCCCGTCCTGCCGAATGCGCAGGATTGGGCGGTGCAGATGAAGGGCGCGAGCGTTGAACCGCGGCCGCCGGCCGTACCGCCACCCGCTTTCGCGCCGCCGGCCACCGTCGCTCCGCCGATCCCAGCCGCTCAGGCAGAGGCGCGGCCGCCGGCCCCAGTGCAAGCTGCGCCAGTGAAAGCAACGCCGGGGCAAGTTGCGCCGGGACAAGGTGCGGCCGCCAGCCGGCGCAGCATCGACAGCATCGAAGTGCGGCGCCTGGGAAAACAGGCGGAAATCCGCATTCGTTTCATGTCGCCCGCGCGCCTGGCGCGGCCGACATCGCCCGGCAGCGGGGAACTGGTGAGTATTTTTCCGCAACTCTCCGGAGGCGGCGGGCTCCAAAGTGCCGGGGAGCGCGAGACCAACCGCGTGGACGGCATCGATCTGGTTCCGCATTTC
>JAPLRD010000210.1 GCA_026399375.1 Pseudomonadota bacterium
GCAGGAGCGCGGGAAGCAGTCGCACATGGCGATCACGTCGCGATGAAAGTGCACCGTGCCTTTGGGCTGCCCCGTGGTGCCTGAGGTGAAAGCGATCAGGCAGACATCATCGGCGGCGGTATCGACGTTCGCGAACGTCGCGGGTTTGCCCGAGAGCTTCTGCTCCAGCGATCCGGGGCCGCCGTCGTTGAAATAGAGCACCTGCTTCATGTCCCGGCACTGGCCCGAGGCAAGTTCCATCTCGTCCTTCAGGCGCACGTCGCACAGCGCGGCACCGACCCTGGCCTTGTCGACGATCTGCCGCAACTCGGCCGCGCGCAGCAGGGGCATGGTGGGCACGGCGATCAGCCCCGCCTTGATCACCGCGAACCAGCAGGCGGCCATCATGGGATTGTTGGGCGCGCGCAGCAGCACGCGATTGCCCGGCTTCAGGCCCATGTCCTCGACCAGCACATGCGCGATCTGGTTCGCCCTTTGCAACAACTGGCGATAGGTGCATGTGTACGCCATGCCGTCTATCAGGGCGTGAATCACGTTGCGCTCGCCGCGGCCGCCCGCGACCATTTTGTCCAGCAGCTCCGCCGCGCAGTTGAGGCGCTTTGGATATTGCAACTCGGGCAGATCGAATGTCAGGTCCGGCCACTGCCCCCGGGGCGGCAGGTGATCTCGGGCAAAGGTGTCGACATGCGCGGTATAGGCCATGGACGTCCCCGTTCTTAACTTGCTTTCAAGGTTTCGCGGGCGATGATCAGCTTCTGCACTTCGGTTGCGCCTTCGTATATGCGCAGGGCGCGGATCTCGCGATAAAGCTTTTCCACCGGATAGCCGCTCACCACTCCGAGGCCGCCGAATATTTGCAGCGCGCGATCGATCACCTGCTGCGCCGACTCGGTCGCCGCCATTTTCGCCATCGCGGCCTCGCGCGTGGTGCGCTCGCCCTTCACGTCGCGCAGCCAGGCGGCGCGGTAGGTCAGCAGTGCCGCGCTGTCGATGGCGGTGGCCATGTCGGCGATCGCCGCCTGGGTGAGTTGAAAATCCGCCAGCGTCTGACCGAACATCTTGCGCGCCTTGGCGCGCGCCAGCGCTTCGTCCAGCGCGCGGCGCGCGAAACCCAGCGCGGCGGCCGCGACGGAGGCGCGAAATATGTCCAGCGTCTGCATCGCCACCTTGAACCCCTGGCCGGATTCGCCCAGGCGCTGCGCCGCCCTTACCCGGCAATTGGTGAACCGCAGGCTAGACAGCGGATGCGGCGCAATGAGCTCGATGCGCTCCGAGACTTCCAGCCCCGGCGTGTCGGCGTCGACGACGAACGCGCTGATGCCGCGCGCGCCCGGCGCCTCTCCGGTGCGCGCGAAGACGCAATAGAAATCGGCGATGCCGCCGTTGGATATCCAGGTCTTCCCGCCGTCGAGCACGTAGTGGTCACCGTCGCGGCGCGCGCTGGTCGTCATTGCACCGACGTCCGATCCGGCATCAGGTTCGGACAGCGCGAAAGCGGCGATGGCCTCGCCCCTGGCCACACGCGGCAGATAGCGCCGCTTCAGGTCCTCGCTGCCGGCGATGGAAATCGCGCCCGAGCCCAGTCCCTGCATGGCGAAAACGAAATCGGCCAGACCTTCGTGCCGCGCGAGTGTTTCTCGCGCTATGCAAAGCGAGCGCGAATCGATGTTCTCCGACGCGCCGCCATAGGCCGCGGGCACGCAATGTCTCAGCCACCCGCCGCCCCCGAGCCGTCGGGCCAGGTCGCGGCACAGCGCATCCACGTCCGCCCCATGGTCCAGGTGCGCCAGGTTCGCCGAGGCCCAGGCATCGAGATCGGCCGCCAGCGTGCGCTGCGGCGCCTCGAAGAACGGCCAGTCGAGGTAGGTTTTGTCGCTCATATCCTGGTGTCTCCGGGTCTAGCTGATCGTGGTGGCGAGGAATGCCAGCGAACGCCCGCGAGCGAGAGCCGCGCTTTGCTGCTTGTAGGCGGGGCGGTCCCAGCAGTTGAATCCATGATCCGCGCCGGGATAAACGTCGATGCGCACGTCGTCGCGCCGCACGAATGTCTGCTTCACCGCGTCCACCGCCGAGGACGGAATGTAACTGTCGTTGCCGGCGAAATGGAACAGCAACGGGCATTTTATTTTTGCAGCCTCGGCAAGCTGGGTGTGGATGCCACCGCCGTAATAGCACACCGCCGCGTCCACTCCGGCATTGGCCGCGCAAAGAAAGGACAGCATCCCGCCCATGCAGTAGCCGAGGGAGGCCACTTTGTCGGCGCACTCGGGCAGGCTGCGCAAGACGGATACCGAGGCGACGAGATCGTTCATCGCCGCCGCGAAATCCATTCTCTGCATGTACGCTATGCCCTTCTGAAAATCTTCCGGGCCGTAACCCAGATCGACCATGGGCTGCATGCGCCAGAACATGTCCGGGGCGAGCACCGTGTACCCGTCGCTTGCATACTGGTCGGCCACCGCGCGGATGTGCGAGTTGACGCCGAAAATTTCCTGGATCAGGACGATGCCCGGCCCCTTGCCCGCTTTCGCCGCCTGGCGCGGCAGGGAAAGATAGCCTTTGAAGCGACCTCCATCCTGTGCGTCGATGTCTATCCAGCGCGAATTCATCCCCTCCCCCTTTGACTTCGAGTCATGTCCACTCAAGGAACCAATATATTGGGGCTGGAGTATTTGTGCAAGGTGCACCGGTGAGAGCGCGCGCTCTTATCGGCGGCAAGCTGACTTTTGCAGGATAATGATGATTCTCATGACTAACCGGGCGGTATTCCTGCTGTCGCTCGCGGCGTTCGCGAGCGCGGCAAGTTTGCGCGCGACCGACACGTTGCTGCCCCAACTCGCCGCGGAATTCTCCGTGACCACCGGCGGCGCGTCCTCCGTGATTACCGCGTTCGCCATTTCCTACGGGCTGCTCCAGGCCGTCTACGGACCGCTGGGCGACCGCTACGGCAGGTACGTCATGGTGTGCCTGGCGACCCTCGCGTCGGCGCTGGGCACTTTCGCCTGCGCCTGGGCACCCACGCTGAACGGACTCATCCTGGCGCGCTTCGTCGCCGGCTCGACGGTGGGCGCGCTGATTCCGCTGTCCATGGGATGGATAGGCGACGTGGTCGCCTACGAGCAGCGCCAGGCGCTGATCGCGCGTTTTCTGCTCGGCCAGATCCTGGGCACCGCCTTCGGCCAGTCGATCGCCGGCGTGCTCGCGGAGCAATACGGCTGGCGCGCAATATTCGTGGTGCTCGGCGTGCTCTATCTGTTCGTCGGCGGACTGCTGCTGCAGGAGCTTCGCAGCAACCCGATCACGAGGCAGACTGCGGTGGATGCGAGCGTAACCATCCGTTCGGGTCTGGCGCGCATGGCACGCCTGCTCACCCTTCCCTGGGTGCGCGTCATCGTCGTCACGGTGTTCGTCGAGGGCATGATGATTTTCGGATCGATCGCCTTCATACCGGCGCACCTGCAACAGCGTTTTTCCCTGGGCCCCGCAGCCGCAGGCGCCATGGTCATCGCCTATGCCGCCGGCGGCGTGTTGTACGCACTCGGCGCAAACAGGTTCGTAGCCGGACTGGGCGAGCGCGGCCTCGCACTGGGCGGCGGGCTGGTGCTTTGCCTGGGCTACCTGCTGCTCGCATTCGCGCCGGTGCCATGGGCGAGCCTGCCGGGCATTCTGCTGATCGGCGTCGGCTTCTACATGCTGCACAACACCCTGCAGGTCAACGCGACGCAGATGGCGCCAGCCGCGCGGGGCGCTGCGATGTCGCTGTTCGCCTTGTGTCTTTTTACCGGCCAGTCGACCGGCGTGTGGCTCGCGGGGAAGGTGGTCGACGCTTACGGCGCCGAACCGGTGTTCGTCGCCGCGGCGCTCGGCCTGGCGCTCCTCGGCTGGAATCTTCGCCGGCTGCTGAAGATGCAGGCGCGGCCGGCGCGAGCGTAGATCCGGGCAAATTGCGCCGATCGCGTCCTGCGCGAACGACCGGCGATCGACGCGGACGGTATCGCGTCCGCGCGACGGCGTGCTCCCGTCTAATTACGGTTCTGCCTTTACTCCGGCGGTGGTGATCACCTTGGACCATTTGGCGATCTCGTCCGCGAGGAACTTCGCGGCCTGCTCCGGCGTGTTTCCGACCGGCTCTATGCTCAGCGTCTCGAACCGCGTCTTGATATCGGTCGTCGCGACGGCCTTCGCAACTTCGGCCGACATGCGGCTGACGATGTCGCGCGGCGTGCCCACCGGCGCGAGGAACAGAACCCAGGTCGCGGCTTCCAGCGCCGGACCGCCGGCCTCTGCCATGGTCGGCACCTCGGTCGATCCGCCCAGGCGCTTGTTGGAGAACATCGCTATCGCCTTGATCTTGCCCCCGCGCACGTGCGGCATGAGCGCGCTCGGCGTGTCGACCAGTATCTGCAGGTTTCCACCCATCAGATCCTGCAGCGCACCCGCCGTTCCTTTGTACGGGATGTGCACCATGTCGACGCCTGCGGTCTGCTTGAACAGCTCCGTGGTCAAATGCGCCGCCGCGCCGATGCCGGAAGAACCGAACGAAATCTTGCCCGGATTGGCCTTGGCATAGGCGATCAATTCCTTCGCGTCCTTGGCCGGGAGGTTGTTGTTCGCCGTCATGATCAGGGGCGCGATGGCCGCAAGCGAAACCGGGGCGAAGCTCTTCACCGGATCGTAGGGAATCTTGCCTGCGTAGAGCGTGGCGTTCGCGGCGTGCGCGGCGATCACGGTGAGGAAAGTGTAACCGTCCGGCGGAGACTTCGCCGCCAGATCGGCGCCGAGGATGGAATTGGCGCCGGGCTTGTTTTCGACCACGATGTTCCAGCCGGTCTGCTCCTGCACCCTTTGCGTGACGATGCGCGTCACGTTGTCGGTTATGCCCCCGGGGGTGTAGGGCACGATCCACCTGATCGGCTTGGCCGGATAAGCCTGCGCCGATGCCCCGGTCGACAACGCAAGCGCTGCGGCAAAGGCCGCCAGTCTGAGCAAATTCAACATATGTCCTCCTTCGGTGATGGAATGCGTTTGACGGAAACGCGACGCAAGGTGTAACGGCGCATTCAGAGCGCCGGTCGAATCAGATGGTGGCCGGTACTTTGCTGGTAGGCGTTCGCCGCGCGCAGCACCAGATCCTCGCGATGCATCGGTCCCACCAGTTGCAGACCTACAGGCAATCCGTCCCGGGTAAAACCGCATGGCACGGACATCGCCGGCTGCTGTGTCAGATTGAACGGAAACGAAAAGGGAGTCCACCAGGTCCAGTCTTCCTCGCGGCGATCGCTCTCGGCCCCGTCGCTCCTGCCCATGGCACCCGCGGGCGCGATCATCCCGACGCCGAAGGCCGGAACCGCGGTCGCAGGAGTGAGCAGCAGGTCGTATTTCTGATGGAAGCGCTTCATCAGCTCCCCCAGCGCGCCGCGCGCATTCACCGCGTCGAGGTATTGGGCCAGCGTGCAATTCGAGCCGGAGGCGCAGGCCTGCTGCAGTCCCGGATCGAGCAGCGCGAATTTTTCCGGCGGCATCTTGCGCAGAAGATTGTAGGCGCCTGAGGTCCAGTGCACGCGAAAGATATCGCGGCAGTCGGCAAAACCAGGATCCACCTCCTCCACTTTCGCGCCCAGGCCGGCCATCGCCTTCGCCGCCTCGGCCACGCGCGCTTCGATGTCGGGGTGCACCTGCTTCACATATCCCAACCGCGGGCTATAGGCGATGCGCAAACCTTTCACCCCGGCATCCAGACCCTGGGTCCAGTCGATGCCGGCGTAGGGCAGCGCGGTCCAGTCGCGCACATCGGGCTGCGACAACACGTTCAGCATCAGCGCGCAATCGGCGACCGTGCGCGCCATCGGCCCGAGGTGGGCCACGCTGCCGAACGGCGACAGCGGCCAGGCCGGCACGCGGCCGAAGCTCGGTTTGATGCCGGATATCCCGGTAAAAGCACAGGGGATGCGGATCGAGCCGCCGCCATCGGTGCCCAGCGCCAGCGGGCCCAACCCTGCAGCGACCTGCGCCGAAGCGCCGCCGCTGGAACCGCCCGGCGTGAGCGCGGTGTTCCAGGGATTGCGCGTGATGCCGGTGAGCGGGTTGTCGGTGACGCCTTTCCAGCCGAACTCCGGCGTGCAGGTCTTGCCCAGCAACACCGCGCCGTTTTCGCGCATGCGTGCAGTGGCGGGCGCGTCCTCAGTCCACGGCCCCGCGGGATCTACCGTCCTGGAGCCGCGCAGCGTGGTCCAGCCGCGCGTGAGGACGATGTCCTTGATCGTGGCCGGCACGCCGTCCAGCAAACCCAGCGGCGCGCCTTTCATCCAGCGCGCTTCCGATTCGCGCGCCGAAGCCAGCGCGCCCGCCTCGTCGACAAGGCAGAACGCATTGAGCCTGGGGTTGAGTGCGGCTATGCGGGCGAGCACCGCCTGCGCCACCTCGACCGGAGACAACTCCTTTGCCCGATAACGACGCAGCAGGTCGGTGGCAGAAGCGTAGGCGAGTTCCGCGCTCATGGCGTATTTGTCCTTATGGGCGATTTCAGGTTTCCGAAGCGGCCCCTGATATAGGGAAGTATGAGGGGAAATTTCCCCTCATTACCAAATAAGCTCCTATGCAGCGCGCTTGAGCGCAGCACCCAGCTTACCCACCATCTCGTCGATGTGGCTCTTTTCCACGATCAGCGGCGGCGACATGGCGAGCGTATCGCCGGCAGGCCGCACCAGCAGGCCGTTGGCGTAGCAATCGGTGAAGACGTCGAACGCGCGTGCACCGACTGCACCCGGACGCGGCGCCACCTCGATTACGCCGATCAGCCCCAGATTGCGGATGTCGATCACGTTGGGCAGACCTTTTAGTGAATGCAGCGCCTGCTCGAAATAGGGGGCGATCGCGGCGGCCCGCTCGAACAGGCCCTCCTCGCGGTAAAGATCGATGGTCGCGACGGCCGCCGCCGCGGCGACCGGATGGCCGGAGTAGGTGTAGCCGTGGAACAGTTCGATCGCACCTTCGGGTCCCTGCATGAATGCGTCGTAGACCTTGTTTGACGCCACCACTCCGCCCATCGGGATGGTGCCGTTGGTCACGCCTTTGGCAAAGCTCATGAGGTCGGGCGTGACGCCGAAGAAATCGGCGCCGAACGGCTTGCCCAGCCGACCGAAGCCGGTGATGACCTCGTCGAATATGAGCAGGATGCCGTACTTGTCGCAGATCGCGCGCAGCCGCTCGAGGTATCCCTTGGGCGGAACCAGCCCGCCGGTGGACCCCGCCACCGGCTCGACGATGACCGCCGCGATGTTGGACGCGTCGTGCAGCGGAATGATGCGCTGTTCCAGTTCGTCGGCGAAATGCGCGCCCCATTCGGGCTGGCCGCGGGAATAGGCCTGGTGCTCGATGTCCCAGGTGTGGCGCAGATGGTCCACCCGCGGCAGCAGATTGCCGAAGGTCTTGCGGTTGTTCGTCATCCCGCCGACGGAAATGCCGCCGAACCCGGTGCCGTGATAGCCGCGCTCGCGGCCGACCAGGATCGTGCGCTGCCCTTCGCCGCGGGCGCGGTGATAGGCGAGCGCGATCTTGAGCGCGCTGTCGACCGCCTCCGAACCGGAGTTGGAGAAAAATACATGGTCCATGCCCTCAGGCGCCAGTGCGGCGATCTTCTGCGCCGCTTCGAACGCTTTCGGATGCCCCAGCTGGAATGTCGGCGCGAAGTCGAGCACGTCGAGCTGCGCCTTCGCCGCGCTGATGATTTTCTCGCGCCCGTGGCCGGCGTTGACGCACCACAGGCCGGCCGTGCCGTCGAGCACCTTGCGCCCGTCGTGCGCGGTGAAATGCATGTCCTTCGCGCCGACAAGCAGGCGCGGCGCGTGCTTGAACTGGCGGTTGGCCGAAAACGGCATCCAGAATGCCGACAGGTCTATTCCCAGCGTGGTTTCGATGTTGCCCATGGTCGTTTCCCTCTATTTGGTCAGTACGAATGAGGGGACAGACCCCCTCATACTCCACTAAGTCAGATGCCGTTTCGCAAGCTCTGAAACGGCATCTAGTTCTTGGCGCTGTCGACGAAATCGCCCAGCGCCTTGTTGAATGCGTCCGGCTGCTCCAGGTTGGACAGGTGCGCCGCTTCCGCAATGATCACCAGTTTCGAGCCGGGCATGGCCTTGTGAATGTCTTCGGCCATGGAGACCGGCGTGCCCGGATCGTCCTTGCCCACGATGACCAGGGCCGGACAGCCGATTTCCTTCAGGCGCGCGGTCAGGTTGATCTTCGGTATGGCGTGACAGCAGCCGGCGTAGCCGGCCACTGGCGTGCTGCGTATCATCTGCGCCACTTTTTCGACGACCTCCGGGCGCGCTTTCCTGAACGGCGCCGTGAACCAGCGCTCCAGGGTGGACGTGACCAGCGGCTCCATGCCCTGTGTCTCGACCGTCTTGATGCGGTCCACCCAGACGCCCGCGGCCTCGGCCGGATAACTGCTGGTCGTGTCGCACAAGGCCAGGCTCTTGAACATGCCCGGATACTTCAGCGCATAGGTCTGGCCTATCATTCCGCCCATCGACAGGCCGACAAAATGGGTGGATTTCACGCCCAGCGCCTGCAGCATCGCGTGCAGGTCGTCGGCCAGCAAATCCAGCGTATAGGCGCCCGAAGGCGCGCTCGACGTGCCGTGGCCGCGCGTATCGAAACGCAGCACCTTGTAGCGCTTCGACAGGCGTTTCGCCTCCTCGTCCCACATGCGCAGATCGCAGGCGAGCGAGTGGCTCATGGTGAGCCAGGGGCCTTCGCCCTCTACGCTGTAATTGATATCGATGCCATTGGCGCTGATTTTCATCTCGTTTCCCCGTGTCGTGATTTGCTGACGTTATTTGATATGACGATACTGCGTTCTCAGGCGCGCATGCGCGCGATCCGTATGACCTCCGGTATGTGGCGCAGTCCGCGCATGATGCGCGCGAGGTGCTGGCGGTCGATCACCTGAAGCGTGAATTGCATTCCGGTATAGGCGCTGCGTTCCTCGTCCATGCTGACATTGTCTATGTTGGAACCGTCCTCTGCAATCGCCGCAGCCACCTTCGCCAGCACGCCGCGCTGGTTCATCACCGTCACGCGAATGGCGACGACGAAGGTGCGGCCCGGCTCCGGCGCCCACTCCACGTCCAGCCACTTGTCCGGATCGATGCGCGATTTGGCCGCGGTCGGGCAGTCGTGCGTGTGCACCACCATGCCCTGGCCTTTCTTGATCGAGCCGATGATGGCGTCGCCGGGAATCGGGTGGCAGCACTTGGCGAACTGCACCGCCATGCCTTCGGAGCCGCGGATGACGATGGGCCCCGCCCTGCCTTCCGCCGTTGATTGTTCGGCGGCGGCAAGCAACCTCCTCCCCACGACTGCGGCGAGGCGCTTGCCCAGGCCGATGTCGGAGAGCACTTCCTGCCGCGATTTGTTGCCGGAGTCGCGCAGCAGCTTTTCCCACTGTTCGGGGCCGATCGCAGTGACGTCCGTATTGAGCGCGCGCAACGCCTGATCGAGCAGTTTCTCCCCCAGTTCGGTCGACTCTTCGTAGTGCATGGTCTTCAGAAAATGGCGGATGTGCGAACGCGCCTTGCCGGTCTTGACGTAGTTGAGCCACGCCGGATTGGGGTTGGCGTGCGACGCCGTGACCACTTCGACGCGATCGCCGTTTTTGAGCTCGGTCCGCAGCGGCACCATCTCGTAGTTGATCTTGGTGGCGACGCAGCGGTTGCCGACATCGGTGTGCACGGCGTAGGCGAAGTCCACCGCGGTTGCGCCGCGCGGCAGAGCCATGATCCTGCCCTTGGGCGTGAACACATAGACTTCGTCCGGGAACAGGTCCACCTTGATGTGTTCGAGGAATTCGGCCGCGTCGCCGCTCTCGCTTTGAATGTCGAGCAGGGATTGCAGCCAGTTGTGCGTCTTGTGCTGCAGATGGTTCAGCGTGGCGTCCGAGGTCTTGTACAGCCAGTGCGAGGCGACGCCGGCCTCGGCCACGCGGTGCATGTCGTTCGTGCGGATCTGGATTTCCACCGGCGTGCCGAAGGGGCCGAACAGCGTCGTGTGCAGGGCCTGATAGCCGTTCATCTTGGGAATGGCGATATAGTCCTTGAACTTCCCCGGCACGGGCTTGAACAGGCCGTGCAGTGCACCCAGCGCGAGGTAGCAGGAGGGGGCGTCCTTGACCACGACGCGAAAACCGTAGATGTCGAGCACCTGCGAAAACGACAGATTCTTCTCGCGCATCTTCTTGTAGATGCTGTAGATGTGCTTTTCGCGCCCGGTTACCTGCGCCTCGATCCCGGCCTCGGGCAGGCGCTGCTTGATCGCATCGAGAATCTTGACCAGCACCTGCCGGCGGTTTCCGCGCGCCGATTTGGTCGCCTTGGCCAGCACACGGTATCGCAGCGGGTACAGGTGCGAAAAGGCGAGTTCCTGCAGTTCCTGATACAGGCCGTTCAGGCCCAGCCGGTTGGCGATGGGCGCGTAGATTTCCAGCGTCTCGCGCGCCACGCGCCGCTGTTTCGCCAGCGGCACCGCGCCCAGCGTGCGCATGTTGTGCAGCCGGTCGGCGAGTTTGATCAGGATGACGCGCACGTCGCGCGCCATCGCCAGCAGCATCTTGCGGAAGTTCTCGGCCTGAGCCACTTCCTGCGACTGGAATTCGATCTTGTCCAGCTTGGACACGCCGTCGACGAGTTCGGCCACCGGCTTGCCGAAGCGCGTGCTGATCTCCTCCTTCGAGACCTGGGTGTCCTCCATGACGTCGTGCAGCAGCGCGGCCATCAGCGCCTGCGAATCAAGGTGCCAGTCGGCGAGAATCCCGGCGACCGCAAGCGGGTGCGAGATGTAGGGCTCGCCCGAATCCCGAAACTGCCCTTTGTGGGCGTTGCCGCTGAAATGGTAGGCGTCCTCTATGCGCCCGATGTCGGGCGGTTTGAGGTAGCTGGCGAGGTTGCCGGTGAAGTCAGCGAGGGCGGTCATTGCGGTGTGTTGGCATTCAGCACGTGAGCCCCCGCTGCGGAAAGAAGGCGGGGAAGCCCGCCCGGGATTTAAGTCGCGTTCGACCGGTTGAGCATTTCCTTGCCCACCTTGCCGGCGGCGATTTCGCGCAGCGCAATCACGGTGACCTTGTCCTTGTCCGGTTCGACCAGCGGTGTCGCCCCGTTGGTCAGTTGACGGGCGCGGTAGGTCGCGGCGAGCGTCAGTTCGAACCGGTTGGGAATCAGTTTCATGCAGTCATCAACGGTAATACGGGCCATGATGTTCCTTGGTTAAACGGGGCACAAGGGGATGTTTCCCCTACACTTTTTCAGGATCAAAACTTGAATACGTCGGGATGGCGTTCGAGCTGGCGCGAAAATACCAGCCTGGCCGCACGAACGGCCGCGATCAGGTCGCAACGCGCTTCCTCGAAGTCTTTGTTAATAATAACATATTCAAACTCGGCTGCGTGGCTCATTTCGTCCGCGGCGACGCCGAGCCGGCGCCGCACCACTTCCTCGCTGTCCTTGCCGCGCGCACGCATGCGCCGCTCCAGTTCGGCGATCGACGGCGGGAGGATGAATATGCCTATGGTGTCGGAGAAGATCTGCCTTACCTGCTGCGCTCCCTGCCAGTCTATTTCAAGCAAAATGTCGTGCCCGGCCGCACGCTGCGCCCGGATCCATGCCTCGGAAGTGCCGTAATGGTTGCCGTGCACCTCCGCGCTTTCCAGGAATTCGCCGCCCTCGAGCATGCGCAGGAAGGTTGCCTTGTCCACGAAGTGATAGTCGCGGCCGTCGACTTCCCCCGGCCTCGGCGCGCGCGTGGTGTAGGACACCGACAGATGGACGTTCTTGTCCGCTTCGAGCAATTTGGCCGTCAGCGTCGATTTGCCCGCGCCGGAAGGGGCGGTAATGATGAACAGGTTGCCGGTCATGATCTTTGTCGGTACGGCATCACTCGATATTCTGGATTTGCTCGCGCATTTGCTCGATCAGCAGCTTCAGTTCGATCGCGGCTTCGGACACGTCTTTGGATACCGATTTCGAACCCAGCGTGTTGGCTTCGCGGTTCAGCTCCTGCATCAGAAAGTCCAGGCGCTTGCCCGCCGCGCCGCCAACCTCGAGCACGCGCCGCACTTCCTGCAGATGCGCGGCCAGCCGGTTGAGTTCCTCCGCGACATCGACTTTGATGCCGAACACGGCGATTTCCTGGCGTATGCGTTCCTCGTCGTTGGCGGCCAGCGCCTCGCGCAGGCGCGCAGCGAGCTTTTCCTGGTAGGCCGCGATGGCCAGGGGCAATAGCGGCGAGACGCGGTCGACCAGCGCCTGCATCTTGGCCACGCGCTCGAGGATCATGTCCGCGAGTTTTCCGCCCTCGCGCGAACGCGTGGCGCAAAGTTCGGCCAGCGCCTCGCGCATCAGCGTGAGGCAGGGCTCGCGCAGATCGTCCGTTCCGATCGCGGCGCCGCCCAGCATGCCTGGCCAGTGGAGGATTTCCCCGGTGCGCAGCGGCTGCGCGCCGGGAATCGCCGCGCGCACTTCGCGCTCGAGTTCACCCAGGCGTTGCAGCAACTCCGCATTCAGCGACAGTTCCTTCCCGGCCGCCGCAGCGGGAGTGAAGCTGACGCGGCAATCGACTTTGCCGCGCCCGATTTTCGCCGCGATCAGTTCGCGCAGCGCGGGCTCGAGCGAACGCAGTTCCTCGACCACGCGGAACTGCAGGTCGAGAAAGCGGTTATTGACGCTTTTCAGTTCGAGAAACAGCGATCCCTGCGCAGTTTCGCGCGTGAGTGCCGCATAGCCGGTCATGCTCTGGATCATGTGGGTCCGTTCGGGTTTGAGATGCTGCGGGAGTGTGACTTAGTACGCTTTACTTTGCCTGCTTGCGGACTGAGAATGCTTCGGAGACGGAAAACATTTCGCATAATCATAACAGAGGCGGCGCCCAGGCAATGGCCGCGCAAACCAACCAGCCGCTGAAAGACGGTTATCAACTGCAGAACTACCGCATCCTCAAGGTGCTTTCCTGCGGCGGCTTTTCCATCGTCTATCTTGCCGAGGACGAAAACGACGTGCCGGTTGCGATCAAGGAATACCTCCCGGCCGCGCTTGTGCTCCGGCGCGAGGGCGATGCGCTGCCTGCGGTCGGAGAGGAGAATCTGGCGGTCTTCCGCCAGGGCATGAAGCGGTTTTTCGAGGAAGGCCGGTCCCTCGCCGGTCTCGAACACACGAACGTGGTGCGCGTGCTCAATTTTTTCCGCGCCAACGAGACCGCCTACATGGTGATGCGCTACGAGCGCGGACGCACGCTGCAGCAACACATCGAACACCTCAGCGGCGGCATCAAGGAGGAATTCATCCGCCGCACCTTCACCATGCTGCTCAACGGCCTGCGTGAAGTCCACGCGAACAGCATGCTGCACCTGGACATCAAGCCGGCCAACATCTACGTCCGCAATGACGGCGCCCCGGTATTGATCGATTTCGGTGCGGTGAGGCAGACGCTCGCCGACGGTGCCGCGCGCCTCGCCCCCGTGTATACGCCCGGATTCGCCGCGCCGGAACTGTACCGCAGCCGCGAGCTGCTCGGGCCTTGGAGCGACATTTACGGCGTGGGCGCGAGCATGTTCGCCTGCCTCAGCGCAGCCGCGCCCCCGGCGGCGGATCAGCGCATGGAACACGACCGCCACATTCCGGCGAGCAGGGCGTGGAAGGGAAAATACTCTGGCCATCTGCTCGAAACCATAGACTGGTGCCTGCGCCTGGATCATCTGGAGCGCCCGCAAAGCGTGCTCGAACTGCAGAAGGTTCTGCTGCGCGAGCGCGACCCGGTCGTGGCCGCCCTGCCCGCGACGGCGGGCCTGCGCGGCGCGATTCTGAAACTCGCCGGCTGGCGCGGCAAAGAGTGACGTAATCCATGCAATTCTCGATCTTCCAGGAGAGCCGGCGCGGCGCGCGCAAAATCAACCAGGACCGCGTCTCCTATTGCTACACCAAGGACGCGCTGTTGATGCTGGTCGCCGACGGCATGGGCGGACACCCGCATGGCGAAGTCGCGGCCCAGGTCGCGATGCAGTTCATCACCGACGCCTTCCGGCGTGAGGCCGCTCCGGCGCTGGCCGACGCTCCGCTGTTCCTGCAGCGGGCGATCACCGGGGCACACCGCGCGATTCTCGACCATGCGGCCGCACACAAGCTGGCGGATACGCCGCGCACCACCTGCGTCGCCAGTGTGGTGCAGCAGGGCGCCGCCTGCTGGGCGCACGCCGGCGATTCGCGCCTCTATCACGTGCGCGCGGGCAGAATACTGACGCAGACGAAAGACCATTCGCACGTGCAGCGGCTGATCGACCTGGGACGCGTGCGCGAGGAGGCCTTCAGCGCGCACCCCGAACGCAACCTCATTTTCAACTGCCTGGGCTCGAGCGCGCCGCCCAGGGTGGATCTGTCGGCCGTGATCAGGATCGAGACGGGCGACACGCTGTTGCTGTGCTCCGACGGCCTGTGGGGGCCGCTTTCCGGAAAGCTGATCTGCGCGGCCCTGCAAACACACGGCGTCATGCTGGGCGTTCCGAAACTGCTGGACGACGCCGAACGGCGCGCGGGGTGCGAGTGCGACAATCTGTCGGTAGTGGCGGCAGCCTGGGAGTAGAATCCGCAACGCCGCGAACAGCGCCGACAAGAAAGGTTTACCGATGAGCCGCCCCAGCAACAGAAAAGACGACGAACTGCGCAAGATCCGCATCACCAGATCCTATACCAAGCATGCCGAGGGCTCGGTGCTGGTGGAGTTCGGCGATACCAAGGTGCTGTGCACCGCCAGCGTGGAAGAAAAAGTGCCGGGATTTCTCCGCGGCCAGGGGCGCGGCTGGCTCACCGCCGAATACGGCATGCTGCCGCGGGCGACCAACACCCGCACCGACCGCGAGGCCGCGCGCGGCAAGCAGTCGGGGCGAACGCAGGAGATACAGCGCCTGATCGGCCGCAGCCTGCGCGCCGTGGCCGACCTGCCGCTGCTCGGAGAGCGCACGATCCAGGTCGACTGCGACGTGCTCCAGGCCGACGGCGGCACGCGCACCGCCAGCATCACCGGCGCCTACGTCGCCTTGCGCGATGCGGTCACGCTGCTGCTTGCGCGCGGGCTGATCGCGAAGTCGCCCCTGCACGATTTCGTCGCCGCGGTCTCGGTTGGCGTGTACCAGGGAACACCCGTGCTCGACCTCGATTACGCCGAGGACTCCGCCTGCGACACCGACATGAACGTGGTGATGACCGGTTCGGGCGGGTTCGTCGAGGTTCAGGGAACCGCAGAAGGCACACCGTTCTCGCGCAAGGAAATGGACACGCTGCTGCAGCTTGCGCAGGACGGCATCGCGCAGCTGGTCAGCGTGCAAAAGGCCGCCCTGGCGCTGGCCTAGAAGAAACATCCCCGGAGGCAGCCCCCGGGGATGTGCGCCCGCGGAACCGGCTTCAGTCGGCCGCGGCCATCATCAGGGCGAGCGCGGCCCCGACGCCGGCCGGAATGCCGTAGCGCTCCCACCTTGACACCGCGTTGCCCGCGATCATCTCGACCGGGACCGTGGTCAGTTCCATCACCTTGTTGCTGACGGAACTCTCGACCAGCCGGGTGAGCGAATTCTTTCGCGCGGTGCTCATCACGATCTGGTGGCAATGCAGCCGCCGCGCCGTATCGGTGATGATCTTCGCCTTGTCGCCCGTCTCGGCGTGGGTCGAGTACGGAATGTTGAAGCCGTCCAGCATCGCTTTCACCGGCCCCAGAGCCTGCTCCGCCTGATCGCGGTGGTACTCGTGCAGGTTCTTGCGGCTGATGAAGCGCGCGACATCCCGGCTGAACGGAGACTGCACGTTGAGCAGATGAATCTCCATCGCCGTATTGTTCATGAATTCCCTGATGACATGCTTCACCGCGAACTGGCAATTGCCGGAGCCGTCGACCGGAATCAAGACTCTTAACATGGCGTTTCCTCCTGCGAATTGTTGCGACATCGATACGAGACCTGCACTCTGCGGCCCGAAGCCGTCGCCGGCTTGCGGGGACTGCGCCGGTGCAGCGGCGTCCGCCTTGCGCTTGCGGAAATAGATCTTCAGCAATTCCATCGCCACCGGCGAAGCGAAGAAGAACGGTGCCATGAACAGCCAGTCGTCGACTGACAACGGCACGGTGTCGAAGAAAGGCTGCAGGAAGGGCACGTACACCACCATCAGCACCAGCAGGAAGGACACCCCGACCGCCCAGACCATCCAGCGGTTGGAGAACACGCCGATGGAGAAGATGCTGTGGTATTCGGAGCGCGCGGTGAACGCGCGGATGAGCTCGGAGCTGCACAGGGTGACGAAGGCGATGGTCTGCGCCGCCACCAGTTCGCCCGGGTAGCGCTGCAGCGCCAGGAAGAATACGCCGAGTATGGCCAGCGCATCGACCATGCCGATGACGCCGATTCCGACCGCCATGTCCCTGTTGATGACCGGCTCCGACGGCGCGCGGGGCGGGTGCTTCATGATGTCCGGGTCGCCCTTCTCCAGCCCCAGCGCGAGCGCGGGTGCGCCGTCGCTGACCAGATTCAGCCACAGCAACTGAACCGGCCGCAGCGGTATGGGCAGGCCGAACAGCATGGAACCGAAGATGATCAGGATTTCGCCGACGTTGCAGGCGAGCAGAAAGTAGACGAACTTGCGGATGTTGGAATAGATGATCCGCCCCTGCTCGATGGCCGCGACGATGCTGGCGAAATTGTCGTCGGTGAGCACCATGTCCGCCGTCTGCTTGGCCACGTCCGTGCCGGTGATGCCCATGGCGACGCCGATGTTCGCCCGCTTCAGGGCCGGCGCATCGTTGACGCCGTCGCCTGTCATCGCGACGACGTGACCGCGCGCCTTGAAGGCATCGACGATCCGCGTCTTGTGCTGCGGCGAAACGCGGCAGCACACTTCGAGCTTGTCGGTCTTGGCCGTGAGTTCCTCGTCGCTCAGCTTTTCGATTTCCGGGCCGGTCAGCACCAGCCCCGCCGGGGTCAGCAGGCCGATGTCGCGGGCGATGGCCTCGGCGGTGTCCTTGTAGTCGCCGGTGACCATGACGCTCTTCAGGCCGGCGCCACGAGCCACCTTCAGCGCCTCGATCACCTCCGGCCGCGGCGGATCAATCATGCCGAGCAGGCCGACGAAGACGAGGTCCTTTTCGAGCGTTTCCGGGGTCACGCTTGCGGGTACTTCCGCCAGCGGCCGATACGCCACCGCAAGCACGCGCAATGCGCTGCCCGCCATGTCGCGGTTGTGCCCGAGGATCGCGGCGCGCATATCTGCGCCGAGGTCGACGGCCCGGCCGGATTCCAGCTTCTGCCGGCAGAGATCGAGAATGACATCGGGCGCGCCCTTGACGAAGGCGACGAGCGGCGGCGAGCCCAGGCCGGCGAAGAAGGCCCGGACCTGCTCGCCATCGACGCGGTGTATCGTCGTCATGCGCTTTCTGTCGGAGTCGAACGGAATTTCCTGGATACGCGGCAGCGCCTGTTCCAGTTCGCCGCGCCGGTAGCCGCTCTTCGCGGCGGCGACGACCATGGCGCCCTCGGTGGGGTCGCCCGTAATCCGCCATGAAGTCCTGCCGGCGTCGTCCGCTTTTTCATCCAGCCGCGCGTCGTTGCAGACCAGCGCACCATGGAGCAGCAGCGCCGCATCCGCATCGGTGCGCGGATCGAAGGCGTCGTCGCCGACGAAGAACCCTCCGCTCGGGCTGTATCCTTCGCCCGTTACGCGAAAGCGCCTGCCCCCCGTCCATCCCTGGACCACGGTCATTTCGTTCTGTGTCAGCGTGCCCGTCTTGTCCGAACACACGACGGTGGCGCAGCCCAGGGTTTCCACCGCGGGCAGCTTGCGAATCAGCGCATGGTGCTTGATCATGCGCTGCATTCCCAGGGCGAGGCAGATGGTGACGATGGCCGGCAGCCCCTCCGGAACGGCGGCGATGGCGAGGCTGACCGCGGTCATGAACAGATTGATGATGTCCTTCTTCTCGGCCTGCAGATAGTCGAGAAAGCCTCCGTTCAAGGCACTCGCGAGGTTTGTGTCCCTGAACAGGCCGTAGACGAACACCAGCGCGCAAATGCCGAGACAGGCCGTTCCGAGGACCTTGCCCAGATGCTCGAGCTTTTTCTGCAGCGGCGTGTCCTCGGCCTCGAAAGACTGGATCATTTCGGCGATGAGTCCGATCTGGGTGTTCATGCCGGTGCCCGTCACCAGGCCCTTGCCGCGGCCGTAGGTGATCAGCGTGCCCATGAAAGCGGTGTTCTTTCTATCCCCCAGCGGAATTTCCTTGTCCAGCACCACGCCGGCGTTCTTTTCCACCGGCACCGATTCCCCGGTGAGCGAAGCTTCTTCGATCTTGAGGTTGACGGTCTCGACCAGCCGCAGGTCCGCCGGAACAAAATTTCCCGCTTCCAGCAGGACGATGTCGCCGCCGACGATCTCCCGGCCGGGAATGGTCATCTGCTGGCCGTCGCGTATGACCTGCGAGTTCGGGGCGGCCATTTTCTTCAGCGCCGCCAGCGCCTGTTCCGCCTTCGATTCCTGGATCACGCCGACCACCGCGTTCAGCACCACGATGAACATGATGGCGATGGAATCGACATACTCGCCAAGCGCGAGCGAAACCAGCGCGGCGATGATCAGGATGATCACGAGGTAGTTGTTGAACTGATCCCACAGCAGGGCGAGAAATCCCGGCCGCGGCCGCTCGCTCAGTTCGTTGGCGCCATATTTCGCCAGGCGCGCGTCGGCCTCGGCCTGGCCCAGGCCTCGTTCCAGATGCGTCTGCAAACCGAGCACGAGTTCTTCGATCGGTTTGCCGTGAGCTTCTTTGTCTTGCATGCCAGCCTCCTCGTTGAGTTCCGTCGGCTGCGTGACATGAATCCGCCGCGCCGGCCGCCGTTTGTTGATTGAAGTATGGGCGAGCTATTAGGCAAAGAAAATTTGAAGTTTGTGATGCCTCGCATTACGAAAGCGGAGGCTCGAAAAAGGTTTGCAATGGCTCGCATTACGATTCGTAATGCATAAGAAATCTTGATCAACCCGATCACATCTGCTATACATATATTGA
>JAPLRD010000050.1 GCA_026399375.1 Pseudomonadota bacterium
ACCGGCGCGCTGCCAAGAGGAGGGGGAGAAAGCAGCGCGCCGGCCTTGCCAGGACAACTCGTTACGGATTACTTCTTCTCGGGTTCGTCTTTCTTCTTGTCGTTGCCGGCGATGAACGGGCTCCACGGCTGGGCCTTGACCGGGCCCTTGGTCTTCCACACCACGTTGAACTGGCCGTCGGCCTTGACTTCGCCGATGTACACCGCCTTGTGCAGGTGGTGGTTCTTCTCGTCCATCTTCGAGGTGATGCCCGAGGGCGCCTTGAAGGTCTGGCCGGCCATCGCCGTGATCACCTTGTCCACTTCGGCGGACTTGGCTTTCTCGACGGCCTGCTTCCACATGTTGATGCCGATGTAGGCTGCTTCCATCGGATCGTTGGTCAGCGGTTTGTCCGCGCCGGGCAGTTTCTTCGCCTTGGCGTAGGCGGCCCACTTCTTTTTGAACTCGTCGTTGGCCGGGTCCTTGATCGACATGAAGTAGTTCCAGGCCGCGAGGTGTCCCACCAGCGGCTTCGTGTCCACGCCGCGCAATTCTTCCTCGCCTACCGAGAACGCCACCACTGGCACGTCGGTCGCTTTCAGGCCGGCGTTGCCCAGTTCCTTGTAGAAAGGCACGTTGGAGTCGCCGTTGATGGTCGAGATCACCGCGGTCTTGCCGCCGGCGGAGAATTTCTTGATGTCCGCGACGATGGTTTGATAGTCGCTGTGGCCGAACGGCGTGTACTTCTCGTCGATGTCCGATTCTTTCACGCCCTTCTTGATCAGGAAGGCGCGCAGGATCTTGTTGGTTGTGCGCGGGTAGACGTAGTCGGTGCCCAGAAGCACCCAGCGCTTCGCGCCGCCGCCTTCCTTGCTCATCAGGTATTCCACCGCGGGAATAGCCTGCTGGTTGGGCGCGGCGCCGGTGTAGAACACGTTCTTCGACAGTTCCTCGCCTTCGTACTGCACCGGGTAGAACAGGAGGCCGTTCAACTCTTCGAACACCGGCAGCACCGATTTGCGCGACACCGAGGTCCAGCAGCCGAATACCACCGACACCTTGTCCTGGGTCAGCAACTGGCGCGCCTTCTCCGCGAACAGGGGCCAGTTGGAGGCCGGATCGACCACCACCGCCTCCAGCTTCTTGCCCAGTACGCCGCCCTTGGCGTTGATCTCGTCGATCGCCATCAGCGTGACGTCCTTGAGCACGGTTTCGCTGATCGCCATGGTGCCCGAGAGCGAATGCAGAACGCCGACCTTGATGGTGTCGGCGGCCAGGGCGTAGCGGCCGGGAATCAGGGTCGCTGCTGTGATTGCCGCACCAACTGCAATGGTTTTTACAAAATTACGACGTTGCATGATTACGCCTCCCAAGAAAAGTAAGTGAAATCGAAGATGATTCAGACTGGCCCTGTCAGCCTTTTGATAGCCAGGTCAGTCATCTCATCAGCACGGTTTGTGCCAGGACGAGATAACCTGCGGTCGATGGCGATTAACCGCCTGTTTCCAAATAGGTTGAAGCTGGAAAATGCGGCAGAGGACAGCGAACGCCGCGCACGGGTGCTCACTGTTTGAGCATTATTGGTGCACCAATTTGGGGCCGCGCACCAAATGACGGCATGAACTGCCGCTGTAACCGTTTCGCCGGCCAGACCTGGTGGCGCAAAGCGGATGTTCGCTCATTGGTGTACTGTTCTGTTTGAGGCGTCCCATGTTGTTGACCACGATCCGCTGCGTTTTATTTTCGGCCGCGTTTTTTTGTGCGGCTGCCGTCGCACAGCTCCCGGCTGCCGAGTCGTCTCCGTGCGGCTCAGCGGAGCGGATGGCGTTTGCTCCCATTGCCGGGCGCGGTATCGCCGAGCTTCGTGGCCTGCTCTTTGCCAAGAAGCAATTGGATCAATTGGCAAGGTTCCTCGAGTCCGGCGAGGGCGGACCCAAATGGAACGGGGCGACGGAGGCTTCACAGCTCAAGCTTATCGAGGCCGCGGCGCGTAGCGCGACGAATTCAAGCGTGGCGGTGGCCCAGCTTCCCTTCCTGCCCTCGACCCGATATGCGTTCGAAGGCCTGTTTCCGTTCGAGTGTTCCAAATCCGCGCAACTCCTGGAGCAGATGCGCACGCCCGGCTTTACCCGCTATCTGGAGGTTCGCGCACGCGTGGCCGCCGCTGCGTCGGCCTGGTACGCGAGCGGCCTCTACGCCAAGCTGACTCACCACGCGGCACCGCCGTTGCTGCAGCCGCTTGTCGCCGCTCCCGCCGACGCCACGGCGAAAGCGGCGCCTGCCAAAGCCGCGCCTGCCAAAGTCGCGTATTCGAAAGGACGGCCATTGCGGCCAATTAAGCCGGCAGCGAAGCCGAAAGCGAAGAGCGCGGCGAAGACGACAGCGGCCGAACGGCAGGCCGTCCTGGCGAAGCGCGTGGCGGATGTCGATCTGATTCTGCGCGAGATCGGCCTGTTCAATGTGGGAATGACACCGGTCGATGACGATGTGCTTCGCACCGGTGCGCTGGCATCCGCTCCGGCGGCGTTGGTTGCCGAAACGGTCGAAGCGCTTGCGGACCCGGCATTGCGATCGCTTCTGCTCGATCCGGCTTATGTTGCATTCAGCCACGCGGTGAAGAGCACGGCGCACAAAACGGAGCCATTGCTGATGCAGGACTACCCGCATCTCGAACCCCTGGGCCGGGATGTGAGTCAGGCCTGGGTCGCCGATTTGCTGCGCGCTGCGCCCAAACCACCGTCCACCGAACAGAAGTCGGGGCCCGTTGCACCCATCGCGCCGATTGCACCCGTCGGGCCGGTCGCACCCAAGTCCTGAAAGCGCGTTACTTGAGCACCTGCGGCAGCCAAAGCGACAACCATGGGATGTAGGTAAGGACCATCAAGGCGAGTATCAGCACGCCGACATAGGGTGTTACTTCCCGCACCACCACGCCGAACCGGACCTTGGTGACCGAACTGGCGACAAACAGCAGCACGCCGACCGGCGGCGTCAATTGGCCGATCGTCAGGTTGATCAGCAGGATGATGCCGAAGTGGGTCAGGTCGATCTGGAACAGGTTCAATACCGGGATCAGGATCGGGACCAGAATGATCATGATCGCGATCGTTTCCATGAAACAGCCGAGAATCAGCAGCGCGACGTTGAGCAGCAGCAAAATGACCCAGGGTTTGTCGGTCGCGTGCGTCAGGACGTCCGAGAGCAGCTGGGGCGCCTGCTGGAAGCCGAGGTACCAGCTGAAGGGGGACGCGGCCGCCACGATCATCAGGATGACCGCAGTCTCCTTCGCGGTCTGCAGCAGGATTTTCGGCAATTGCGACCATCTTAGCGTGCGGTAGACGAACAGCCCGACGATCAGCGAATACGCCGCGGCGATGCCGGCGATTTCGGTGGCGGTAAATATGCCCATGCGGAAGCCGCCCAGGATCAGCACCGGCATGAACAGCGCCCAGATCGCGCTGCGGAACTCCGTCCTCAACCGGCTCCAGGCAAACGCTTGGTCCTTCGGATACCGGCGCTTGTGGGCGATGTAGGCCGTCAGCGCCAGCATCGCCGCGGCCATGACCAGGCCCGGTACGATGCCGGCCCAGAACAGGTCGCCCAGGGAAATGTTGGCTTGCCAGGCGTAGATCACCATCAGGATCGAAGGCGGGATGATCGGCCCGAGCGTGGCGGCGGCGGCGCACAGCCCGGCGCCGAAGCCCGCGTCATAACCCGCCTTGGTCAGTTGCGGCACGAACACGCGCGACATCGCCGCGCAATCGGCGACCGACGAACCCGAGATGCCGGACAGGAACACTTCGCCGACGATGGCGGTATGCGCCATGCCGCCGCGGATGTGCCCGACAAAGGCGCGTGTGAATGCGAACAGCTTTTCGCTGATGCCCGAATCGTTCATCAAGGAACCGGCCAGGGTGAACAGGGGAATGGCCAGCAAGGGGAACGATTGCACGCCGGTCACGACGCGCTGCGCGACCACCGACATCGGGATGCCCTCGATGCCGATGATCAGCAGCGACGCGCCCATCATGGCCAGGGCGATCGGCAGGCCGATGAGAAGCAGCACCGCAAACGTCACCAGCAGTATGGTCACTGCACGCCGCCTTCGCTGATGACCAGGACTTCGGTTTCGCCGCGGAAAACGGGCGCCGCACCCTGGTCCATCCACATCCGGAGCACGTGGATCAGCATCAGGACCATCCCGGCCGGCATCGCCGCCGCGAACCACGCCTTGGAGACGCCCAGCATCGGCGATTCCACCACCAGTTCCTGCAGCACCTGCTCATAGCAGGCCCAGATCATGGTCAGGATGATTGCGATGCCGATCAGCAGCGTCAGCGTGTTCAGCCAGTAGAACTTCGGCCTGCGCAGCAAGGGCGCGACCACGTCGATGCGTATGTGCATCTGCGAGCGGACCGCCGCCGCCGCGCCCAGAAACACCATCCAGGTCAGGAGGGCGACGATCAATTCCTCGCCCCAGGTCAGCGGATTGTTGAAAACGTAGCGCAGCGCCACCGAGATCACCAGCAGTCCGGCCATCAGCGCATGAATGACGATGATGACAAAGTCCTCGACCGCGGCGATGGCGTCATCGACGCGGCCGAAGATCTTGCGCAAGTTTTCCACGGGCGTCTCCGGCGGCGGCTCTGTCAGGGGTGCCGGCGCTGTCTGCTAGCGCTTGGCGCCCGACGCGTCGACGGCGGCGCGCACGCGCTGCAGGTTCGCCTCGCCCCAGCGCGACTCCAGCTTCTTCAGGGCCGGTCCCATTTTCGCCGCGAAAGCGGCGCGATCGGGTTTGTCGACGATGGCCGTCTTGCCGGTCTTGCCGATTTCTTCGAGCATGCTCGTTTCGCGTTCCTGCTGCAGCTTCGAATTTTTCGCCGACGCGGCGGCGGCTTCTTCCATCAGCACTTTCTGAAATTCGGGCGACAGCTTGTCGAACGAGCGCTTGTTGATGATCATCGTATTGTTCTGCAGCATGTGGCGGGTCATCGACAGGTGTGCCTGCACCTCATAGAACTTGCGCGAGTAGATCGTCGGAATCGGGTTTTCCTGCCCGTCGACCGTCTTCTGCTGCAGGGCGGTATAGACCTCGCCGAAGGGGATCGGCGTCGGCGCGGCGCCCATGGCGCGGATCATCTCCACCCAGACGGGCGATTCCGGCACGCGGATCTTCATCCCGGCCAGGTCTTCCGGACGGCTGACGGCGCGGGTTCCGGTCGTCAGGTTGCGCCAGCCCCAGTACCAGATCTTGGACAGCATCAGCACGCTGTGCTTGTCGCGCAAATCGTCGAACTGCGGTTGAAACGCGGGCCCGGTGATCACTTTTTCGGCTTGCGCCCAGTCAGTCCATAGGAACGGTGCGCTGGCGATTTCCAGGGCCGGCACCAGATTCGACAGAGCGGGCATCGAGGGGGCGGAGATGTCGAGCGCACCCGACTTGACCTGCTGGATCAGGTCGGCTTCCTTGCCGAGTTGCTCCGAGGGAAATACCTTGACTGTGACTTCGCCCTTGGTGCGCTGGGTGACCTTGTCGGCGAATTCCTGGAACAGGTCGGTGGCAATTTCGCCGTTGTTGTTGGCGTGGCCGAAGCGCAGCGTGATCGCCGCAGTGGCGGCGGTGGGCAATGCCGCGATCGCGGCAAAGACCGAGGCTGCGAGCGTGGATGCAAGCAATTTCTTCGTTGAGAACAGTTTCATGGAACCTCCTTTGGTGATGTTCAATTGTACTACCGCGATAGCGCCGCCTGCAGCCTGCGCCAGAGGACGCCCAGCCCGCGCCAGATCTTCGGCAGCAGCCACAGCGCCGCTACGAGGAACAGCGCCAGACCGGCTAGAAAGACCGCGGGATGCGCGAACGCGGCCCACAGCCCGGCGAGCAGCAGGGCTTCTTCGCTGAACGACGCGGCCCAGTTGGAGAAGGGTTCGGGCGAGGTGTTGATCAACGCGCGGCTGCCGGCCTTGGCCAGGTGCGCCGCGGAAGCGAGCGTGCCCCCCAGGATCGCCGCGGCGAGTATCAGCGCCGGGTCACGGTCGGCGAGAGCGAGCGCCGCCAGCAGCGCGCCGGCGGGGATGCGGATGAAGGTGTGCACCGTGTCCCACAGCGTGTCGAATCCCGGCACCTTGTCGGCAAAGAATTCGACCAACAGCATGAAGCCGGAAGCGCCCAGCACCGCCGGGTGGGTCAGCAGGCTGAGGTCCGGGGGCAGTTCGACGTAACCCAGACGCGCCATCAGGCCGGCGAGGAACAGCACCGCGTACAGCCTGATGCCGCTTCCCCAGGCCAGACCTGCGGCGAGCGCGGCGGATTGGAGCATGTCCATGCGGCTATTGTAGCTTCGCAGGCTCAGGGATATCCCCGCATGCCGAAATTGGCTCTAGAATGAAAGCATGAAATCCAAACGGACCGTCGCGGCGCTGATCCTCCCTGCCGTTCTCGCCGGTTGCGCCAGCGCGAACGTGGGTGTGCGCACGGGCGGATCGACTGCCGCTCGCAGCAGCACCCCGCCCCCGGGAAGCTCTTACAGCGCCGCTTCGATTCAGGCGCACGGCAGTCCGAATGCCTACGTCGGCACCATCCTCTTCGTTCCGGTCCTGTTCGGCATCGGCGACGAATATCGGCAAATGAGAGGCGGGCCGTCCTGGCGCAAAGCGCCGGAAATGGCCGAAGGTCGAGTCATCGTCGAGCGCGATTGCAGCAAACCGCTGGGGGAGTTCGAAGGAAATCTGCGCTGCAAGTAGGGCGTGCAATGCAAGGCTGTGCTGCGGGGTGATAAACTCGGCCTGCGAATCGACAAAAGGCACATTCCAACATGATACGCAGCACTAAGATCGTCGCCACCCTGGGCCCGGCATCCAGCACCCCGGAAATTCTCGAACAGATGTTCCGCGCAGGCGTGGACGTGGTGCGGGTCAACTTCTCGCACGGCACCGCGGAAGACCACCTGAAGCGCGCCGAGATGGTGCGCGAGGTCTGCCGCAAGACCGGGCGCACCGTGGGCATCATGGGCGACCTGCAGGGCCCGAAGATCCGCGTCGGAAAATTCAAGGACGGCAAGATCACGCTCAAACCCGGCGACGCGTTCATCCTCGACGCGAACTGCGAAATGGGCGATCAGCAGCGGGCCGGCCTGGATTACAAGGAACTGCCTCAGGACGTGAAAGCCGGCGACGTGCTGCTGCTGGATGACGGGCGCATCGAATTCGAAGTCGAGCGCGTGGCGGGCAGTGAAGTGCATTGCCGCGTGCATCACGGCGGCACGCTGTCGAACAACAAGGGCATCAACCGCCGCGGCGGAGGCCTGACCGCACCCGCGCTCACGACCAAGGACATGGACGACATCCGCACCGCCGCTGCGATCAAGGTGGACTTTCTCGCCGTGTCCTTTCCGAAGTCCAGCGCCGACATGTACATGGCGCGGCAGCTGCTGCGTGCGGCCGGCGGCGACGCATTCCTGATCGCCAAGATCGAGCGCGCCGAAGCGGTGGCCCCGGGGGCGTTGGAGGACATCATGTCCGCCTGCGACGGCATCATGGTGGCGCGCGGCGATCTCGCGGTCGAAGTCGGCGACGCATCGGTGCCCGCCCTGCAAAAGCGCATGATCCGCCTTGCGCGCGAGCACAACAAACTCACCATCACCGCGACGCAGATGATGGAGTCCATGGTCTCGAGTCCGGTGCCGACGCGCGCCGAGGTGTCCGATGTTGCCAACGCCGTGCTCGACGGCACTGATGCGGTGATGCTTTCGGCCGAGACCGCGAGCGGCATGTACCCGGTCGAGACCGTGACGTCGATGGCGCGCATCTGCAACACCGCTGAAAATTCGGCACCCGTCACCCTGGACCGCGAGTTCCTCGACCGGGTGTTCACACGCGTCGACCAGTCGATCGCCATGGCGGCGCTATTTACCGCATATCACCTCAAGGTCAAGGCGATCGCGGCCCTGACCGAGTCGGGATCGACCGCGCTGTGGATGTCGCGCCTGAATTGCGGCGTGCCGATTTACGCGCTCACCACACGCACCTCGACGCGCTACCGTTGCGCGCTGTTCCGCGACACCTATCCGCAGATGGTGAATTACACCGGCACCGACCGCGAGGAGTTGCTGGAAGAGGCGGAAAACGTCTTGCTGCAGGCGGGTCTGGTGCAAAACGGCGATCTGATCGTGCTCACCATCGGCGAGCCCATAGGCAAGGCCGGCGGCACCAATACGATGAAAATCGTGAAGGTCGGCGAGCATCGCCGACCTTGACGATTTCGGCGAAGGCCAACTTTCGCACAGCGAAAGTTAAGCGCGCAAGGCGCGCGGCCGTAGCCAAAATCGTGACAGCTATCAAGCATCCTGCGGTTTGATTCCCGATTTTCGAGCCTCATCATGAAATTGCCTGATCGTCTTGACGGCGTCGACCAACTGGAAGACGTCATGACCACGCCGTCGCCCGAACTCGAGGCCGACCTCGGGCGGCTTTCCGGCGACATCCTGATCCTCGGCGTCGGCGGCAAGATGGGTCCCACGCTCGCGCGCATGGCCAGGCGCGCCGCACCGGGCAAGCGCGTGATCGGCGTCGCGCGCTTCACCGAGGCCGGGTTGCGGGAAAAGCTCGAAGCGCAGGGGGTGGAGTGCATCGCCTGCGATCTGCTCGAGCGCGGCGAGATCGAGCGCCTGCCGAAAATCGAAAACGTGATATTCATGGCCGGGCGCAAGTTCGGCTCCACCGGGCGCGAGGACCTGACCTGGGCGATGAACGTCATGGTGCCGGCGCAGGTCGCCGAGATCTATCGCGCCTCGCGCATCGTCGCCTTCTCCACCGCCTGCGTCTATCCGTATGTCGACGTCGCCTCGGGCGGCGCGACCGAGGCCACGCCCACGCTGCCGCCGCCCGGCGACTATGCCTGGTCGTGCCTGGGGCGCGAGCGCATGTTCGACTACGGTTCGCGAAAGTACGGAACCCGGGCGAACCTGCTGCGCCTTGAATATGCGATCGACATGCGCTACGGCGTGCTGCACGACGTCGGGCGCAAAGTGTTCGACGGCAAGAACATCGACCTCACCATGGGGCACGTCAACGTCATCTGGCAGGGCGATGCCAACAGCATGGCGCTGCGCGCGCTCGGTGCGTGCACCGCGCCCGCCGGCGCGCTGAACGTGAGCGGGCCGGAGACGGTCAGCGTGCGCGCCCTGGCCGGTGCGTTCGGCCGGCATTTCAACAAGACTCCGGTGTTCACCGGCAAGGAGGCGGGCACCGCTTGGCTCGTCGACAGCGGCAAGGCGCACGGCCTGTTCGGCCGGCCGGTCGTGCCGCTGGAGACGATGATCGCGTGGCAGGCGGACTGGATCGCTCGAGGCGGCGCGACCCTGGGCAAGGACACGCATTTCGATGCCCGCGACGGAAAATACTAGGGCACCGGAAGTGCATGAGCACGCTCTGGGCGAGCAGCATCTCGCCGGAGCCATGGCATTGTCGCGCGCGGCCAGCTGGAACCAGTGCGAGGCCGACTGGCGCATGATGCTGCGCCTGGGCGAGGGCTGGGGACTGACTGCCGCCGACGGCACGCTGGTCGCAAGCATCATCGTTCTGCCCTATGGCGATGCGTTCGCCTGGATGAGCATGGTGCTGGTGTCGCCGGATCATCGCCGCCAGGGCTACGCCTCGCGCATGCTGCGCCGCGCGCTGGCGCATCTGCAGTCGCGCGGCCTCGCAGCCGTGCTGGATGCCACGCCTGCGGGACACGAGGTGTATCTGCAGGAAGGATTGCGCGACACCTGGGGTTTCCAGCGCTACAGCCTTACTGAATCGCGGCTGGCGTCCGGCTTGCCGGATGCGCCGGGGATGCAACTGCGCGGCCTCGCCGAGGGCGATTGGCCGCAGATTTTGGCGCTGGATCTGCCCGCTTTCGGCGCCAGTCGCGAAGGGCTGTTGCGCTCTCTGTGCGCGCGCCTGCCCGAAGCGGCGCTGGTCGCCGAGCGCGGCGGAAAAATCTGCGCTTATCTCCTCGGACGCGAGGGGCGCGAAGCGCGCCAGCTCGGTCCGCTGGTCGCTGAAGACGAGACCGTGGCGCAGGCGCTGCTCGCGCATGCGTTGTCCCTCGTGTCCGCGCCGCTATACGTCGATATCGTCGATCGGCACGCCGAACTGCGCGGCTGGGGCATGAAGCAGGGTTTCGAAGTGCAGCGCCCGTTCACGCGCATGGTGTGCGGCGCCGAGCGCGCGCCCGGCGACAATCGCACAGTGATGCTGGCGGCCGGGCCGGAACTGGGCTAGCCGCCTCGTTCGCCGCGCAGCAACGGGCGGCGAAGCCTACTTGGTCATCTTGATCGACTTGTCCAGGAATTCGTTGGTGTAGGCGATCTTGATGTCGAAAGGCTTGTCCAGGCCGATGTAGTTCTTCACCAGCTCGTAGTCCGCCGCCATGCGCGCGTCGTCGTGCCAGCCGAGCGCGACCGTCTTCGAGGTCTTGTCGCTCATCAGCACTTCCACCAGCGACCAGTTGGTCATCTCGTTGTCGTACTTGAGCGCGCCGTTGGCGTCGACCAGCGCCTGCACGCAGGGCTTGGGATCGGCGACGCAGGCTGCGAACGCTTTCTGCGTCACCTTGACGAAGCTGGCGACGACCGCCTTGTTCTTCTTCAGGTACTCGGCATTGACGATGATGGAGTTGCCGTAGGGGTTGAGGCCGGCGTCGCGCCACGCGAGGAAGCCCATGTCGTCGCCCAGTTCGCGCTGGAACACGTGATGCAGGTTGTAGAACGAGGTGACCGCATCCACCGCCTTGGACTTCAACGCGGCGAGCTTGGAGTTGGCGTCGATGTTGACCCAGGTCACCGATGCCGGATCGATGCCGTTGCCCTTCGCCAGCGCCGGCCACATGGTGCGCGCGCCGTCGCCGGGCGGATTGCCGATCTTCTTGCCGGTCAGGTCCTTCACCGACTTGATGCCCGAGCTCTTCAGCCAGTACATGCCCTGCGGCGAGTTGGCGTACACGTTGTACACGCCGACGACTTCCGCGCCCTTGCCGCGCAGGGTCAGCGCGTTGGCCATGTCGGCCAGGCCGATCGGGTTGGCGCCGGCGCCGACCTTCTGGATCGCGAGCGCGGAGCCCTTGCCCTGCTCGATGTTGAGGTCGATGCCTGCCTGCGCGTACCAGCCCAGCTTCTTGGCGTAGTAATAGGGCACGTGGTCGCCGCCGGCGACCCAGTTGAGGACGAAATCGACCTTCTCGGTCTTTTGCGCCAGCACGGGTGCGCTGGCTGCAAGGGCCAATGCGGAAACGGCGGCCGCGGCGAGGCGGCGGACTTGAATTGCGGTCATTGGATGTTCTCCTGGGGTGGATGTGCGTTCGGAAGCTGCAAAGCCGTGCGAGTACGGCCGAATTCGAAAAGCCGTAATCAAAGAGTCGGGGACCATGGTACCGAGGGCGATTTTTGCTGTCAACGAACGTTGTGAGCTGTGCGCACCGTCGCGGTATTGACAGTTTTTCCGGTTTCATGCAAAAGTAACCAATCGGTTAATTTTTGGATGATTGCAGTGGGATTGCGTTGGGTCGACTGGCCGGCGGAGGTATTGGAGGTGCTGCGCCGCGGTGCGGTGATTCCGGCGCACCTGCTTGCGCTCGACGCCGGGCGCAGGCTCGATCCGCGCCGCCAGCGCGCCCTTGCGCGCTACTACCTCGACGCCGGCTCGGGCGGTCTCGCGGTGGGCGTGCATTCCACCCAGTTCGCCATCCGCGAGCGCGGCCTGTACCAGCCGGTGCTGCAGCTGGCGATGGAAACCGCCGAATCCTGGGGCCGGCGGCCGCTGGTGATGATCGCCGGCCTCGCCGGCAAGACCGAACAGGCGCGGCGCGAGGCTGTCGTGGCGCGCGACCTGGGTTACCACGCGGGACTGCTGTCGCTCGCGGCGATGAAAGGCGCGTCGGAAGACGAACTCATCGCCCATTGCGCCGGCGTCACCGCGGAGATCCCCGTAGTGGGTTTTTACCTGCAGCCCGCGGTGGGCGGCCTGCATCTGCCGGCCTCCTTCTGGCGCCGGCTCGCCGGAATCGAGAACGTGGTCGCGATCAAAATGGCGCCGTTCAACCGCTACCGCACGCTGGATGTCATGCGCGGCGTGGTGGAGGCGCGCGCCGAGGACCGCATCACGCTCTACACCGGAAACGACGATCACATCGTCCTCGATCTGGCCACGCCTTTCGTGGTGAAGCGCGGCGGCGCCGAAGTGACGCTGCGCATCAGGGGCGGGCTGCTGGGCCACTGGAGCGTGTGGACCAGGGCCGCGGTGGAACTGCTCGCGCGCATCCAGGCGGCGGTCGCGGCCGGCGCCATTCCGCCGGAACTGCTCGCGCTCGACTCCAAGGTGACCGACTGCAACAGCGCGTTCTTCGACGTGGCGCACGATTTCCACGGCTGCATCGCCGGCTGCCACGAAGTGCTGCGCCGCCAGGGCTTGCTCGAAGGCATCTGGTGCCTGGATCCTGAAGAAGGTTTGTCTCCAGGGCAGGCCGAAGAGATCAGCCGCGTCATCGCGGCTTATCCCGAATTCGACGACAGCGCGTTCGTCGCGGCCAATCTGGTGCGTTGGCTCGCATGAGCAGGGAGCAGGGGCCCCATCTGCAAGATGGGGATGCGACCGGCCGAGATTGCCAGCGGACGCCGACAATGCGGTCTGAAAATTGTGACGCGGTTGCGGAGGCGGCTGGCATGAGCAGGCTCACCGCGGCGCAACTCGAAATCTACCGCAGGCAAGGCCATCTCACGGTGCCGGGCGTGTTCGCGCCGGAGTTGATGGACGAAATCATCCATGACATAGAGCGCTGGGGCGAGGCGGTGCTGGCCGCCTTGCCGCCCGCGGAGCGCGTGTGGTACGTGGACGGCGGCGTCAAGGCGCGCACGGTGCTGCGCAAGCTCGACAATCCGCACCATCAGCGCGAAGCGGTCAGACGGCTCGCGTTTGAGCCGAGCCTGGTGCAGATGGTGGAGGACCTGATCGGCCCCGGGGTGTCGGTCTATTTCAGCCAGATTTTCTTCAAACCGCCGGAAGGCGGCGGACCCAAGCCCGCGCATCAGGACAACTATTACTTCGGTCCGGACGATCCGGAGGCGCTGGTCACGGCCTGGATCGCGCTCGACGACGCCACCCTCGAAAACGGATGCCTCCATTACGCCGAGGGCACGCAGCGCGGGCCCGTGTACCCGCATGTTACGCCCGCAGACGAGCCCTACAACCTGCAGCTGCCGGCCGAGGTTCTGGCGCGGCACCCGGCGACGCCTGCGCCGGTGGCGCGCGGCGGCGTGTCGTTTCATCACGGCAATACTTTCCACCATTCAGGCGCCAATGTCTCGACGCGCTGGCGCCGCGCCTGCGCCCTGCATTACGTGCGCAACGCGACCGTGTTCGACCATCCCGCGCTGCCGTACAATCACGAGTTGAAACTGCGCATCAGCTGATCTGCGCGCCCGCATCCGGAGTACTGCATGAACGACACCCCGCGCCGCTATACGCTCGCCATCCTCGCCCACGTGCTGCTGGTCGCGGCCTGGTACCTGTTCGTCGAAATCGGCAAGGTGCCGAAATTCGTCATGCCCTCGCCCCAGGCGACCATCGCCGCGCTGTTCAGCGGCAGCTACCGCTGGGGCGACAACATCATGGTCACGGCGGTGGAAATCTACGGCGGCTACATCCTGGCCGTGGTGATCGGCGTGGCGATCGCCTTGTCGTTTTCCTGGTCGCGCCTTTGGGAGGACGCGATGATGCCGGTGCTGGTGAGCCTGAACATGATCCCGAAAGTGGCCCTGGGGCCGCTGATCATCGTCTGGTTCTCCTACGGCATGCTTCCCAACATGCTGATCGCCTTTTCCATCGGCGTGTTCCCCATCGTGCTTACCACAGCGCGCGGCTTGCGCGAGGTCGAGCCGGAGCTGCTCGATCTGGTGCGCAGCCTGCGCGGCTCGAAATGGCAGGTCTTTACCAAGATCCAGCTGCCGGGCGCGCTTCCCTACATTTTCTCCGGCATGAAAGTGGCGGCGGTGCTGGCGGTGGCAGGCGCCATCGTCGGCGAGTTCCTCGGTTCGGAGAAGGGGCTGGGGTATCTGATGCTGCAGGTGCAGGTGACGCTCGATACCGCCGCCATGTTCATGGCGGTGATCCTGATCACGCTGCTCGGCGTGCTGCTATACGGGCTCGTGCTGCTGCTCGAGCGCCTGATGGTGGTGCGCGACGCGCGCGTCAATTAGCACTGGGCCACAGGGCCTGGTCAGCCTGGCGCGGCCACCGTGGCGATGGTGTAATCGGGCACGCCCATCGGGCTGGTATTGACCGGCGTCTGCTGGCCGTGTGTGAGTTCGTCGACGCGGTCGGACACATAAAAGTCGAGCATTTTGTGCGTGATCCGGCCGCGCTTCTTCAGGTCGGCGCGTCCGCCCAGGCCCTCGACCAGCGCCTTGGTAAACGCGCCGTTGCCCCATTCCGCGCTTTCGAACGAATATTGCTTGCCGGTAGAGGACGCGATCACCACCAAGCCGTATTCGGGGCTGGCGAGTTCGTTCAGCATCGCGGTCGTGTCGTTGGACAAGCCGCGCCGCTTGCCCATCACGTTGCCAGAATGGCAGGTATCGACGAAGAGCAGGCCCTTGCCGCGCAGATTGGCGAGGTAGCGCTTGACCAGATTGAACGGCACGCCGGTCGCCTCCAGCCGGTCGGTATCGGCGTCGAAGGGAAGGTAGAAGTAATTGCCGCGCTCGTCGTTGATCCCGTGGCCGGCGATGAGCACGATGCCCACGTCCTTGGGCGTCACTTGCTGCTGCAGCCAGTCGAAGCCGCGCAGCACCTCCTCGCGGCTCGCTTTTGCGTCGGTCAGCAGCTTCACCACGACGTCCCCGTATAGCGCGCCCTTCTGCTTCTGCACGATGGCGGAG
>JAPLRD010000241.1 GCA_026399375.1 Pseudomonadota bacterium
ACCGCGACTACCGCTTCGAGACCAATCTGGACGCCCCGGTGCGCGCGATCATGACCCCGCGCGAGCCCCTCATCTACGTAAGCGAGAGCGCCAGCCCGGAAGAGGCGCGGGCATTGCTGCACAAGCACCGGCTGGAGCGCGTGCTGGTGGTCAACGAGGCGTTCGCGTTGCGCGGCCTGGTGACGGTGAAAGACATTCTAAAGGCGACCGAACACCCCCATGCGAGCAAGGACGGCCAGGGCAAACTGCTGGTCGGGGCGGCGGTCGGCGTGGGCGAGGGCACGGAGGAGCGCATCGAACATCTGGTCGAAGCGGGCGCCGACGTGATCGTGGTGGATACGGCGCACGGACATGCCCAGGGCGTGCTCGACCGCGTGCAGTGGGTAAAAAAGAACTTTCCGCAGGTGGAGGTCATCGGCGGCAACATCGCCACGACTTCCGGCGCCAAGGCGCTGGTCGATCACGGCGCGGACGGCATCAAGGTGGGCATCGGCCCCGGATCCATCTGCACCACGCGCGTCATCGCCGGCGTCGGCGTGCCGCAAATTTCCGCGATTCAGAACGTGTACGCGGCGTTGAAGGATGCCAAGGTTCCCTTCATCGCCGACGGAGGCATACGCTACTCGGGTGACGTGGCCAAGGCGGTGGCGGCGGGCGCGAACGCGGTGATGATGGGCAGCATGTTCGCCGGCACCGAAGAAGCGCCGGGCGAAACCATTCTCTACCAGGGGCGTTCCTACAAGCTCTATCGCGGCATGGGTTCCTTGAGCGCCATGCAGGACGGCGCCGCCGATCGCTATTTCCAGGACCCCGCGAACAACGCCGACAAGCTCGTTCCGGAGGGCATCGAGGGCCGGGTTCCGTACAAGGGCAGCGTGGTCAGCATCATTTACCAGATGGTCGGGGGCTTGCGCGCAAGCATGGGCTACTGCGGCTGTGCCACCATAGAAGACATGCGCACCAAGACGGAGTTCGTTGAAATCACGTCGGCGGGCATGCGCGAGTCGCATGTGCACGATGTGCAGATCGTGAAAGAGGCGCCCAATTACCAGGTCGAATGACCCCGCGGGATCTGCGGCCATGGTTTCCGTTCAAGGGCCGATCGTGCTTCCAATCGCACGATCGGCCTTTCTTTGAAGGCTAGACGATGCACCAGAAGATTCTCATCCTCGATTTCGGCGCGCAGTACACCCAGTTGATCGCGCGCCGCGTGCGCGAGGCGCGGGTGTATTGTGAAATCCACCCTTATGACGTCAGCGATCAATTCGTGCGCGACTTCGGCGCCAAGGGGGTGATCCTCTCAGGCAGCCACATGTCGGTGACCGACGATGCGACGGCGCGTGCGCCGCAGGCGGTGTTCGAACTCGGCGTGCCGGTGCTGGGCATCTGCTACGGCATGCAGACCATGGCGGGACAACTGGGCGGCAAAGTCGAGGCGGGCAAGGTGCGTGAATTCGGCTATGCCGAGGTGCGTGCGCGGGGCCATACGCGCCTGTTCGAGGGCATCGAGGATTTCCGCACCCCCGAAGGCCACGGCATGCTCAAGGTGTGGATGAGCCACGGCGACAAGGTCACCGAGATGCCGCCGGGGTTCAAGCTCATGGCGTCAAACGAATCCTGCCCGATCGCCGCCATGGCGGACGAGGCGCGCGGTTTTTACGCGGTGCAGTTCCATCCCGAAGTGACGCATACCGTGCAGGGCGCTGCGATGCTGCGGCGCTTCGTCAACGGCATCTGCAAGTGCGCCGGAGACTGGAACATGCCCGACTACGTGTCCGAGGCGATCACCCGGATACGCGAGCAGGTCGGCGAGGACGAGGTGATCCTCGGCCTTTCGGGCGGTGTCGATTCGTCGGTGGCCGCGGCGCTGATCCACCGCGCGATCGGCAAGCAACTCACCTGCGTGTTCGTCGACCACGGGTTGCTGCGCCTGAACGAGGCGGAGCAGGTGATGGCGACGTTCGCCAGGAGCCTGGGCGTCAAGGTGATCCATATCGACGACAGCGCGACCTTCATGGGCAAGCTCGCCGGCGTCTCCGACCCGGAGCAGAAGCGCAAGATCATCGGCCGCGAGTTCGTCGAGGTGTTCCAGCGCGAGGCGGCCAAGATCAAGAACGCCAAGTGGCTGGCGCAGGGCACCATCTATCCCGACGTGATCGAATCGGCGGGCGCCAAGA
>JAPLRD010000390.1 GCA_026399375.1 Pseudomonadota bacterium
CGAGGCAGTCTCGATCTATTTCATGCTACTCGCGGGCATCAACTTCGGCACCCACTTTCTTGCCTGGCAGCGCTGGAGCTTTGCGCCCTACCTGCGAGACCCTGAAGCCGGACTCTATCTGCTGGTCGTCATCGGCAGCGTGTTCGGAATTGCCTACTTCCTGCTCGCCAACCAGGTCTATCCCAGTTTCTGGACCGCGCTGCGTTTTTCCGCGTTCAACGTCGTTTCCATCGCCACCACCACAGGTTTCGCCAACACGGATTTCAACCTTTGGCCGATTTTCGCGCCGGTGTGGATGCTCTTTCTATGCGGCTTTTGCACCTGCTCGGGCTCGACCGGAGGTGGCATCAAAATGATCCGCGCCGAATTGATGGCGCGCCAGGCGGTGCGCGAAATGACGCGCATCATACATCCACGCGCTATCGTGCCTGTGAAACTGGGGGGCACGCCGGTCGAAAACAACATCATTTTCGCGGTGCTTGCGTTCGTTCTGGTCTACGTAGGCTCGTTTATCGCGATGACCATGCTGCTGACCGCTTCGGGCCTGGACCTCATCACCGCGTTTTCGGCGGTGACCGCCTGCATCAACAATACCGGGCCCGGACTGAACCAGGTGGGACCGGCGACGACCTATGCAGTTCTGAACGATTTTCAGACTTGGATCTGCACCATCGCGATGCTGCTCGGGCGGCTCGAATTGTTCACCCTGTTGGTGGTGTTCACCCCCGGATTCTGGCGAAAATAATAAGAGGCCATTTCACAATTATCGAAATGGCCCCTGAGTAAAGAGAGTAGCAGGACAGGCGCTCCGAAGGAAATCCCTCAGAGGGGATATCTCCTCCTCTTGCAAGGACTTCAAGCGCCCGTCCGGGCGTTTTGCGACGGTCCTACTTAGCCGCTATCACCGCGATCTCGACCAGCATATCGGCGGTTGCCAGCTTGGCTTCGACACAGGCGCGCGCTGGCAGATTATTCGGATCTACCCAAGCGAGCCAGGCCTGGTTCATTTCATCGCGCGTACGTATGTCTGCGAGCCAGATCTGTGCCGAGACGATTTTTGACTTGTGGCTGCCCGCCAGCGCGAGCAGCGCATCGATGCGGCCGAGGATCTCCTCGGTCTGCGCCTTGACCGGAGCCGGACGCTTGTCGGCGACGGTGCCGGCGACATAAACCATGCCGTTTGCCTCGACGGCGCCGGAGAGAATTTTTGCAGGCTGATGACGAACAATGCTCATGGGAAACTCCTCATGTGGTGATGAATGGAACCGCGTCGTACGCCAGAACGGGCGCAAGCCATCTTTCTATCTCCGGCAACGCTAGCCCTTTGCGCCGGGCATAGTCCTCGGACTGGTCCGGTCCGATCTTGCCGACGGCGAAGTACTGGGCATCGGGATGCGAGAAATAGAATCCGCTCACTGCCGCTGCGGGCCACATGGCATAGCTCTCGGTCAAAGTGATGCCCAGCTTGGGCGCATCGAGCAAACGGAATAAGTCGCCTTTTTCGGTGTGGTCGGGGCACGCGGGATAACCCGGCGCCG
>JAPLRD010000454.1 GCA_026399375.1 Pseudomonadota bacterium
GAGAACCGGGCTCGAATTCGGCCTGCACGCCTTTTGGTTCGTATCTGGTTGCCATGGTGCTGCGCTCAGGATAACGTACCTGGCGAGTCCCCGCATGACGCTGAGGAAGCCGCCGCGTAGCCGCGCAGCGGCCGCGAACATTCTTCAACATTAAGACGCTATATGCTCAGGCGCCGCCTGCCTCTCCGCGATATCAAATGTTCAAAATTGGCAAGCACTACGGCTTCGCTCCGCGCCGTGCCGTTCGCGAACCGGTGCGTACCTGCGCCCGAGGCGAAGGTGCATTCGCGAGCGAGCTCGCTCACGCGGGCCGGGGCTGAGGTAAAGTACGCTTTCCTTCATAACCCTTTCCAAGTCCGATCCATGGCTAACGCTGCGAGCTATCCCGAGTTCCTGGTCAGCACCGAATGGCTGGCGCACCACCTCGACGATCCACGCGTACGGGTGCTCGATCCTTCGACCTTGCTGATCCCCGTACCCGACAACTCGAGTTACAACGCGGTCCCGGCGCGCGAAGATTTCGATAAAGGCCATGTGCCTGGTGCCGCGTTCGTGGACGCCTGATGCGCAGACGTTCGCAGGCGCGATGGCCGGGTACGGCGTGTCGGACGACAGCTTCGTCGTCGCCTATGCCACGGCCAATCACTGGTGGGCGACGCGCCTATGGTGGATGCTCAGGGTGTTCGGGCACGAGCGCGTGGCCGTGCTCGACGGCGGTTTTCAGAAATGGCAGGCGGAAGGGCGCCCCGTCGAAACCGGCGCCGCCGCGCCGCGAAAGCGCGGCAGCTACACGCCGCGCGAGCCGAACCGGGCGATGGTGGCGACGCGCGCAGACGTGCTCGCCGCGATCGGCGCGGGCGACATCTGCAACATCAACGCCCTGCATCCGAAGCAGCATGCCGGCACGGGCGGCGTGACTTACGGCCGCCGCGGGCACATCGCCGGCAGCGTCAATGTTCCGGCCGCGGCGAACGTCAATGCCGACAATACGTTCAAGAGCATCGAGGAACTGCGCGCCCTCTACGCGCAGGCGCTGCAAAAGCCGAAGGTGATCACCTACTGCGGCGGCGGGATTGCCGCCACCAGCGTCGCGCTGGCGCTGGACATGCTGGGGCACAGAAGCGTCAAGGTGTATGACGCGTCGCTCACCGAGTGGGCGGCCGATCCTGAATTGCCAATGCAGACGTGAGCGGCTGCTGCGCTGCCTGCGGACGGTGCGGGAATAGCGCGGGCCGATTGCCGCAAAGTTGTTTTATGGGGCAAGGCGGTGACCGGATTTACAAACATGGGTCCTGCTGAAATTCAATACCGGTGCGGCGCTTCGGCCTGCCTAATGTTCAAAATTGGCAAGTCACCTACGTCTCCAATTCAAATTCGAGGGTGATTGTCTCGCAGTAACAGACCGATTGGAACCGATCGTGATTGCAGGTGAAATCAGCCCCGGCGCTACCCGCATTTCTTGCGCGCTACTGTTCCCCGTCAGTAGTTTTCGTTTCGCTCTTGGGGGCCGATCGCTCAAGCTTCTTGCGGATCTTGTTGGCCGTGCTTGCTTCGGTCTCGGCTACCGACCGATACGTATCCGAGGCTACGCGGCTTTGA
>JAPLRD010000419.1 GCA_026399375.1 Pseudomonadota bacterium
CATCCGGTCGCGGCAGGAAGTTCTGCAAGCGATGGAAACGAAAGGCCGCGTGCGCGGCGCGTTGCCGCTCCAACGGACTGGGGACCTCGGCCGACGGGAACAGACGGTCGAGTTGGGCCAGTAGGTAGTCCTCAATGACCTGCCCAAATTGCTCGATGCTGGAGTAGCCATCGACGCCCAGAAACGGCGTGGCGCGAATCTGCGCCTTGAGCGCTGCGAGCTTGCCTTCGCCATCGTCGTAGTAGCAAGCGTCGTGTCGGTTGGGGGCTTTTCCGGTGTCCTGTTGATAGAGCGCGTCGGTGAGCGCGCAATCTCGCAGGAGAAAGAGCGCCTGATCATGCAGTTTCTCGGCGGCGCCATCGGTCAGTACGGCCAACTCCATTTCAAGCTCAGTGACGCTGATGGTGCGCACAACTGCATCGCGAACCTTGCGCTCATAGTCGGTGTCGGCGTGCTTGTCCCAATACGCGATGAGATCATCATGCTTGGGTATCCAGCCGTAGCGCTCACCCAGAAAGCCGATGAAGAAGGGTGGAAATTTTCGGCAGCGGTCAATCTCGCGCAGGCAGATTTCAACGGTGGCGCCGTTCTTGGCCGCCTCTTCGGTCACGCCCCAGCGTAGGTCAATCTCGGTGAAGCCGACTTGCCTCGCCATGCAGGCCGCCCGCACCTTGGGGAACACCTGCTTGACGAGATGGCTGCGCTCCGCGTCCATGTCCCGGAACGTTGATGAGAGGAATACGCGGATTTCGCGGGATGGAGGTTCTTTATCTGCGTTTCTCGTGTTCATGGTGTTCTTCTAGTCGAACCTATAAAGTAGGCGCTGGTGAGACGGCGATTCATCACTTGCTGCTCAAGCAATAGTCGCCGCTCGATGAATATCCACTCGGGCAACTTCCCACCTTCTGAACTGCAATCTTTGCATTCTTGCCAGCAAGACAATAATTCCCACTCGTAGCATAACCGCTAGGACAACTTCCTTTTTTCTCAACGGCAAACGTTGCACTTGAGTTTGGCGCGCAATAGTTTCCGCTGGATGAATAGCCGCTTGGACAGCTACCGGTCTTTACCAGAGGAACTGCTTTCGCTCCCTCAGCAAACACGTTGCCCGCAATCAAACTGATCAACAACGGGAGAATAAGGTCGTGTGGCATGGCAGCCATATTCAACATGAATCTTGGATTTTTGGTGCAAGGATTGCGCGGGATTTCGCAACAAGGGCTTTGAACACGCACTGCTCGTCGGCATCCTCGGGCAGGTCTGCCACCACCTTGGCAAGATCGCGGAAAAAGCCATACTTCGACAAGTGATCAATCCCCCCCGCCGAATAGGCAATTCGCTTAACCCGATTGAAATACCAACCGACCACTGCGGCATGTGGAGTAACCAGCACGAAGTCGCCATCATGTCCCGTCCTATGCTCGTTAGAAGTTACGATGACGTTAGCCCCACCCCAGCTATCGCCTCCGGTGCGCTCTCGCTTTGGCCTATGCGAGCCACTAGCAATCTCTGCCGCAATTTCATCGATGGCCGCATTCAGATCATTGGGGAGTTGATTTTTCACGATAGGTCCATTTCATCATGATTCAAGAACGGAAAGGGGTGGCGATTCTAATCAAGCCAGACTCTTCTGTTCGTCTGGCTTTGTTCGATAGCCATACCGATCGGCGAGATCTTGCCATGCTGAAGATCGTTGCTTCCGGACGTAGCTTTCTTGTTGGCCAGTGTCTATTGTGTCTGCGCGGGCGTTACGAACGATATCAATCGCCTCATCAGCACTATAGCCGAACTCAATTAGCAGCTTGGCAGCTACGGTGCCAGTTCTACCTAGCCCGCCTTTGCAATGCAGCAGAA
>JAPLRD010000197.1 GCA_026399375.1 Pseudomonadota bacterium
GTCCGGCGATGTCGGGCGACGCGCCGTGCTGCGCCTGCGCCATGCACTGCATTTCGACGTCATTGATCGACGCGGCGCGGCCGCGGCTGCCGGCGAGTTCTGCCGCCTCGTCGGACAGGATGTCGCCGTACATGTTGGTGGTGACGATCACGTCGTAGCGCGCCGCGTCGCGCACCAGCAGCGCCGCCATGGAATCCACCAGCTGCTCATCGAGTGCAACGTCCGGAAACTGCCGCGCCACCTCGCGCACCTCGCGCAGAAACAGGCCTTCGGTCATTTTCAGCATGTTCTGCTTGTGCACCGCCGTCACCCGGCGCCTGCGCGTGCGCGCCAGTTCGAACGCCGTCTGCGCGATGCGGCGCGAGGCCTGCGCGGTGATCTTGCGCACCGACAGCGCCAGATCCGGGGTCGGCATGAATTCGCCGACACCCAGGTGCATATTGCGGTCGGCGTAGAAGCCCTCGGTGTTCTCGCGCACGATGACCAGGTCCATGGCCGTGCGGCCCCAGTGCTGCAGCCCTTCGCGCGAGCGGCTCGGCCGGATGTTGGCGTAGAGGTCCAGTTTGATGCGCAATTCGCCCGACGGGTTGATCCCGCCCTGGGCGCGCGGCGGATAGGTCAGATGGGACACGGGGCCGAGCACGACGCCGTCGCTCGCGCGGCAGGCCTCCAGTACGGCGTCCGGCAGGGTCGTGCCGTTTCGTGCCAGGCTGGCCTCGCCGATCTCGTATTCCTCGAAGCGCAGCCCGAGCGCGAGCTTGCCGTCCAGGTATTCGAGGACGGATCGCGTCGCCGCCGTGATTTCCGGTCCGATGCCGTCGCCCGGCAGAATGGCGATGCAATAATCTTTGTTGGCGCGGCTCATGCGTCAGTGGAACACCGATCCGCCGTCCATGCTGAGGGCGGAGCCGGTGACGAAGGAGGATTCATCGCAGCTGAGATAAAGGACCGCGTCGGCGACTTCATCGGCGGTGCCGAAGCGCTTCATTAGATTGCGTGAAATGTAGCGCTGGTATGCCGCTTCGCGATCGCCGGTGAGCGCAAGATTGCGCTCGACCAGCGGCGTCATCACGATCCCGGGGCAGACGGCGTTGACGCGGATATTGTCCGCGGCGAGGTCCATGGCGATCGACTTGGTGAACAGGACCAGTCCGCCTTTGGAGGCGCAGTAGGCGCTGAAGTTCTGCCTCGGCTGCAGTCCGGCCCCGGACGCGATGTTGACGATGGTCGCCTTGCCCGAGGCTCGCAGCGCGGGCAGGGCCGCCTTGGTAACGATGAACGGGCCGTCGAGGTTGATCGAGAGGATGTGCCGCCACTCCTCCAGCGTCATGTCGCCGAAGCTGCGCCAGAAGCTTGTGCCGGCCGCGTTGACCAAGCCGTCCAGGCCCTGCAGCGCATCGGCGCCTTCGCTTACGGCGGATCGTACCCCGGTTTCGTCGGTGACATCCGCACGCACTGCGAAGGCGGCATCGCCCAGTTCGCCCGCGGCGGCCGCGAGTCCTTCCGCATTTTGATCGAGCAGCGCCACGCGCGCGCCTTCTGCAACCATGCGACGCGCGCTGGCCAGGCCTATGCCTGATGCGCCGCCAGTGATGAGCACCTTTCGGCCTCGCATGCGCATCTTGGAACCCTTCGTGAAAATCAGCTGAGGCTGAAGTGTATCGCAGCGGCGATTTCTAGGCCCATAGGCTGCGCAGCGTCCCGGCCACGTCGACTCTGGCCGCGCCGCCGGCCACGCCGTCTTCTCGTTCCGCCTCGCCCCAAGCGACGGGGTCGAAGCAGGCCATCACCTCGCGCGTGAGAAAGCCGCTTTTCGCGCCGTAGACGTGGCGGTCGCCCGTGCGCGACTGCTGCGTTACGTAGTATTTGAGCGGCGCGATCAGGTCAAGTTCCGACTTGGCGCGCGTCATCGCCACGTAGAGCAGCCGACGCTCCTCCTCGATCAGTTCCGCGCGGCCGGCCGAGAATTCGGAAGGGAAGTTTCCGTCGGCCACGTTGAGCAGGTAGACCGAGTCCCACTCCTGTCCCTTGGCCGAGTGCACAGTCGAGAGCACCAGGTAATCTTCGTCCAGCAGCGGCGTGCCCGACAGGTCGCCCGAGGCCTGCGCCGGATCGAGCGCGAGTTCTGACAGGAAGCGCTCGCGCGTGCCGAACTGCTGCGCGACGCGCTCGAGTTGCAACAGGTCGCCGGCGCGCACCTGGGCGGAGGCGTGCAGGCGCTCCAGGTGCGGCTCGTACCATTCACGCACCCGTCCCATCTGCCCCTGCCACGGCCCCTCGGGCTGTGCCAGCGAACCCATCAGCGCGGCAAACACGGGCCAGGCTTCGCGCGCCTGCGCCGGCGGCACGAACGCCTTCAGGCTGGCCCAGGCATGCGCATTGGCCTCGAACGCGGCCAGGCATTTCGCCGCGGCGGCAGGACCTATGCCCGGCATCAGTTGCAGCGCGCGAAACGCCGCGATGCGGTTCTTCGGATTGTCCGCCCAGCGCAGCACCGAGAGCGCGTCCTTCACGTGCGCCGCCTCGAGGAATTTCAGGCCGCCGTACTTCACATAGGGGATATTGCGGCGCACGAGCTCGAGTTCGAGCACGTCCGAATGATGCGAACTGCGAAACAGCACCGCCTGGCGTTTCAGCGGCATGCCGCGCTCGCGCGTCTCGAGCACGCGCGTCACCACGTATTGCGCCTGACCGAGGTCGTCCAGCACCGTGACGTAGCGCGGTCTTGCGCCGGCGCCTCGTTTCGATTGCAGCGTCTTGTGATACTGCCGCTCGCCGCCCGCGATCAGCGCGTTCGCCGCATCGAGTATGCCCTGGGTCGAGCGGTAGTTTTGTTCCAGCGTGACCACTTTGGCGGGCGGCGAGAACCGCGAGGGAAAACCGAGGATGTTCTCGACCGTGGCCGCGCGAAACGAGTAGATGGACTGCGCGTCGTCCCCGACTACGGTCAGGCCCTCGCCCGAGGGCCGCAGCGCGTTCAGGATTTCGGCCTGCAGCACGTTGGTGTCCTGATATTCGTCCACCAGGATCTGGTCGAATTGCGCGCTGATCTCGCGCGCGAGCCCGGCGTCCGCCGCCATCGCGTGCCAGTAGAGCAGGAGGTCGTCGTAATCGAGAGCCTGGTTGGCGAGCTTCTTCTCGACGTAGGCGCGATAGAGGCCGGTCAGTTCCGCTTCCCACTCGGCGCACCACGGAAACACGTCGGCGAGCGTCTCGGCCAGCGGCCGCTGCGTATTCACCCGGTGCGAGTAGATGGCGAGGCAGGTGTCTTTGCGCGGGAAACGCTTTTCCGCCTTCGTCAGCCCGCGCTCGTGGCGCACGAGGTCCATCAGGTCGGCCGCGTCGCCGCGGTCGAGTACGCTGAAATTGGCATCGAGGCCGACGCGCGCCGAATAGCGCCGTATCAGGCGGTTGGCGATCGAATGGAAGGTGCCCGACCACGGCAGTCTCACTTCCTCGCGCACTTCGCCCACGATGCGCTGCGTCCGGCGCGTCATCTCCACCGCCGCGCGCCTGGTGAAGGTGAGGAGCAGGATGCGCTGCGGGTTCACGCCCGAAAGCACCAGGTGCGCCACGCGGTGTGCGAGCGTATTGGTCTTGCCGGTCCCGGCGCCGGCGATGATCAAAAGCGGGCCCGCGCGAAAGACCTTGTCGGCTGCTTGCGCGCCATAGCCGGCAGCGGCGCGCTGCGCGGGGTTCAGGGTATAGGGGGTCGCAATGGCGGTCACGGGAACAACTATAAATGATAGCTGTATGTTTATCCAGTAAACGCGGGTGGAAACGGCACACCCTTTACCACTTGTCGCGTCAGTCTTCGCGCGTGGCGTGCCCCGGAACGGTCATTCCAGCAGGAAATTCCTCGGTGCCATTGTCGGCAGCCCCGGGGCCGGGAGCGATTCGTCCTTGAGGCCGATCCCGGACAGTTGCCGCTGGAACATTTTCGCCAACAAATAGTGCGCCTTGGAGGCGGCATCTTCGGGGCTCAATCCGGCCGGGCGCACGTTGGAGATGCAATTGCGGCTGGCATCGGTCAGCCCCACGCGAGGCATCCAGGTCAGGTACAGGCCCATGCTGTCCGGCGAACTCAATCCCGGCCGTTCGCCGATCAACACCACGACCGCCCTGGCGCCCAGCAGTTCGCCCACTTCGTCGCCGATCCCAACGCGCCCTTGCCGTACGATGCTGATCGGCGCGATGCGCCAGCCTTCTTCTGCCGTCCGGCGCAGCAGCATCGCCAGGAACGGCGCCGCGTTTTGTTCGATGGCCAGCGCCGACAGGCCGTCGGCCACCACGAATGCCAGATCATAGGGGCGTGCCTGTCCGGATCTTTCCGACGGCTCCCGCGCCGCCAGGGCTTGCCGCGATGCGGCGTCCAGCCTGCGTCCCAGGTCGGGGCGCTGCAGATAGATGCCGCGGTCGGCGGCGGCGCTGTGCAGCGAGACGCAGGCCGGACCTTGCTCTTCCGCCGATGGACTCAGCGACCGCGCCAGTTGCACCACGTCCAGCGTCCGATGCACCGCGTCGCGCGCCTTGGCGTGCGCGAGCTGGAATGCCAGGTGGGCTGCAGTCGGCAGGCTCACGCCAGCGCGACCCAGCGCGATGCGGGCGTCGGTGAACCGTCGCAGGGCATCCCACGGGTTGGCGGTGACAGGTGTAGTTTTTTCGGTCATTGCCCGGATTTCGCTTGCCGCTTTGTGAAGTCGCGCATGATTACGGATAGGTTTCCGGATGCGCGCCTACGGCAGACGCAGCAGGGCTTTCTGAAACGGCGAGGGCAGAGACGGATTCAGCCGGAACTGCCCGTCGTTGCTCATGATCTGCATTTTCTGCAACCATGCCTCGAATTCCGGCGTCGGCCGCAGGCCCAATGCACGCCGCGCATACAGCGCGTCGTGAAACGAAGTCGTCTGGTAATTGAGCATGATGTCGTCCGACCCGGGGACGCCCATGACGAAGCTGCAATCAGCCACGCCAAGTAGCGTCAGAAGCACGTCCATGTCGTTCTGGTCGGCTTCGGCGTGGTTGGTGTAGCAGACGTCGCAACCAATGGGCAATCCGAGCAGCTTGCCGCAGAAGTGGTCTTCCAGACCGGCGCGGATAATCTGCTTGCCGTCGAACAGGTATTCGGGGCCGATGAAACCGACCACGGTATTGACCAGCAGCGGCTCGAAGCGGCGCGCCACCGCGTAGGCGCGCGCTTCGCAGGTCTGCTGATCAACGCCATGATGCGCATTGGCCGAGAGCGCGCTGCCCTGGCCGGTCTCGAAATACATGACGTTGTCGCCGATACTGCCTCGTTTGAGCGACAGGGCCGCGCTGCGCGCCTCTTCCAGCAGGTCCAGGCTGACGCCGAAGCTGCGGTTGGTGGCTTCGGTGCCGCCGATCGACTGGAACACCAGATCGACCGGCGCGCCGCGACTGATCGCCGCCAGAGTGTTGGTGACGTGGGTCAGCACGCAGGACTGGGTCGGAATTTCGTAGCGGCCGATGATGTCGTCCATCATTTCGACCAGCCGGATGACCTGCGCCACGCTGTCGGTGGCCGGATTGATGCCGATCACCGCGTCGCCGCTGCCGTAGAGCAGGCCATCGAGCACACTGGCGGCGATGCCGCTGGCGTCGTCGGTCGGATGATTGGGCTGCAAACGGGTCGCCATGCGCCCCTTCAGTCCGATGGTGTCGCGGAAAGCGGTCACTACGCGGCACTTCTGCGCCACCAGTATCAAGTCCTGGTTACGCATGATCTTGGACACGGCGGCGGCCATCTCCGGCGTGATGCCCGGCGCCAGTTGCGCCAGGGCGGCGCCGTCGGCTGCGTCGCCGAGCAGCCAGTTGCGGAAATCACCGACCGTCAGGTGGCTGACCGGCGCGAAGGCGGCGGCATCGTGCGTGTCGATGATCAGGCGAGTGATCTCGTCGCTTTCGTAAGGTATCAGTGCTTCGCTGAGGAAGGTCGCCAGCGGCAACTCGGCCAGCGCCAGCTGCGCCACGGCGCGGTGCTCGGCGTCGGCCGCCGCGACGCCCGCGAGCTGATCGCCCGACCGCGCCGGCGTGGCCTTTGCCAACAGATCTTTCAGGTCGCGAAAGCCGTGGGTCTTGGTGCCGGCGGTGTGCGTGTATCGATGGGTATGCACGGCGCCCGCGGTCGATTCGGTGGTGCGGTCCGCGGCGCCGGCTTACTTGGCTTCTGCGAGCTGCTTCAGCGTGAAGGTGTAGCTGACGTTGTCCAGCGGCTTGTGGCAGGCGAGGCACTCGGCCTGGTTGACGCCCGGCCGGTGTTTCTTGTCCAGAGTGAACACCGCGTAGTTCCAGTCGCTGTTGCGCAGCATCTCGGGAATGTCCTTGCCCCAGCCCGCCTCGCGTGCCATCGCCGTGTAAAAGAGCAGCTTGTCCGCCGAGTAGTAGCCGTCGGCGCCGGTGACGGGATTTTTCCCGGCGTCGACTTGCGCGGAATAGGCTTCGGCCAGCAGCACCGAGCCGTCCGGCAGCGGTTTGCCCGCTTTGGCCGCCGCGACTGCAGTCTTGTTGGCGTAGTAGTAGCGCACCTGCTTGGTCGCGGGAAAGTTGACGGTGTAGTACTTGGTGAACGTCTCCTTGTAACCTTCGGGGAAGGTCACGCCCGTCTTGGCCAGGTTCGGCGACATCGCCGATTTGGCACCGGTGACGGCACCGGGCTGGGCGGCAAAAAAGGCGGCTACGTTGGCCATGTCCTCTGCGCTGAGCTGGGACGCGATTGCATTCATGATCTGGTTCTTGCGCGTGCCGTCCTTGAGCGCCTTCAACTGCGCTTCGAGGTAGCCCGGGCGCTGCGCGGCCAGGTTGGGAATGGCATCGCTCACGCTTACCCCGGTCGCGCCGTGGCAGGCTGCGCATACGGCGGCGGCTTTGGTCTTGCCGGCCTCCATATCCGCCGCATGCGCAATCGGCGCGGCCGCCAGGAAGACGAGGAACCCGATCACTTTCTTCATTTGCTTCTCCTTGGGTGAGACGGCTTGGTCGGGCCGTTGATCCACGATCGAAGCAGCAAACACCTGCCGCGGCAGGAATATTCCCGCCCCGGCCCGTTTCCGCTCAGATGTTATGCGGCAGATGCCGGTCTTGCGCAGGCGATGACGCGCGCGCCCTCCAGGCGCTCAAGCTCCTCGCGCGCCAGCCCAAGCTGTTCCGCCAGCACTTCGCGCGTATGCTCTCCCAGCAGCGGCGGGGCGCGGCGATACTCGACCGGCGTTGCGGAAAAGCGCATCGGGCTCGCCACGCCGGGCGCGCGCACGCCGAGCGCGTGCTCGGTCTCAATGCGGGCGCCGTGGAACTGCGCCTGCGGATGCGCGAGCGCCTGCGCGTAGTCGTTGATCGGGCCGCAGGGCACGCCGGCGGCGAACAGCGTGTCTTCCCACTCGGTTCCTTTGCGCGTGCGGAACACATCCTCCAGCAGTGCATGCAGTACGTCGCGGTGCCGCAGGCGGCCCTCGTTGTTGATGAAGCGCTCGTCGCTCGCCCACTCCGGATGGCCGATTGCGCGGCACAGCGCCACGAACTGGGTCTGGTTAGCGCTCGCCAC
>JAPLRD010000192.1 GCA_026399375.1 Pseudomonadota bacterium
CCTCATACGCTTCCTCGAATCTCATCTTCCGTATCTCCTGCAGCACTTGCGTCGGCGTCATTTCCCACCCCCTTCGGGGCACTATGACAACCGGACAGATGTCGTGCTATAGAACCGGACAGATCATGAACTCGCGACAAAATTCGTGGAAACCTGTTGACGTCCAACCCATAAATAAGCATTATAGTACGACAATACCAATTAACCCCGCAGGCAGTTGCAATCGGGCTCGAATCCGCAGCGCCGGACCGATTGAAAACCAGACGGGGGCAACAGCAGTCGAGTCTGGGGTGGTGCGCCACTTCGCAGAGAAAGACATCCAGCGCGCGAATGCGCGCAAGGCATTCGAACAGCAACGCGTTCTGAGAGGGGTGCAGGGACATGCGGTACGCAGAAACTGGCTTTGACCTGGAAGTCGATCTCTCCCGCGGCAGCATAGACCGGGTGGAAACCGACCCTGAAATGACCAGGCTCCATCTGGGGGGGCTGGGCACCAGCGCGAGGATCATGTGGGACAGGGTTCCCCCGGAAACCGAACCTTTTTCCGAAGACAATCTGCTGATCTTCAGCACCGGCCTGCTCTGCGGCACGGCGGCCCCCGGCTGCAACCGGACCATCGTCACCACCCTCTCGCCTCAGACACGGCTGCTGGCCTATTCGATGATGGGGGGATTCTGGGCGCCGGAATTGAAGCACGCCGGCTACGACAAGGTCAGCCTGCGAGGCCGTTCACCGGATCTCGTCTATCTGTGGATCAACAACGACAAGGTGGAAATCCGCGACGCTTCGCATCTGCGCGGCAAGGGCGCGATCGAAACCGCGGAATGCCTGCGCAAGGAACTGAAGGAGCCGAATGCGCAAGTGGCGGCCATCGGCCTGGCCGGAGAAAGCCGCGTGTTCTACGCCTCCATCGAACAGGGCCGGTCCAGCGCCAGCCGCGGCGGCATCGGCGCCGTCATGGGCGACAAGGGGCTGAAGGCGATCGTCGTGCGCGGCACGAAGGACGTCAACGTCGCCCGGCCTGCAGAATTCATGGACCTGTGCAAAGGGGTGCTGGATTACATCAAGTGGCGCGAAGACCATCCGATCCCGGGGGTGCCCGCGATCCTGTCCGTGCTCGGCTCGCCGCAGGAGATGCGCATCGTCGACGAGGAGTGGCACACCACCAGTTTTATGTGGGGCCACGCGCGCACCCGGCGCAAGGATTTCTGGACCCATGAAATTGAAGAAAATTGGCGCAAGACGCAGGAGAGCGTGCGCACGCGCCTGATCAGCTGCTACAACTGCCCGATGAAATGCGGCGCGACCATCTCGGTCCCGGGGCAACCCACCTACATGATGAAGTGCTACTCCAAGCTCACCTACACCATGGCGGCGTACTCGGATCTCGAGTTCGGCTTCAAGATCGCGCAGCGCGCGACCGAATACGGTGTGGACGGGTTTTCGACGCCGCAGGTCATGGCCTTCGCGCTGGAACTGCTCGAGGCCGGCATCCTCACCGACGCGGATTTTCCGGGCATGCCGGCCGATGTCGAGGGCCGCTTCTTCTGGCTGCTCGACCGTATCGTCAGGCGCGAGGGGATCGGCGACGTGCTTGCCGACGGCACCTACTGGGCCGCGAGGCGCATCGGCAAGGGTGCGGAGAAATTCGACCACAATACGATCAAGAAACAGGAGCAGTTGCCGCTCAAGCTCGGCATGCTGAACCCGGTCTACTACCTGATGTATTCGACCGGCGAAAAGATCAACATCACCCAGATCGAGGGCCAGTTTCCCCAGGCGCCTTTTCCGACCAAGGAAGAGCGCGAAGCCTTCGTCAAGGACTGGTTCCAGGTTCCGCACGAGAAGTTCAAGCAGTACCTGCTCGACTGGGAGCCGCGCGGCGAGAACTCGAACCCGCTTTACCCGTCGATCGAAGCGAGTTGCGACATCGTCGACTGGCAGGAGAAGATGCACTACATCGACGACGCCCTCGGCACCTGCGCCGGTCTGTCGTCCTTCCCCTTGAAGCCGCCGTATCACATCCACAACTTCCCCAGCTTCGTCTCGGCGGGGACCGGCATCGACTTCGACGAGGCCAGTCTGTGGAAGGCCGCCACGAGAAACAGGACGCTGCTGCGCGCCATCAACGTGAGGATGGGAATGCGGCGCGCCGACGACAAGCCGCCCGAGGATCACTGGAAGCGGCGCTTCCCCGACCTGGAAAAGCAGTTGCTGGACTCGTACTACAGGATGAAGGGCTTCGACAGCAACGGCATCCCCACCAAGGAGTCGCTGATCGATCTCGATCTGGCCGGCATTGCGGAGGACCTGGAGCAAAGGGGGATCCTGGGCAAGGCGGACGCGAACGGCGAAACAGCGCCGGCAGGTGAACAACAGGACGCGAAGGAGGCCTTGAGCCATGCCTAAGGTCATGAAGAAGATCAAGCACATCACCATCGACGCCGACAAGTGCAACGGCTGCCGCGCGTGCGAGGTCATCTGCTCGCTGTGGCACGCGTCGCCGCGCTACAGCAGCAGCAACCCGGCGCGCTCGCGCATCCGCATCGTGAGGGAACCCTTGCGCGACATCTACCTGCCGGTGTATGCCGGCGAATACACCGCGGCCGAATGCACGGGGCGCAACACCTATAACATCGACGGCAAGAAATACGACGAGTGCGATTTCTGCCGCGCCTCATGCCCGTCTCGGGATCTCTTCAAGGAGCCCGACTCCGGCCTGCCGCTGAAATGCGACATGTGCGAAGACGATCCGGCGCTGGAGAAGCCCAAGTGCGTCGAGTGGTGCCTCGCCGACGCACTGATCTATGAAGAGCGCGAGGAGGAGGTCGAGGAAGGCGAGCCGAACCCGCCCGAACTCGAGGTGGGCGTGGAATCGCTCATCGACAAGCACGGGCTGCAGAAGTTGCTGGAAACCATCGCGAGAATGACGAAGTCTTGAGGGTGCAATTCAGAATGAAGATTGCAGAAATTGTCATTCCGAGCGAAGCGAGGAATCTGCTTTTAGGCCAAACAGCAGATTCCTCGGCCGTTGGCCTCGGAATGACGGGTAACTTTGAAATGGCCGTTTAGGAAATCAGAGCTGCGCAACAGAGGCCCGGAACGAATATGGAAATGGTAACCCCCTTCAAGGAAATCATCGACGCCATCAAGGCGGCCGGCGGCGATGGCTTCAAGCACTGCTACCAGTGCGGCCTGTGCGACACGGTCTGCCCCTGGAACAAGGTGCGCAATTTCAGTATGCGCAAGATCGTGCGCGAAGCGACTTTCGGCCTGACCGAGATCGAGAGCGAGGACATCTGGCGCTGCACCACCTGCGGCAAGTGCCCGCAGGTCTGCCCGCGCGACGTGAAGCAGATCGAGTCAGGGGTGGCGCTGCGCCGGATCGCGACCGAATACGACGTGTTCCCGCATTCGGTGGAGCCGATCCGCGCGGTGGCAGCGAGTTTGCGCGCCGAGGGCAATCCCTTCGGCGAGGACCGCGCCAAGCGCGGCAAGTGGGCGGACGGCCTCGGGGTCAAGACCTTCGAAGAGGGCATGGAATTTCTCTACATGCCCGGGTGTTACCTGTCCTACGACCCGCGGGCGAAGAAGATCGCTCGGGCCACGGTCGAAATCCTCAACAAGGCCGGAGTGGAATTCGGCATCCTCGGGCCGGAGGAGAGCTGCTGCGGCGAGAGCATACGCAAGACCGGCGACGAGGCGCTGTTCAAGGCCCTGGCGCGGAAAAACATCGGCGCGCTCATCGGGCACGGCGTGAAGAAGGTGCTGGTGTCCTCGCCGCACTGCTTTCACACCTACACGCGCGAATACCCCGAATTCATGGTGCATTTCGAGGTGGTCCACATTTCGCAGCTGATTTTCCGCCTGATCGCCGAGGGCAGGCTGGTGCTCGACAAGGAGGTCGCGAAGAAGGTGACCTACCACGACCCCTGCTATCTCGGACGGCACAACGGCGTGTACGACGAGCCGCGCGAAGCGCTGAAGAAGATACCGGGCCTCACGCTTTGCGAAATGCCCGAGTCGCGCAACAACAGCTTTTGCTGCGGCGGCGGGGGCGGGCGCATCTGGATGGAGACGCCCAAGGGCGAGCGCTTTTCGGATTTGCGCCTGGCGCAGGCGGTGGGCACCGGGGCGCAGGTCCTGGCCACGGCCTGTCCGTACTGCATCACCAATTTCGAAGACAGCAAGCTGAACTCGAAAGACGGCGGCGCAATCGAGGTGAAGGACATTACCGAAGTCATCCGGGAAGCCATTCAGTAGGACACGTTTGTCAAGGAACAATGCCGTGGCACACACACTAGAACGGTCGATCGAACACGCGCACGCAGCGGTGGGGCAGAGCGCCCTGCGCTCCGAGGACGACAAGATCGGCGACATGATGGTCGTCGGCGCCGGCATCAGCGGCATTCAGGCCGCGCTTGATCTCGCCACCTGCGGTTTCAAGGTCTATCTGGTGGAAAAGACGCCGACGCTGGGCGGGAAGATGGCCCAGCTGGACAAGACCTTCCCCACCAACGACTGTTCGATGTGCATCGAGTCGCCGAAATTCATCGAAGTCGATCGTCATCCGAACATCGAGATCCTGACCTACACCGAGGTCGAAAGCGTCGAGGGGACGGCCGGCGATTTCAAGGTCACCCTGGTAAAGAAACCGCGCTACATCGACGAGGACAAATGCACCGGCTGCACGGTCTGCGTCGAGTACTGCCCGGCCAAGATACCCGACCCGTTCAACCAGAACCTGTCGATGAACAAGGCGGTTCACATCTACTTCTCGCAGGCCGTGCCGCTCGTGACCTACATCGATGAGAGCTGCCTCTACCTGAAGGACAAGACCTGCTCGATCTGCACCGGCGTGTGCGAGAACAAGGCCATCGACTTCAGCCAGGTGCCGCAGAAGATCGAAATCAAGGTCGGCGCCATCGTGATGTCGCCGGGGTACGACACCTTCGATCCGAAAATCCGCGGCGACTACGGCTACGGCACCATAGAGAACGTCGTCACCAGCCTGGACTTCGAGCGGCTGCTTTGCGCCACCGGCCCGCACGAGGGCCAGATCCTGCGCCCGTCGGACAAGAAGCATCCGCACAAGATCGCCTGGATACACTGCGTCGGCTCGCGCCAGGTGGTGCCGGGGGGCAACACCTATTGCTCGGCGGTCTGCTGCTCCTATACGCAGAAGCAGGTCATTCTGGCCAAGGATCACGTGCCCGAGCTGGAAGCGAAGATCTTCCACAATGACATCCGCTCCTACGGCAAGGACTTCGAACGCTTCTACCAGCGCGCGGCGCGGCTGCCCGGGGTCGAGTTCATTCGCTCCTACGTATCGATAGGCAGCGAGAACCCCGTGACCAAGGACGTCAGCATCCGCTATGCCACGCCCGAAGGCGTGGTCGAGGAGGAGTTCGAGCTGGTGGTGCTGTCGGTGGGCCTCAATCCGCCGAAGGACGCGCAGAAGTTCTCCCGCATATTCGGCATCGAGCTCAACGCGCAGGGCTTTTGCAAGACCAATCCGGTCAACCCGATCGAGACCAGCCGCCCGGGCATATTCATCAGCGGCGCGTTCCAGGGGCCGCTGGACATTCCCGAGTCGGTGGTGACGGCGAGCGGCGCGGGGGCCCTGTCGGGGCATCTGCTGAAGTCGCGGCGCGGCAAGCTGTCCACGGAAAGGGTCTACCCGGTCGAGAAGGATGTCTCGCAGGAAGAGGCCAAGGTCGGCGTGTTCGTCTGCCGCTGCGGCGCCAACATCGGCCGCGTCGTGGACGTGCCGGGCATCGTCGAGTATTCGAAAACGCTGAAGAACGTGGTCCACGTGGAGGAGAGCCTGTTCGCCTGCGCCACCAACACCGCCAAGGCGATCTCGGACACCATCCGCGACAAGGGCTTGAACCGCGTGGTGGTCGCCGCCTGCACGCCGCGAACGCATGAGCCGCTGTTCCGCGACACGCTGCGCGAAGCCGGCGTCAACCAGTACTTCTTCGACATGGCGAACATCCGCGAGCACTGTTCCTGGGTCCATTCCAAGGAGCAGGCGGACGCCACGAAGAAGGCGAAGGACATCGTGCGCATGTCCGTGGCGCGGGCGTCCAAGCTCGAGCCGCTGGAAGAGTATTCCCTGCCGGTGAACAAGATTGCGCTGGTGGTCGGGGGCGGCGTCGCCGGCATGACCAGCGCCCTGACGCTCGCCGAGCAGGGGCACGAGACCTACCTGCTGGAAAAGGACTCCGACCTGGGCGGCATGGCGCGCCGCATTCATTACACGCTCGAAGGCCTGGACGTGCAGCCCTGGCTGGCGGAATTGAAGAAGAAGGTGTACCGGCACCGCGACATCCATGTGATCACCGACGCCGAGATCACCGGGGTCAGCGGCTATGTCGGCAATTTCGAGACCCGGGTCAAGTCCAAGGGCCGCGTGCGCACCATCAAGCACGGCGTGGCGATCATCGCCGCCGGCGCCGCGGAACACAAGCCGACCGAATACCTGTACGGCAAGAGCGCGCGCGTGATGACGCAGCTCGAACTGGAACACCAACTGGGCACCGGCGCCGCCGGCCTCGCCAACATGCAGAGCATGGTCATGATCCAGTGCGTCGGCTGCCGCCAGGAGGATCGTAACTATTGCGCGCGCGTCTGCTGCAGCGGCGCCATGAAGAACGCCCTGAAGCTGAAGTCGGTCAACCCGGCTGCGGAGATCTACGTGCTGTTCCGCGATATGAGGACCTACGGCTTCCGCGAGGATTATTACCGCGAGGCCTCGAACAAGGACGTCAAGTTCATCCGCTTCGAGCCGGAGGACAAGCCGGTGGTCGAAGAGGTGGAGGAAGGCGGCCGCAGCTTCCTCAGGGTGACGGTGACCGATCCCATCATGGGCAAGAAGCTGGCGCTGGACGTGGACAACGTCGTGCTGTCCGCGGCGGTGGTGCCGGCTGCCGGCGCGCATGAACTGGCGCGCCAGTTCAAGGTGACGCTGAATCCGGACGGCTTTTTCCAGGAAGCCCACGTCAAGCTGCGCCCGGTCGATTTCGCCGCCGAAGGCATCTACCTCTGCGGCACGGCGCAGTATCCGAAGCACCTCGGCGAGACCATCAGCCAGGCCTACGGCGCCGCCGGGCGCGCGCTGACGACGCTCACGCGCGATACGGTCGTCGCCTCGGGCTCGGTCTGCGCCGTCGACGACATCGATTGCGTCTCCTGCGGCGCCTGCATCACCTGCTGCAGCTACGGCGCCATCGAATTCCAGGACACGCCGCGCGGCAAGAAGGCGGTGGTCAATCCCGTGCTGTGCAAGGGCGACGGCCTGTGCAACGCCAAGTGTCCGACGGGCGCAATCAGCCTGAAGCATTACACCGACGGCGAAGTGTTGCGCCAGATCGACGCGGCGCTCGCGGGCTGAATAATGGGGCCCTCTGGAAACTGTCATTCCGAGGCCGTCCCCCAAGGGGACTTCCTCCGGGGCGTAGGCCGAGGAATCTGCTTCTCGTGTTCAATGAAAAGCAGATTCCTCGCTTCGCTCGGAATGACAGAATTGAGATTCTTAGAGATGCCTAATGACATCGACTACCCTATCCATCGAGTAATGAGCTAAGCATGGCCGCTCCCGCCGAGTTCAAACCTGTCATCGTCGGTTTTCTGTGCAACTGGTGCTGCTACGGCGGCGCCGACCTCGCCGGCGTCTCCCGCTTCCAGTACCCGCCGCACCTGCGCGTCATCCGCCTGATGTGCTCGGGGCGTGTGGACCTGGAGTTCATCTTCCGCGCCTTCGCCCAGAAGGCCGACGGGGTGTTCATCGGCGGCTGTCACCTGAGCGACTGCCACTACAATCCGGAGGGCAACTACGATGCGCTGGGCAACAGCATGATCGCCAAGCGCATCCTCGAAAACGTCGGCGTCAATCCGGAACGGCTGCGCCTGGAATGGGTGTCTGCAGGCGAAGGCATCCGCTTCGCCGAGGTCATGCACGATTTGTCGGCGAAGATAAGAAGCCTGGGCCCGCTCGGTTCGAGCGAGGGCAAGCCGGTTCCCGAACTGCAAGCCGGACTGCAAGCGGCCACCGAGCTCGTGCCCTACATCAAACTGGTGGAGCGGGAGCGGTTCAGGGTGCCCGAAAGGAAGGAAGAGAATTACCACAAGCTTTTCGGCAGTGCCGAGTTCGACAAGCTGTTCCGGGAACTGATACTCGACAAGCTCGCCATGGCCCGCATCATGGGCTACGCCCGGCCGCAGCCGGTCGCGGCCAGTGAAATCGCCACCGGTCTGAATCTGCCCGCAGCGGAAGTGGCGCAGCACCTGAATATGCTGGCGCAGCGGGGCATGGTCAAGCTCGACGGCAACCAGGTGCGGGTCGTGGCGGTGGCCTGAAATCAGCCAGGTAACTGAAAGCGTAATCCAGAATGAAGAATCCAAGAATTGTCATTCCGAGCGCAGCGAGGAATCTGCTTTTGAGTCAAACAAAAAGCAGATTCCTCAGCCTTCGGCTTCGGAATGACAGTTAATTTTGAAATGGTCTCAAAGCGAAGCGACGATATGAGCGAACAAATAATCGCAGGGAACGACCGGATCGACGGCATCATCGAGAAATACCGCGGCAAGCCGGGTGCGCTGATCCACGCGCTGACCGAGATCCAGCACGAGAACCGCTGGCTGCCGCGCGAGGTCATGCAAAAGGTCGCCGACGCTTTGGGTGTGCCTTTCAGCCAGGCGATGCAGATCGCCAGCTTCTACAAGACGTTCAGCCTGACGCCGAAGGGGCGGCACGAGGTGCATGTGTGCACCGGCATGACCTGCCACCTGCGCGGCGCGGCGAAGCTGCAGGAGAAGGTGGAGGAACTCACCGGCTTGAAGCTCGGCGAAACCGACGCCGAGTCCCGCTTTACCTTCGAAGCGGGGAGTTGCCTGGGCAGCTGCAGCATCGGCCCGGAACTGATCATCGACGGCAAACACCACGGGCGCATGACTCCCGAGAAGGTGGAAGACGTTCTCAAGAGCTACGAATAGGAAAGCCATGGCCCCCCACGCTCGCAAAATCGACTCGCTGTCCCCCACGGGGGGGCGTATGCCCCCTAGTGGCGGCCCGGCGGAGGCATAGCCATGCCCACGCTCCAATCAGCGGCTGCACTGGAAGACCACCGGGCGAAGGTCCTGTCGGCCAGGGATCCGGCCAAGCCGAGCATCGCCGTGTGCGCCGGTGCGGCGTGCGGCGGGCTGGATTCCGCGACGGTCGCCGCCGCCTTCTCCGCGGAAATCAAAAAACAGGCGGCCGAAGCCAAAGTGGACTTCAGGGTCACCGGCTGCCACGGCTTCTGCAACAAGGGGCCGAACGTCATCGCCGGTCCCGGCGACATCTGTTACTTCGAGGTCAAGCCGGAAGACGTGGCGGACATCGTCGCGTGCACGCTCAAAGGCGAGGTGGTCGAGCGCCTGGTCTACAAGCACCCGGTCACCGGCGAGAAGGCGGTGCACATGAACGAGGTGCCGTTCTACAAGCACCAGATGCG
>JAPLRD010000318.1 GCA_026399375.1 Pseudomonadota bacterium
GCCGCCTGAGCCGTCCGCCAGGTGCGCCGTTGAGGGCGGCAATCGGCTACGGGCTACGCCCTTCGCCGCTTCCCGCCCTCAACAGAAAAAGCGGACAATTCATGTGCTACAGAACCGGACAGGTCTAAAAACCCGCGAGATATAGATTTTAGGTTCGATGAATGGTCGAGAGTTCGATCCCCGATTGAACAATCGAACTCGCGACCTACTCGGACGAGGTCGCGCGATGTGAGCGCATCTGGAGGTTAGAGAAGTTCCACGCCAGGCAACTGCCCCATGCGCCGGTCGAAGCTGATGGTATGACTACAGCCAACCTGGCCGGCCTTGGCAACAATCAGACAATCGGGAAAGTCAGCGCTGCCAGTGTTGAAATAAGCGAGTGCGCTCTTCACGACGGCCGGAGATTCGAGGGCGACGCTGGCGTTATCGAGCAGCGCGCGCACGATACCGGCGATGTCCGCGCGCGAAAGTGTATAGCTGCGCGCCAGCGTCCAGCACAGTTCGACCAGAACGATGTCGGCTACGAACAGCCCTCCGTCCTCGCCTGCGTGCGTGTCGAACACTGCCTTTGCGCGCTGGGCCTGCGCTTCGTCGTCGCGGGTGACCAGGCGCACCAGAACGTTGGTATCGAGAGCGATCACTTCCGCGCGCGCCGGTTGCGAGCGCCGACGGCAGTGGCAATGCCCTGGTCCATCTCTTCAATACTCCGTGGTTTGGTACGAACGCGATGCACCAGACCGAACAGATTGTCGGCGCCGCGCGTCAGTACTCGTACTCGCAGCGTGCCGTCGTCCTGCACCTCGAAGTCGAGCCGGCTACCCGGCGCTATGCCGACTTGGTCGCGGATTTCCTTGGGAACCGTGACCTGTCCCTTGTCTGTGACAGTCGCCAACATTTGAGCCTCCAACCGTAGATAAATTCATACTTATTGTTTCAGGTAAGGCGACTATCGTCAAGTATGCTTATTGCTATTTGTAAGGAATATAACAAGTGGGCTACTTGTCTTAGGCTAGCGGTTCGATCGCCATTCGCTAATACATAACCTTGAACGACATCGTTCAGGCGAAACCAAAGCCTTATTCGATCCCCGTTTGCACAATCGAACTCCAGACCGCAGGCGCTCTGATCGGTTCAGGCACTGGTAAGCTTATAGGCGGTGCTGCGACCGCCCCCCGGTGCCTTCATTAAAACCCCGAGTGCCACCAACTCGCTGATGTCGCGCAGCGCGGTGTCAGGCGAGCAATTGGCGACGGCGGCCCACTTGCTGCTTGTGAGCTTCCCCTCGAATCCATCGAGCAGCCGGTTGAGCAACTTGATCTGCCGCGCGTTCATCGGCGTGCCCGCCCAGCGCTGCCAGAAATTCGCCTTCATTAATACGGCAGACAACGTTACCTCCGCGCCCTGCATCGCGCGCGCGAGACAGCCCAGGAACCATTCAAGCCAATCAGTCACATCGAGCGAGCCCTTTTGGGTGCTCTCCAGCATGTCGTAGTAGTCCTTCCGTTCCCGCTGGATTTGCGCCGACAGGCTGTAAAACCGCTGCGGCGATTGATCGGCACGCGCCAATGCCATATCCCCGACCGCCCGGGCGATACGGCCGTTTCCATCGTCGAACGGGTGGATCGTCACGAACCACAGATGTGCGAGACCTGCCTTCACCAGCGGATCGTCTTTCTGGTCGACGTTGAACCACGACAAGAGATCCGACATCTCCGCATTCAGCAAACTGGCGGGCGGTGCTTCGAAATGCACCTTTTGCCGGCCCACCGGTCCAGACACCACTTGCATCGGACCGTTTGAATCGTTGCGCCAGTCACCGGTACGAATCTGGAGCATCCCGCTGTAGCCCGTCGGAAACAACGCGGCGTGCCATCCAAACAATCGCTTTGGCGTCAGCGCCAGGTGATGATTTGCGGTTGCGTCGAGCACCATGTCCACGACGCCATCGACGTGTCGATCGGCAGGTGCCAGGGCACCTATATCCAAGCCCAGACGGCGGGCGATCGAGGAGCGAACAGCGTCGGGATTGAGATGTTCGCCTTCGATCTCGCTGGTCTTGACCACGTCTTCGGTCAATACCTGCAGGGTGGCCTGCTCACGCAGTCCCAGCCCTAAGGTTTGCATCCGGCCCAGCAGATTACCTTGTGCACGATGAACCTGGCCGAGCAGCCCCATCAGTCGCCGGGCGTCATAGCGCCAATGCGGCCAGTCCTGCTGTTGCCAGATATAGACACTTTCTCCGCTATTCATGCGGCGATTATGCGGAATTATCTCCGCAAAAGCAATATATTCGCCGCATTTAGTGCGGTTAATGTAGGGACTATTCGTCGCACACGGACGTCAAAATGTTCGCCAGTTGCACCACAGGTACCATCAACCTGCGCGACTGGATCAAGAACACCAAAGCCCTGGCGAGGCTCGCCGATCCGAAGCTGTTTTCCAAGGCGCGCGTCGGCGAGCACGGTGCGTCGGTGGTGTTTATCGACGATGAACTGGATCTGGGCGCGGACAACCTGCGCAATCTGGAAGCCGAGCAATCCGGCGGCATCGGTCATGAGCGCATGATCGAATGGATGCTGCGCAACGATCTTACCCAGCAGCGCGCCGCCGATGCCATCGGCATTTCGCGACGCATGCTGAATTACTACCTGAGCGCCGAGAAGCCCATCCCCAAGACCGTGTGGCTGGCGTGCATTGGCTGGGAAGGCAGCCAGACGAAGCGTGGCCATACCGGGAAGCGCTCTGCGGTGATGGCATGAACCGCGCAGCAGCGTCGGCCGGCGCCTTGATCGGGCTCGATCCCGCAGCGCCGATCAGGGCCGTTTCCGGGATTCCGACATAGGCGGTCTATTGCACCGAGCTTTACTCGATAGGCGCAATCAGACAAACTCTGACCAGTCTAGTCTGAGGCCGGAGGGACTCGTGCAAACATGGCAAATGCAGGAGGCAAAAGCGCGCCTATCCGAGGTGGTAAAGCGTGCCGAAAGCGACGGACCGCAGGAGATTACTCTGCACGGGCAGTCGGTAGCCGTTGTGCTGTCGCGGGCGACCTATGCGCGCCTCTCGGGCAGCGGGCATTCCCTCGTGGCGTTCATGCGCCAATCGCCTCTTTGCGCCATGGAGGATATAGAGTTCGAACGCGACCAAAGCGTGACGCGTGACACAGCGTTATGAGCTACCTGGTCGACACCAACGTCTTCTCGGAGTTGCGCCGCAAGGCGCCAACCGTCCGCGTCGTCGAATGGTTTTCCCAACGTCCGGCGTCTACGCTGTTCTTGAGCGTGCTGACTCTGGGCGAACTGCGCAAAGTCATATAGGGCGTGGCCGATACGGATCGCCGGATGGCATTGCTCGACTGGCTCGAAGCCGATCTTCCGAACTTCTTTATCGGACGGATTCTTCCGGTCGATGCCCACGTGGCCGACCGCTGGGGCCGCATGGCGGCAACAGAAGGGCGTCTTATGCCCGCCGTCGACAGCTTGTTGGCGGCGACCGCCGCGCATCATGGCCTGAGTTTGATTACACGCAATGAACGAGACTTTGCAGATTTCGGGCTGGAAGTGAGCAACCCCTGGGCTGATCAAGATGCTACCCGTACTGTCTAACAAGAGCTACGGACACCCCCACAGCGGCTCCTCCCGTACGGGGGGATCGAGGTTCGCCCAGACGATGCAGGTATGGACTGGTGAATTCCACAGGCCCATTGGAATCACTATTTGTCTGCTTGGAGTCTATAATCCATTTTGGATTACATTTACGGGAGACTGATATGCGTCGTTCATGGTTGTTGGCATTGAGCCTTGGTTTGTGGTCGCTGCTCGCAGCACCTTTAGGTTTTGCGAACGGGGTGTATCAAAGCGTCACCGGCGACGTAAGAGCGGCGGTGGGCGCGGCGGCGCCCGCGAGCGTCGCCAAAGATCAGCGCCTGGTCCCGGGAACGACAGTCACAACCGGCGCCGGCGCGCAGGCGGTCATCCGCTTCGACGACGGGCACGCTGTGGTCCTCAATGAAAACTCTGAATTCCGCGTCAACCAGTACACCTTCGACAAAGACCAGCCGCAAAGCGACAACATCGCTATGCAGATCCTCAAAGGCGCGATGCGCTCGGTCAGCGGCCTGATCGCGACCCGGAACCGCACCGCGTTCGCGCTCATTGCGCCGCAGGCGACGATAGGCATACGCGGCACGGACTTTATGATTGCGCTGGTCAATCCGGCTTATCTTTCGGTGCTGCAAGGTTCGATCGCGGCGACGAATGCCGCAGGTGCGGCAACGTTTGCCGCCGGCGCGACCGCGATGATAGCGTCGTCCACGGCGCTGGCGGTGGCAATTCCCGCCTCTGCCCTGCCTGCCTCAGTCGCGCAAAGCTTTAACAGCCTGGCATCGGTCACAGTCGGTGGTGCCGGCGCGGGCGCGGCGAGCGGTGCGGCGACCGGCGGGGTAACCGCGGGCGCGGTCGCGGCCGGTATCGCGGCGGTGGGCGTAGCTGCCGCGATCTCGTCGTCTTCCAGCGACAACAACAATCAGCAGTTCACTACTACTACTACTACTACGAAATAGTACGATCTCGGTGGGGGGGGCAGGACGCCCCCCCTGATCGTTGATTGATCCTTTCAACGAAAGAATGGCGAACAGGTGTCGTTGAAATAGTACTCTGTTCCTGATATGTCATTCCGAGCGCAGCGAGGAATCTGCTTTTCAAACTCTGCCAAAAGCAGATTCCTCGGCCCTTGGCCTCGGAATGACAATTCAATGAAGTCCCTTCAATTTGGCCTCGGCATGACGACATTCTTGGAAATCTCTTCAATTCATCCCCAACACCCGAGGCTCGCAGTGACAGTGACACACAGATACCTGAAATTTCGGCATACATCTCCGATATTTCATGGAATGAAGTCCTCCAGCCTTGCACCTGAGCGCAGGCCATCGATGCCTTTGAAATGCACGTCAAGCGTCAACAGCGCAGCGCCGTGTTCCAGGCTACTGGCAGCAATCCACAGGTCGTTGGTGGGAATGGGTTGGCCTTTGCGGCGCAGCGCCGCGTAGACCAGCGCGTACAGGTCGGCTGTGGCCGCAGTGCAAGCGACCACTTTCACGCGCGGCACGTTGATGAACTGCGTCAACTCACTGCGATTGGCACTCTCACGCTGACCTGCGGCAAAGCCTGCCAGCAGTTCGCCCAACACTGTAACGCACACAATGATGCCCGGTGCGTGCTTGAGCACGCTTACAGTTTTCTCATCGCCACGCTTGAACGCGGCGTAAGCATTGGTATCCAGCGCAATCTGGCGCACTATCTACTTCCAAAGCGACGCGTCAACCTCGGAAAACGCTGCAGTGTTGTGCGCAAAGGCTTTTGCATCTTCGTCGCTCCAATTGCCTGCCAAGGCGTCGAGATCGTCGAACTTTTTCAGCTCCCGTGGTTGAACTGGTGTATCTGTACCCTGCAATAGACGTATCACCAGGCTGTTGAGACTGCTGCCCTCTTGCTCGGCCTGGCTCTTCAGCCGGGCAAGCACCTTGTTGTCCAGTCCTCGAATACTCATCGTTGCCACGATATCACCTTCGCATTCAATAAGAGTGCGCTGATGATAGCACTTTGGGCTGGAGAAATTAAACGTCAATCCAGGCGATCTACTCGGACGAGGTCGCTCGCTCTTAGGTTCGATGAATGGTCGAGAGTTCGATCCCCGATTGAACAATCGAACAGGTCGACATGCGCGGCCCAGCCGCCGGTAAGGGGTGAACAAGCCATTCAGTTGGCGAGCGCTGCCATCTATCTTCTATCCGCGCGCAGCAGCTAGCTTGACATTGTGCAATGGTTGCACAATAATACAGTCATGCCCACCTTGCATCGGCTGCCGAATTGCA
>JAPLRD010000442.1 GCA_026399375.1 Pseudomonadota bacterium
GCCGCAGATTCTCGTAGGTGATCTGTTTCGAGCGGCTCATCAGCGCGAAATTGAACTGCACCGGCTCCATGTGCCAGAAACGGCGCACGTTCTCGAAGAACACCAGGCTCACATTGGCCGAATGCTGGATGCGCTCGGCCTCCTCGCGCCGCGCGCTCTCGTAGGCGGGCAGCGCAGCCCGCGGCTCATGCGCATGCCGCATCAAGGCCGCATGCAGCGCGATCGCATCCTCCAGCGCGAGCTTGGTGCCCGAGCCTATGGTGAAATGCGCCGTGTGCGCGGCATCGCCCAGGAGCACGACCTTGTCATGGTGCCAGCGCGCGCAGCTGATCGTCGGAAAGTTGCGCCAGTGCGAGCGGTTGCTCAACACCCTGGCACCGCGCAGTTCCTCGGCGAACAGCCGCTCCACATAGGCCGCGGTCGCCCGCTCGTCAGCTACGCCCAGGCCCGATTTCTTGAACGCGGCGTCGGTGGTCTCGACCACCAGGGTGCATTCGCCTTCGGCGTACATATAGGCATGCAGGTTCCAGATGCCGCACTCGTTCTCGCGAAAGCTGTAAGTAAAACCCGGCAGCTGCATCTGCGCGCCCAGCCAGACGAACTTGTTGCTGCGCAAATCGACCTCGGGGCGCAAATGCTGCGCGAGGCTTTCGCGCACCCGGCTGCCGATGCCGTCCGCCGCGACGACGAGGTCGGCATCGCGGTGCGCATCCAGCCCCGGATCCTGCGTTTCGTAGCGCAGTTTCACGCCCAGCGACTCGGCGCGGCGCTGCAGGATCTGCAGCAGCGTGAGACGCCGTATGCCCGAAAATCCGTGGCCGGTGGATTTCAGCACCCGGCCGCGGTAATGGGTGTAGATGTCGTCCCAGTAGGCGAAGCTCGCGGCGATGTCCCGATAGGAGGGTTCGTCCGCCGCGCGCAGATTGGCGAGCGTCTCGTCGGAGAGCACGATGCCGAAGCCGAAGGTGTCGTCGGCGCGATTTCGCTCAGTCACCGTGACCTCGGCCTCGGGCAGGCTTTTCTTCGCCAGCAGCGAAAAATAAAGCCCGGCAGGACCCCCGCCGATGACGTCCAGTTTCATTTTTGTTTCCTCCCGGGCCGAGTATATCAACCCCGGAAGCGGCGTCCTATGCGCGCGCCGCGCCCAACGCTAGCTAGGCATGCGGATGGTTGGCGCCCTGCCCGGACGATGCAGCGGACTGCAGATTCGATTGCGTTCGGAACCCCTCTTGGCGACACCGTATGCAAGTTCCGCGGCAACCACTAAGGATTGATCGGCGCGCGCGGGTGCGCTTCGTCTATGGGCACATAACTCGGGTTGCCGAAAATCGCTGCGGTGGACGAGACGATGAAACGCAGCGCCTTGTGCCGCGCCAGCGCGTTGAGCAAAGTGAGCGTCGCCGAGGTGCTCACCCGATTGAGCGCACACGTCGGCACCGGCCGCTCCGTAGCCTTAGGAAACTGCCGCGAGCGTCTATCGACCGACGTCCGCAGTCTCGAGTACTGCCCAAAGAAATGTCGAATATATTTGACATATTGCGCCGCATGAAGCATGATTTCGCATGGCACTGCTGAATGAAATCGGCTTGCAAATCAAACGCCGC
>JAPLRD010000085.1 GCA_026399375.1 Pseudomonadota bacterium
CATCGTCAGGTACCTAAAAACGAAACCCCCAGGTGCGAAAGTGCCTGGGGGTTTTGCTTTTCTGCGCCGGCACTCGACACCCGGAACCAGCAACCCCACCATCCATAGCGCGCCGTACTGCGACCACCTACAATCCAACCCGTATGACCCCGTCAAGCAGCAAGGCTCCCGCCCACCGTCCCGTCTCTGCCATCACGCAGGTTGCGGGCACGACGCGATGCTTTCATTGCGCGCTGCCCGTGGACGATCCTGAACGCTACGGCGTCAACGTCGACGGAAAATGGCAGGCCGTATGCTGCCCCGGCTGCCAGGCCGTCGCATCTGCCATACTCGGTTACGGATTGCGGGGATATTACGAGCACCGTACCGGTCCGGCTGTAACCGCGGAGGCTGGCGGCGACGTAGAGGAGTTCCGCATTTACGACGATCCCGAAGTGCAGCGCGGATTCGTCCATGCCGACGACAGCGGCGAATGCAATGCGGCGCTGATGCTTGAGGGGATACGCTGCACCGCCTGCGTCTGGCTGAACGAGAACGCGCTGAGACGCATGCCCGGTGTACTCGGCATCGGCATCAACGCCACCACCCACCGCGCGCAGTTGCGCTGGGATCCGGGCAAGATCCGCCTCAGCGACATTCTCGCCGAAGTCAGGCGCATCGGTTATCGCGCCCACCCTTACGATGCACGCCGCGCGGAAGCCGCGCAGCGTTCCGAGCAGAAGCAGAGCCTCTGGCGCTTGTTCGTCGCCGGGTTCGGCATGATGCAGGTGATGATGTACGCGCTGCCGGTGTATCTGGCGGAACAGGGCAGCATGACGCCCGACATCGAACAGTTGATGCGCTGGGCCAGCCTGATGCTCACGCTGCCTGTGGTGCTCTACTCCGCCGGGCCGTTTTTTCAGGCCGCCTGGCGGGACTTGCGCCTGGGGCGGATGGGCATGGATCTGCCTGTGTCTCTGGGCATAGCCGTCGCGTTCAGCGCCAGCATGTGGTCGACGTTTGCACAGCGGGGAGAGGTCTACTTCGATTCGGTCACCATGTTCGTCTTCCTGCTGTTATGCGGCAGATACCTGGAGATACGCGCGCGCCATGCCGTGGCGCGCAGCCTGGATTATTTGTCGCGGGCTATTCCGGAAGTCGCGATGCGCATGGGGCCGGCGCAGGAGTGGGTACAGGTGGCGGTATCCGCCCTGCGTCCTGGCGACCGGGTGCTGGTGCGATCGGGAGAACGCGTTCCGGCAGACGGCGTGGTGACAGAAGGGAAGAGTGTCGTCGACGAATCGCTGCTTTCCGGCGAGAGCCGTCCGGTGCCGAGGCAGGCGGGCGATCGACTCATCGGAGGTTCTACCAATCTCGCCGACCCGATGGTCATGGAGGTGGAGCGCATAGGCGCCGACACGGTGCTGTCATCCATAGTCCGGTTGATGCAGCAGGCCGCGACGGAGCGCCCCGCCATCGCCGCCAACGCCGAGCGCATCACCGGCTGGTTTGTCGCGGCAACGCTGGTGATTGCAGCGGCAGCCGCGTCAGTCTGGTGGTTCATTGAGCCCGCGCAGGCGCTGTGGGTGGCGGTTTCCATTCTGGTCGTCACCTGCCCCTGCGCGCTGTCGCTGGCAACGCCGGTTGCGCTGACGGTGGCGACCGGCCGGCTGGCGCGGGAGGGGTTGATCGTCTGCCGCGGCCATGTGATCGAGACCCTCGCGCGTGCCACCGACGTAGTCTTGGACAAGACCGGGACACTGACCTTGGGGCGGCTGCGCCTGACACGCACCAGTATCCTCGCGGACGTCGGGGAGGCGGAATGCATGGCCATCGCGGCGGCGCTGGAGCAAGGTTCGATGCACCCGATGGCTACGACGCTGATCGAGGCGGGCGGCAAAGGGCTCGCCGCGCTGGAAACGACGCATCAAGCAGGGCTGGGCGTGGATGCGACCGTCGGCGGGCGCCGTTATCGCCTGGGTCGGATGGATTTCGTCATGTGCCTGAGCCATGCGCAATCGCCGGCGCTCGAGGCCGTACGCGTCCCGGGAGGCTCGATAGCCTTGCTGGGCGACGAATCGGGCGCATTGGCCGTTTTCGAATTCGGCGACGAGCTGCGGCCTGATGCCCGGGATTTCGTCGAATCGTTGAAGCGCGCCGGCAAGCGCGTGCATTTGCTGAGCGGCGATCTCGATGAGACCGTTGGCGGCCTTGCGACCGCACTCGGTATGGAGTTGTTCGTCGCAAATGCCTCGCCGCGAGAAAAGCTCGATTATGTGAAGAACTTGCAGGCGCAGGGGCGCGTGGTCGCGATGATAGGTGACGGAATAAACGACGCGCCGGTGCTCGCACAGGCGGACATTTCGGTGGCGATGGGCGACGGCGCGTGGATATCGCAGCGACACGCGGCCTCTGTCCTTATTTCCGGGCGTCTCTCGGATTTGCGCACCGCCTTCGAAACGTCTGCGCGCACGCTCGTGGTTATCCGCGAGAACCTGTTCTGGGCGCTGGCCTACAATCTGACGGCGGTGCCGTTGGCGGCGCTCGGCATGGTCACGCCCTGGATGGCGGGCATAGGCATGTCGGCCAGCTCGCTCGTTGTGATCCTGAATTCCCTACGACTCTTCCGGGCCCACGGCAAGCCCGCGGCAAAGCCGCTACAGCAGGACTTGGCAAAGGCCGGCTGAGCGTATGGACATCTTGTTTCTGCTTATCCCATTGAGCGTGGTGCTGGTGTTCTTCATCGGCATATTGTTCTGGTTCGCGCTCAGGGGAGGGCAATTCGACGACCTGGAAAGCCCCGGGCTCAATGTTGTTCTGGATGATGACGGGCCGGCCCAGGAAAAGCCGGAAGCAGCAGCAACGCCCGAACGGATCGAGGGCAGCGTGCGTAGTAAGAGGCCATTTCAGAATGACCGAAATGGCCCCTGATTTAGGGGAGCACGAGGGGATGTATCCCCTCGTGTTGAAATAAGCTCTAAGTAGGCCGTCAAGCGCCGGTCTGAAACTGCCGGGCGCGTTGAAAATCCGCTAGAAATCCGGCTCCTGCTCGGCTTCCACGGTCCGGCCTTTTTGCCGGTGATGCTGCCACAGCGCAAAAATCACCGAGGCCGCCGACAGCGCCAGCAGGAATCCGGAAATCGGCCGTGTCACGAACAGCCACGGGTTCGGATCGCTCATGATGGCGCGCAGCAGGTTGACTTCGATCTGGTCGCCCAGAATCAGCCCCAGGATGAGCGGCGCCAGCGGGAAGCGCAGCTTCACCAGGCCATAGCCGATGAAACCGAACAGGAGCAGCACCACAACGTCGTTCATGATGTTATTGAGCGCATAGGCGCCGATCACGCACAGCACCAGTACGTTCGGTATCAGGATGGACTTCGGCACCGTCACCACTCGCAGGAAAAATCGCGCGCCCAGGGCGCAGATCAGCACCATCAGCGGATGCGCGAGCAGGTAGGCCGCGTAGATGCCGTAAGCGATCTGCGGATGCTGGCTGACGAACAGCGGGCCGGACTGTATGCCGTGTATGGTCATGGCGCCCAGCATCACGGCGGTCACCGCGTCGCCCGGAATGCCGAAGGCCATGATGGTGACCAGCGAACCGCCGACATTGGCGTTGCAGGAGACTTCCGACGCGATGATGCCTTCGGGGTTGCCCTTGCCGAAGCGCTCGGGGTGCTTGGAAAATTTCTTTGCCTGGTCGTAGGCCATGACGGTGGCCGCGCTGCCGCCTATCGCAGGCAGAACGCCGATGACGATGCCGACCAGTGTCGACCAGACCAGCAGGAAAGGCCGGGACAAGATTTCCCACAGCACCTTGAGGTGCGACACGGTGAGCGGCGGTGCCTTTAGCGGCGCGCTGGAACGGTCGGCAGCGCTCATTTTTTCGATGTCGGTCATCAATTGGGCGAACGCGAAAATGCCGATCAGCACAGGCAGGAACGGAAATCCGTTGCGCAGGAATTCCGTCCCAAGAGTAAAGCGCGGGACGCTCATGATCGGGTCGGAGCCGATGATGGTGATGGCAAGACCGATCGCGCCGGAGAGCAGGCCCTTCGTCAGCGATCCTTCGGTGAGACCGGCCACCATGGAAAGCGCAAACACGAACAGAGCGAAGTATTCCCAGGGACCGAACTCGAGCGCGATCGACGCCAGCGGGCCGGTGGCGCCGATGAGGAATACGCCGGCCAGCAAGCCGCCCAGAAACGAGGACCATATGCCGAGCCAGACCGCCCGGCCCGGCTGGCCCTTCTGCACCATGGGGTAGCCGTCGAAAGTGGTGGTGATCGCCGACGGGGTGCCGGGAATGCCGATCAGCGCCGCAGTGATCGCGCCTCCGGCGGAGCCGCCGACGTACACGCCGGTCATGGTCGCCAGGCCCTGCAGCGGATCGAGTCCGAAAGTGAAGGGCAGGACGATGATGATCGTCATCGTGATGGTGACGCCGGGCAGCGCGCCGCCGATCAAACCGACCAAAGTGCCGAGAAAGAGCGGCACCAGGTATTTCAGGTGCATCACGTTTTCGATGCCGGCGAGCAGAAGGTCAATCACGGCTCACCACCCCGTCCACGTTCCGCGCGGCAGCAGCAGGGAGACCAGCGCCGAAATCAGCACCACGAACCAGCGCCGGGCGCTGCGCGGGGGGTCGATCACGGCCTGCAGCGCCGCCATGAAGAGGAAGGTCGAGACGCGATATCCCGTCAGCGGCAGCAGGATCACGTAACCGGCGAACACTGCAAACGTCGTGGCCACCAGCGGGTAGTTGCGCGTTTCGGGTGCGGTGTCGGTGGCTGCCGCTGTGCTTGGCGGCCGTTTGCGCATCATGTCGGAGGCGATCATCATGGCCGACAGCACTGCCATGATGATCAGGACGATGCGTGGATAGAAGTCCGGCCCGACAGGAACGAAGGAAGACTGCGGCAGTCCGCGCGTCAGCACCAGCATGCCGATTGCCAATACCAGGCAGATCAGCCCGGCTATGCCGTCGCGAGTCATGCAATCTCACACATATGCTGACGCAATCGCTCCTGCCTCTTAGCGTTTAAGGATGCCAAGTTCGCGCGACAAGTCCTTGTTGAGGGTATCGTTTTGCTTCAGGAACTCGAGGTAACCCTTGCGATCGAGGTAGCGCACGTCCGTGCCCTGTTTCTTCATGGAATCGGCGAATGCCGGATCCTTGCTCGCCGCGGCGCAGGAACCCTCAAGCTTGGCCAGGATGTCGGCCGGCGTGCCCTTTGGCGCAAGCAGGCCGCGCGACACGGAATAAACGACGTTGTAGCCCAGTTCTTTCAAGGTGGGCGTATTCGGAATTTCCGGGCTGCGCTGTTCAGATGCGATCGCGATGAATTTGAGCTGGCCGGCGTCTACTTTGCCTTTTTGCGTCAGGTTGCCGTCGGTCAGGTCGATGTGACCGCCGAGAATCGCGTTCATGCGTTGCGCCAGGCCGTCATACGAAATGTATTTGAACTTGATGCCCGCCGCTTTTTCAACTAGCGCCGGAAAGAAGTGGCTGGTGGAACCCAGGGTGGCGCCGACCGAAATCTGGCCGGAACGCGCTTTCGCGTCGTCGACCAGTTCCTTCATCGTCGTCCACTTGGTCTTGGGGCTCGCGGTCACGATCGACGGGGTCGCGGAGATCAGGCACACCGGTTCGAAATCCCAGTAATTCACGTCGGTCAGGCCGATGTAATAGGTCGAATGGATGTAATCATGCACTGCGTAAAGCGTATAGCCGTCTGCGGGCGCGCTTTTGGCTTCGCGCGCGCCCACGGTGCCGGAGGCACCGCCGACGTTGGCGATGACCACCGTCGCACCGCCGAGCGCCTTTTGCAGCGCCGGTGCGAACGGCCGGAAAATATTGTCCGTATCGCCGCCTGCCGCCCATGGCACGATCATCTTGATTGGGCGGTCGGGATAGGCGGCGTGGACATTGGTGAATGCGCAAAACGCAAGTCCGGCAAGTGCCACGGTAGCAATTTTCATCTCGTCCTCCTCAGGAAAGTCGACTCTCGGACCATCTTAGCAATAGCACGAGGGCTTGGCAATTTGATATCCGGCATACCGCAACTTCAACACCCGAAGAACGAAGACTTGCTCCCGGGTTTCGCGCTCAATCAAAGATAACCGAGCTTGCGCGGCAGCCAGAGGGCAATTTCCGGGACGAAAGTCACCAGGAACATCGTGCCTGCCATGACAGCCACCAGCCAGATCACCCACCTGATGGTGGATTCCATCGACACGCCAGCGAGTTTGCACGTGACCATCAGGTTGACGCCCAGAGGCGGGTGAAACTGGCCGAGTGCGACGTTCATGGTGATGATGACGCCGAACCAGACCAGATCCCAGTTGAAATGCGCCGCGACCGGAAGCAGCAGCGGCAGAAAAATGAAATAGATCGAAATTGCATCCAGAAACATGCCGGCCACCAGCAGCAGAAGCTGGATTCCGAGCAGCATCGGGACTTCGGAAATGCCCGCCTCCAGCAGCGACTTGGCGAGGTGATCGAAGGTTCCGAGCGTGCTGCTCGCCCAGGCGAAGACGCTGGCAAGCGCGACCACCATCAGGATGACCGAGGAGATTTCCGCCGATTCGACCAGCACGTCATATACACGGCGCGCATTCAAGGTGCCATAGATGACCACGCCGACGATCAGCCCGTAGAACACGGCCACCACCGCCGCTTCAGTCGGTGTAAAGAAGCCGCTGCGCATGCCGCCGAGAATGACTACCGGCGCCGCCAGGCCCCAGCCCGCTTCCTTCAGACTGCGCCAGAACGGCGGGCGCACCTCGGTGCTGTCGGCCTCGAAACCGTATTTCACGCTCAGCCACCAGGCGACCACGATCAACGAAACGCCGGACAGAATTCCAGGGATCATGCCTGCCGCGAACAGGGCGGGGATGGAGGCGCTGGGAACGAGGATGCTGTAGAGGATGAAGGCGATCGACGGCGGAATCAGGATGTCGGTCGATCCCGCCGCAGCGATCACGCTCGCCGAGAACGGGCGCGGATAGCCGGCCTTGATCATGGACGGCAGCATCACCGCGCCGACCGCGGCCGAATCCGCAGGGCCGGAGCCCGAGATACCGCCGAGGATCATCGCCACCAGCACCGCTGTGATCGCGAGCGAACCGCGCCGCTGGCCCACGACCGCCGACGCGAATGTCACGATCTTTCCTGCGACACCGGCACGCTCGAAAATCAGTCCGGCGATCACGAAAACCGGGATCGCCATCAGCGGATACTTGGCAATGCCCGTATAGACATTGGTCGGGAGCGACATGATGCCCAGTCCGGTGAGAGCCACAACCAGGGTGCCTGCGAGGCCCATCGAAACGCCCACCGGAACGCCGCCGAACATGAGCAGCAGAAAGACGCCGAACAGTATCCAGTCCATCAGACGGCCTTCTGTTTCAGGAAAACGAAGACGAGTTGAACCAGTCGCACCACGATCAATAGTGAAAGCACCGGCAGCCACACCGTGTACAACCACTGCGGCACGTCGAGCGCGGGGGAGGTTACGTCGTAGCGGAAGTCTTCGTAAGCCATGCGCACTCCGAACACGGCAAGCGTGGCGAACATCACGGTAGAGGCGAGCAGCCCCGACAATCGCACCCGCCACCTTGTCGCCGGTTTCATGCGATCGACCAGGAAATTGATGCTTATGTGGTGTCCCTTGACGAACGCGCCCGAAGCGCCGACGAGGGTCATGACCACCATCAGCCATACCGAAATCTCTTCGGTGAAGGCAAAGGAGATGTTGGTCAGGTAACGCACCACCACGTTCGCCATGGTGATGACGCAAAGCAGCGCCATCGCCCCCGCGGCGATGGCCTCTTCCAGTCTTACCTGGAATGGCGCCTTGACCGGTTGAATGAAATGTTCGTCAACAATGGTGTCCGACTCTGCCACTTGGCCTCCAAAAAAAGCAGCGCCCGCGACGGGCGGGCGCTGTGTCGGTGACTGCTGTTCTTACTTCTTGCGACTTGCCGCGACTGCAGCCTCGGCTTTCTTCACCAGATCGGATCCGATTTGCAGCGCCCACTTGTCGTACACCGGCTTGACGACTTTCTTGAACGCAGCGAGTTCGTCCTGGGTGAGTTTGGTCACGGTTACGCCCAAACCCGCCACTTCCTTGACCAGGCTGTCGTCCTGCGCCGTCAGTCCCTTGCGCGCCAATGCAATTTCCTGCTTGCCGGCCTCGATTGCAGCCAGTCGAACTATTTCGCGATCCGCCGGCGTCCAGGATTCCCACACTTCCTTGTTGACGACGAAGATCAACGGGTCGGCGACATATCCCCACAGGGTCACGTATTTCTGGCTGAGTGTATGCATTTTCGCCGCGGTGAACACCTGCAGCGGGTTCTCCTGGCCGTCGACAGCGCCCGAAGCGAGCGCGGGTTGTGCGTCAGCGAAACTCATCTGGGTCGGATTCGCGCCGAGTGCTGAGAAGATGTCGTTGAACAGAGGCGAGCCGACGACGCGAAACTTGAGCCCTTTCATGTCGGCCGGCTTGCGTATTTCGTGCTTCGAGTTCGTCACTTCGCGGAAGCCGTTTTCGCCGAAGGCGAGCGGCACCACGCCCGCTTTTTCGATCATTTTGAACACGTCTTTGCCCACCGCGCCCTGGGTCAGTGCGTCCATGCCCGCATAATCCAGCGACAGCCAGGGCAGGGAAAAGAGGTTGAGTTGCTTGATCTGCGGCGACCAGTTGATGGTGGAGCCGATTGCCAGGTCGATCACGCCCTGCCGGATCGCCGTAAATTCCCGTGTCTGATCGCCGCCGACCAGCGACGTTCCCGGGTACTGTTTGATGTTGATCTTGCCCTTGGTGCGCTCGCGTACCAGGTTGGCCCAGATTTCGCCGCCTTTGCCCCAGGGGAACGCCGTTCCGACCACGGTCGACAGGCGATACTCCGCCTGGTATTTCTCCTGCTGCGCTGCGGCCGGGAGGGCGCACGCCATGGCTGCCGCCGACAACATCAGCAATAGGTTTCTGCGTTTCATTTTCGTGCTCCTTTTCGTTCTTTGGGATGGACTGATTTCGTCAGGGACTCGATCAGGGTGTCCTTCTGGCCTGTCAAATTCGATGCAGCCGTAACTATAGCGCATGGGCTATGCCGTTGGTTGCCGCGGTCATTTGGCCTCGACAAAGCGCTTCAGTTCCTGCAGCAGCCTTTCCGCGGGGACGCGCGCCACGTCTTCGAGCGTGCGCGCGTAGCCGACCGGAATCCGCGGCGTGCCGACGCGCTTCACCGGGATGCCGAGTTCCTCCGCAACCGTGGCGGCGATCTCGGCGCCGAACCCGGCCGCCTGCACCGCATCGTGCGCGACCAGCATCCGCCCGGTTCGTGCAGCCGAGGCGAGGACCAGGTCGCGGTCCCAGGGCCAGATGGTGCGCAGGTCGATCACCTCGACCGATATGCCTTGCTGCGCCGCCTGTTCGGCAGCCTCTGTCGCTGCGTGCACCAGTTTCGACCAGGTGACCAGCGTCAAATCGGTGCCCGGGCGCGCCACCCGTGCTTTTCCGAGCGTTGCCGTGCGCTTTGACGGCAATTCCCCCGTCATTGCCCACAGTTCCTTGTGTTCCATGTAGATGACCGGATCGTCGCACGCTATCGCCGCCGCGAGCAGTTCATAGTTGTCGGCCGGCGTCGAAGGCGCCACGACCACCAGCCCCGGGATATGCGCGAACCATGCTTCCAGCGATTGCGAATGCTGCGCCGCCGAGCCGCTCCAGAGCCCGATCGGCAGGCGGGCCACCAGTGGCACCCGGCCCTGGCCGCCGAACATATAGCGGTTCTTCGCCGCCTGGTTCACGATTTCGTCGATCGCACACAGCGCGAAATCGGCGACCCGCATCTCGACCACCGGTCTCAGGCCGGTAAGCGCCATGCCGACGGCGGCACCCATGATGGTCGACTCAGAGATCGGCGTATCGATGATTCGCGCCTCGCCGAATTCCTGCTGCAATCCCAGGTATTGTCCGAATATTCCGCCGCGCCCGACGTCCTCGCCCAGTGCGATCACGTGCGGATCGGCGCGCATGGCTTCTGCGAGCGCCTGGCATGCAGCCTGGGCGTAGTTGATCAGAGCCATTGACCGGCCCCCGTGTCCTGCACGTCGGTAAAGGCGGCGTCCGCGGCGGGAAACGGTGCGGCGCGCGCAACTGCAACCGCAGCGTCGATTTCTACGCGAGCCTGCGCCTCGATTTCGGCAATGCGCGCGGCCGCGACGCCGAGGGCGGCCAGCTTCGCCGCCGCGAGCTTCAGCGGATCGCTTTCGAGGGCGCCGTCCACTTCGCTTTGCTTGCGGTAGGACGCGGGGTCCACCGAAACGTGCCCTTTCACCCGGTAGGTCAGCGCGTGCAGAAACTGCGGACCACGGCCGGAGCGTGCGCGTGCCGCGAGCTCGCGCGCGGCCTGTTCCACCGCGAGCACGTCGTTGCCGTCCACCGTTTCGGCCGGAATGTCCATGCTGAGGGCGCGTGCCGCCGCGCCTGCGCCGGCGGTCATGGCATCGGTCGCAGTGGTGGCGGAATAGCGGTTGTCTTCGCACACAAACAGCACCGGGAGTTCGAAAATCTTTGCCCAGTTCAGTCCTTCCATGAACGGTCCGCGGTTGATTGCGCCGTCGCCGAAAAAGCAGGCGACGATTGCGCCGCTGCCGCGAATCTTCGCCGAATGCGCGGCGCCCACGGCGATCGGTATGCCGGCGGCGACCACGCCGTTGGCGCCGAGCATGCCGACGGAGAAGTCGGCGATGTGCATGGAACCGCCTTTGCCGTGGTTGGTGCCGGTGGCGCGGCCGAACAGCTCGCACATCATCGCAGTCGGATCGGCGCCCTTGGCCAGGGTGTGGCCGTGGCCCCTGTGGGTGGAAGTCAGATAATCGCTGCGCTCGAGATTCGCGCACACGCCCGCGGCAACCGCTTCCTGGCCGGTCGAAAGATGCAGCGGCCCTCTCACCAGCGCGATCGCGTCAGCCGTGCTGCCGAATACCGCGACGCCGCCGCGGCTCGTTTCCTCAGCCGCGTTCTCGAAGGCGCGGATGCGCGCCATCATGCGGTACAGGTCGAGCAGGCGTTCTGCGGCGGATGGGTTTGCGGGAGAAGTGTTGGCCGGCACGGACGGTTCCGGGATTGTTCTTGTGTCGAGCGGCGTAGTCTAATTGCGGGCGCCACTTGCGTCAAACGCAAAAATGCTTGTCTGGAGGTGAACTCCGGTCGCAAACTCAATAGGCACGGGCATCTGCAGCCATTTTGCCTCAATCGGTTGAGGCCAGTGCAGGCCGTCCAGATGATCTTTTCCTGGATCGGTCGGCGAAACCGGATTGCAGCCGGCGCTATTCTTTTGGCAGCCAGTATTCGCGCATGAGTTCGTGCGACCAGGCAGGCTGGCGCACTTCCTGGCGCGGCAGAAACTCGACCATGACCGGTTTGATATCGAGCACTGGCGTTCCGTCGATCGCATCGAGTTCGGCCACGAAAAGCTTGCGCCCCTCGACCCTGACAACGCGGCAGATGGTGCTGCCGATCCGGTTCGGACGGTTCTTGCCGCGCTGGGCGAAGATGCCGACCGCGGGCCAGGAATCGTTGTTTCGCGGATGGCGCGCGCCGGTGACGATCTTCGAGGGCGCAACCTGATGCATCAGGAACAGGACCTCGGCGTGCGAGAAGTGGATCAGGCCCTGCAGCGCGTCGGGTTCGATCTCGTCGGTGAGCGTGATGCACGCTTCCTCGCCGCCCCAGTAGTCATCCTCCGCGTGCGGGCGCAGCGCTTCGACATAACCGACCGGCTGGACTTGGACTTTGGCTTTGACTGGCTGAACCTGTACTTTCATCGAACCGTTTCCTCGATCATAGGCTGGGGCATGGCGGCATTTTACCGAAACAATCTGCCGTATATGCGTGAATAGCACTATTTCATCCGGGGTTGTCCTTGCGCCCGGTATTGGGCGGAAAGTGCCACCAGGTTGCCGCAACCAGCAGGCCGAAGAGCGAGTACGCGAGAGTGAAGACCCAGGACGGCGCATCGTAGTACAGAAGCCGCTGCAGCCAGTGCTCGAGGAAGCTGCCGTCGTAGGTCGGCCCCAGCGCCCGCGCGCGCAACCACATTTCGAGTGACGTGAGGGGGCAGGTGGCGCCGAGCCATGCCTGCGCCGCCACGATGACGATGGCTGCGAGGTGGGCCAGGCGAAATCCCAGCGTGTTGACCCAGCGCCAACCGAGGACGTTGCCGGCGATGGTGACCAGCAGGCCACCGACGACGAAGGCGACAATGCAGACGTGGAGCGTGAGCACCACATCCGCGAGCAGTCGGTAGGGCAGCCCGGCGCTCATGCGGAATGATTAAGGCATTTGCAAACGGCCGTCAGCTGCGATGCCACGATGAAGAGCAACCATCGTGTGGACCTCCTTCTGTTGTTGCGTTCTGCGGAACGCGTTCGCCTGCGGCGGGCCAGCTACTTGCCCGACGCGGGAATGACGATGCTCGAATCGTCGCGGTTGCCCCATTCGCCCCAGGACGACACGTAATTGCGCACGCGCGGATAACCCAGCGACTTGAGCGCGAGGAAGGTGTTGGCCGAGCGGTAGCCGCCCTGGCAGACGGGGATGACGGTCTTGTCCGGCGTCACGCCGTTGGCAGCGTAGAGCTGCCGGATTTCGTCCGGCCGGCGAAACGCACCTGTTTCGTCCAGGTGATCGCGCCAGAAGACATGCACCGCGCCCGGAATCGTTCCGGCGCGCCGCGCGCGCTTTTCCGTGCCCCGGTATTCGGACTCGCGTCTCACGTCGACGATGACCGTGTCGGCGTCGCCGATGGCCCGGTGAACGTCGAACCGGGTCGCCAGCAAGTCGGGGTTCAGGTTCGCCTTGAAGGGCGGAGGCGTGGGCGGCGCTTTCGCCGGATCGGCGGGCGCAGGCGCCTGCGTCAGGCGCACGAGCGCGCGGCCGGATTCGGTCCACGCCTGGGTGCCGCCGTCGAGAATCCTGACATCCGGATGGCCCAGCACGGCGAGCAGCCAGACCGCACGCGCGGCGCGTTCGCCGGATTCGTGATCGTAGACGACGACAGGCGTGTCCGGCGTCACGCCGCGCGCACCGAACAGCGTGCGGAAGATGGCCAGAAACGCGTTCAGCGGCGCCTCGGAGGAATCGTTCAGACTGACGCCGTAGAGGTCTAGATGGCGGCTGCCTTCGATCAGGCCCAGCGCGAAATCCTCCGCCGGCCGCAGGTCGAGGAGCGTCACGCTTCCCAGCCTGTCGCTCAGTTCCTGCGCTGAGATCAGATACCTCGGATCGGGATAATCCTGGTCAGTCATGGCGTGCCTTCGTCAAAAATCCATTTCAAAACCCGAGGTGCCTCGTAGACTCCTGTGTCCATCATCGCCTGCCCAGGAAATAATAGGCAAGAATCGCCAAACCTATGAGCGCGAGCCATTGCAGTGCGGAGCGCTTCGACTGCGCCTGCGCGGCGGCGAAGGAGGCTTGAAGTGCCGGCTGGCTTCGCACGTAATCCTCGACGGCGTCCTTTGCTTCCTTCAGGCCGATGTTCCGTTCTTCGCGGACGATCTTGATCGCGTCTATCTTGTTGCCGGAATGCAGCGCCGAAATGGCGGCAATCGACAACGGAGGGGCAGCGCCGGTCTTTCGGTTCGAGTCATCCATGACTGATAGCCTCCACGGGAACGCGCATTCACGCCGCGCTCTGCGGCGCGCCTGTACGATGGCAAAAGATTGTACGTCGCTTCCGGGCGGTCCGCGCGAGCCCGGCTGATGCCGGACTGCCGGCGTGTCGTCCGGGCTTGCCTATCTGCGCCTGCCTGCGAGATCGCCCTGTCGTTCCTGTTCATACCGGTCATAGCTCATCGGCCCGCCTTTCGTCTGGTCCAAAGGCGTCGACTTGAGGGATTCGTTACGCACCCTGGCGCCCTCGTACACGCTGCGCGAGAACTGCTCGGCGGTGCACGCGGAAAATGTCGTTGCAAAGAGCGCGAGCGTCAAAAACAAAAGGAGCTTCTTCATTGCACGGTTGTCCCGGTTGAGGCGCTAATCGATGCGCTCCCAGAACAACGCCTGACGCTGCATCACGCCGGCGTAGAGCCGGCGCGGCGGCGCCAGCGTCATACCCCCGTTTTCGAAGCGCACGCTGCGCACCTGGTCGCCGCCGATGCGGCCTGCGTCGGAGGATGCATCGACGCGAGTCGAGAGCGAGGTGCCGTCGAAACTGTAGTTGCCGGCGTAGGACATGAACTGCCGCGGCTCGCCGTCCGGCAGTTCCGCGCGGCCGTCGCAGAGCACGCAGTACATGCGCCCGTCGGCCTGGAAACAGACGACGCCGTTAGGGTCGGGCCCGTAGGGCGGTGCCATCGCCTTGCCGTCGTCGTCCACGCCCTTCGTGCCAATAAGCTTCCAGGTCCCGATGATGCGCTTGTCAATCATGTTCCCGCCTCCAATGACATCGGTTCATTTGAGAATAAATTCTGGGCAATTGTGCATGCGCCCAGCACTTGGGCTTGGCGGCTCTTGGCTCTACGCCGCGATCAGAACCAGCCACAACACGTGCGCCATGAGGATGAACGTCGTCAGCCCACCGACGGCGAAGGAGACCGTTCTCCAAGGTTGTAGTCCGGCGACATAGGCGAACGAATGCACGATGCGCGCGATGCAGAACGTGGCGAAATAGGCGATTGCCGCTGCGGCGGGGCCTGCGGCAAGCACGTAGACGAGGCCGAGCGCAAGGAACGGATAAATGCTGGCCTGCGCATTGGCGTGTGCTCGAAGCACCCGCGCTATTTCCGGGGATTCGATCTCCGTGAGTGCGCCGCCGAACAGCGCGACATCCTCTGCGTTCGGCGTCGACTTGACCCTGTTGCGCATGGCGCCGCTGTAGGCCCAGAGGATAAGGAGGTTGCAACAGAGCACCACGCAGGTTATCGCGTAGGAGACGTAGACGGCATTGTGAGACCAGTGGTGCATGGCTGGGCCTTTGAGGGTTAATTGCCTTCAGCGCGGTGGAATGGAATAGGTGCCAACGGCATGGGCCACCGGCTCGGCGACGCCATCCGAGTACAACGAAACTTCGCCAACGGCGAGCGATTTGCCGACCTTCATGAGTCTGCAGACGGCGATGATGTCGGCGGTCGACAGCGGCTTGCGCATGAAGTTGACTGTTAGGCTGGTGGAGACGACGAGCGGAACGATGCCGATCTCGCCCATGATGGCGACGTAAAGGGCGACGTCGGCAACGGCCATGAGTACAGGGCCGGAAACAGTGCCGCCGGGACGCAACTCAGCGACGCTGACGGGATGCCGGACGGTTGCACCAGAGTTGCCTGCGGAGTCGACCGTACACTTGGTTTGCGGGAACTCGGTCTCAAGGAATGCGGCAATCTCGGCTGTAGTGGGCATAGTGAGCGCCTGATGAAACCCAATGTTCAATGATTTGCCGAAAAGCAAAGTATCAAGGCATGCGTAGTCTACGCCGGATGAAAATAACAGGCAAAACGATCGGATTGGCGCCGCAATTGGCTGCCGCTGCCGGCGCGCTCAACCGTCGCGGCCGGCGCGCTCAACCGTCGCGACTCTCCCGCTCCAGCTTCTCCCGCTGCTCCGGATGCGCGATGGCGATCATGCGGCGCGTGCGCTCGACCAGGCTCGCGCCACGCAAGTCGGCCATGCCGTACTCGGTGACGATGATGCCGGCGTCGCTGCGCGGCGTGCTTACAGGACCGCCGAGTTTGGCGACGATGCGGCTATGCCGTCCCGCGGTGGAGGGCAGGGCGACGATGGGGAGGCCGCCTTTCGATCGTTGCGCGGCACGCAGAAAATCGCCCGCGCCGCCGACCGCGCCCACGTAGACTCCGGCCGCGACTTCGGCGTTGATCTGTCCGGTGAGGTCCACCTCGACCGCGGAGTTGAGCGCGACGAAATGATCGATGTGCGCCAGCGCATCGGCACCATGGGTGTAGGCGCAGGATCGAAATTGGATTTGCGGATTGTTGTGCGCGAAGTCATGCAGGCGTTTGCCGCCGAACATAATGCCGGCGATGGTCTGGCCGCGGTCTATGGCCTTCCTGGAATTGTTGATGACGCCGTCCTGCATCAATGCAGCCACCTGATCGCCAATGGCGCCGGAGTGTACGCCGAGGTCGCGCCGGTCGGCGAGCTGCGCGAGTATGGTCTCGGGCAGGGCGCCCAGGCCGAACTGCAGCGTCGCTCCATCCTCGACCAATCCGGCGATGATGCGCGCAATCTCCAGTTCGGCCGCGCCAGGCGGTGGGTTGGTGTACCGGATCGGCGGGCGCGAGGTGTGCACTATGACATCGAGATCGGCTTCGCGCACCGGATATTCGCCGCAGGTCCAGGGCGCCTGCTCGTTGACTTCTGCGACTACGACGCGCGCCGCCTTGATCGCCGGGATCAGGTATTCGTGGGCCAGAGACAGGCTGTATTCGCCGCGTTCGTTCGCCGGCGCGAGCTGCAGCAGCAGCACGTCGGCTTTCAGTTTGCCGCTCGCGATCAGTCCCGGTAGTTCGGAGTAATGGCTGGGCAGGATGTCGAGTTTGCCGGCCTTGGCCAGCACCCGGTTGCCGCCGGTGCCGCAGTATGCCGAAAAGCTGACGCAGTCGGCGTGCTCCTCTTTCAGCGTATCGGAAAAAGTCACACCCAGAAACACGCTGAAGCGGCCTATGGCATGGCGCTGCGCCATCAGCGCCGCCGTCAGCGGCAGGGGTTCGGCGCTCGCCTGGCCCCACATCACGCCGTCGCCGGGACGGACGATGCCGGCAAAGTCGAGCGCGTTCAGTTCGATTGTTGCGGACATGATGTTTCCGGCGGATATGGGACGCTATCGCCGGTGCGCGCTCAATCCGCTTTCGCGGGTCCGGGGCGGGACGGCGTCTGATCCTCCAGCCACTCGCGCCATACGGCCATCAGCACCGCGACGATGACCGGCCCGACGAACATGCCTATCAGGCCGAACGCGGCCAGGCCGCCGATCACGCCGAACAGCACCAGCAGGAACGGAATCTGCGTCGCGCTGCTGATCACCAGCGGCCGTATCAGGTTGTCGACCCAACTCACTACCAGAGCGCCCCACAGCAGCAGGCCTATGCCTTCGAGCGTCTTGCCCGTGAACAGCAGCCATGCGCCCAGGGAACCCCAAACGAAGGGCGTGCCGAATGGCAGCAACGCGATGATCGCGGTGAAGGCGCCGAACAGCACCGGCGCACGCACCCCGGCGAACCAGTAGCCCACGCCTGCGAGAAAGCCCTGGGCGAACGCGGTCAGGACCAGGCCGTAGAGGACGGCCGTGGTCGTGGTACCGATGGCGGCGATGTAGCCGTCTACGCGCGAGCCGAGAAAGCGCCGCAATACCCGCCGCACCTGATCGAGCAGGCTTTCGCCGTCACGGTAAATGAACAGGACGGTCAGCAGGGCGAACCCCAGTCGCAGCGCATTGTGCGCCACCCCGCCGACCAGTTCTCCCAGTTCCCCCAGCCATTGCTGGGCCCAGATCGCCAACTGGGCGCGCAAGGCAGCGGGATCGGTGGCGACCTGGTTCATGATTCCCTGCAGCTTGTCGCCTATCCAGGGCAGATTCAGAACGAACTCCGGCAGCCGGTGCGATCCCTCCGCGAGGTATGCGGAGGCCGCCGTGTACGCAACCACGAATTCACTTTGCAGCAGGGCGACCAGCCACAGGAGCGGCAGCACGAACGCGGTCGTCAGCATCAGGGTCATGAGCAGGGCGCTGCTCATGGCATGGCCGCGAAGCAATTTGCGCAGCCACGCATAGGCGGGCCACGTGACATAGGCGAGGATGGCTGCCCAGACAGCCGGGACGACAAACCAGCTGAGGACCAGGTAGCCGAGGACGAACAGTGCGCCCAGCAACAGCGCCAGAATGATGCGTCGCGGAATGGTGGCGGCAGAAGGCTGCTCAGGTGCCATAAGAATCTAATGGATCGTAAAGCGGTTCCCGGTACATGCCCGGATTCCGGTGCGCCCTAAATCAGTTTGGTGATGCCATCGTACAACAGCTTTACCCCGGTGACGAACAGAAAGGCGTAACAGAGGCGGTAAAACGGCACCTCGGGGATGATCTTTCTCAGCCATACGCCGCAGTAAATGCCGAGCACACCCAACGGTACCAGAGCGGCGGAGGTGGCGAGGTTGCGGCCGTCGAACAGGCCGAGGAGGGCGTAGGGAAAGAGTTTGATGTAGTTCATGACCGTGAAGAAAACCACCGTGGTGCCGACCAAAAGAGCCTTGTCCATTCTTTGCGGCAGCAGGTAGATAGACAGCGGCGGACCGCCGGCGTGCGCAAGCGTGCTGGTGTAGCCGGACAGCGCGGACCAGAAGTAACCTCTGCCTTGCGTGGGTTTGGCGTCCTTCGCATTGGACGCGATGGCCAGCCATCGCTGCAGCAGGAACCCGATCGAGACCGCACCCAGCATCAGCTTCAGGCCGGACTCGCTCACGTAGCGGAAAGTGAGCGCTCCCAGGACGATGCCGGCGATTCCGCCCGGCAGCATGATCTTCATGTTCTCGCGGCTCCAAAGGCCGCGATAGGCCCGGAGCGCGGCCAGATCCATGGCGCACAAGATGGGCAGCATGATGGCGGCGGCCTGGCTTGCAGGAACGGTGAGCGCGATCAAAGGCACGGCGAGTATGCCGAGGCCGCTGCCGAAACCCGCCTTGGAAATGCCGGTGATCAGCAGCGCCGGGATCGCGGCAGCGTAGAACAGCGGATCGGTGATCAACGCCAGGCCTTGAACCCGCGCATTATCGCCGCGGCAATCACGCGCGCTTTCTCAGAGCGCCAGTCCGTTTCGTGTCCACGGCGCCGTCCGTGCCCAGCTTCACCCCGAACAGGCTTTCGGCCTGTGCCGGCGTGTAGTAGCCGCGCGCCACGTCCTGCGCCACGCGCTGCGGGTCGCGCTTCAGGGGATCGCCGAAACCGCCGCCCCCGGGCGTGGAAACGTAGATGCGGTCATCCGGCAGCAGAGCGATGTCCTGGTCTTTCGACAGATGCGGCGGCACGTAGCTCTTGCCGCCGCGTTCAATGCGCACCTTGTTCACGCCGCCGTCGGCGCCGCCCAGCGCGCCCAGGGGGCCGGTGCGGCCGTGGTCCATGACCATGGAGGCGCGCGCGTCGCCGCGGCGCAGCCGTATGGTGTAGTTGACGCCGAACCCGCCGCGGAATTCTCCCGCGCCGCCCGAGCCCTCGTGCAGCGAGTATTCTTCGAACAGCACCGGGTAATACTGCTCCATCACCTCGATCGGCGTGGTCTTGGAAATGCCGATGGTGGAGCAGCCGTTGGAGAGCCCGTCGCCGCGCGGATTTCCACCGTAGCCTCCGCCGGAAATCACGTACATGACGAAGGAGCGGTTGCGTTTCGGGTCGTTGCCGCCCAGCGCAAGGTTGCCGCTGGAGCCGGCCGGCGCTGCGAACAACTGGTCCGGGATGGCGTGGGTGAGTGCGCAGAACACGGCTTCGGCGATGCGCTGGCTGACCTCGGCCGCGCAGCCTGAAACCGGGCGCGGGTAGTGCGCGTACAGGAACGTGCCTTCGGGCTCGATGATGGCGAGCGGCTCGAAGGTGCCGGCGTTGATCGGCACGTCCGGGAATATGTGCTTCATCGCGAGATAAATCGAGGACTTGGTGGTGGCGATGACCGAATTCATCGGGCCGCGGCAGGGCGGGGAAGACCCGCTCATGTCGAACGTCAGCCCGCTGCCCGCTTTCGTGATTTTCATTTTGATCAGCAGCGGTTCGTCCACCACGCCGTCGGAGTCGACGATGGAATGCCCTTCGTAGGTTCCGTCGGGGATGGTGGCGATCTTGGCGCGCATCTGTTGCGCCGCGCGCGCACGCAATTCGACGATGGCGCCGTCCACGGTGTCCGCACCGTAACGGTCGAGCAGCGCTGCCAGGCGCTTTTCACCGATCGCCAGGGCCGCCGCCTGCGCCTTGATATCGCCGATGCGCTGGTCGGCGATGCGGATGTTGGAGAGGATGATGGCGAGGATTTCCTCGTCCATCACGCCGCGCTTGAACAGTTTCACCGGCGGCAGGCGCAGGCCTTCCTGCTCCGATTCGGTGGCATGCGCCGAGAATCCCCCAGGCACCATGCCGCCGATGTCCGGCCAGTGGCCGGTATTGGCCAGCCAGGCGAACAGCTTGCCTTGGTAGAAGAACGGTTTGACGAAGCGCACGTCCATCAGGTGCGTGCCGCCGAGGTAGGGGTCGTTGACGATGAATACGTCGCCCGGTTCCACGCTCTTCGCCCGCGCGATCACCGCCTGGGTGGAGAACTGCATGGTGCCGACGAATACCGGCAGGCCCAGTTCTCCCTGCGCGATCAGCGCGCCGTCGTCGCGATGGTAGATGCCGTCCGAGCGGTCCTGGGCTTCGGAGATCACCGGCGAAAATGCGGCGCGGCAGAACGCCAGGTCCATTTCGTTGCACACCTGGTTCAGGCCGTTCTGAATCACGGCCAGAGTGACGGGATCGAGCTGCATGTTATTTCCTTTCACACAGTGACCAGGAGGTTACCCAGCGCGTCAGTCTCGACGCTGTTGCCCGGATCGATCACCGTGGTGCAGTCGAGCTGTTCGATGATTGCGGGGCCGGCGAAGCGCGCGTTCTGCGGCAGCTTTTCCCGCTGATAGATGGGCGTGTCGCGGAAGCCGCCGTCGAACCAGACCGGGCGCGTGCCGTTCAAGGCGCCGTGCAGATCTGCCGCGCGTTCGGTGCGCGCGAGCACGGCCAGGTCCAGCCGCGGCCGCAGCCCGATCACCGCGGTGTGCAGATTCACCAGCACGGCGCGGATTTCGGGCAGTTCGACGCCGAAGCGCTCCCAGTAGGCGGCTTCGAACAGCTGCTGCAATTGTTCCTTTGATACTTTCAGTTGCGGCAGGGCGAGCGTCAGGATATGGCTTTGACCCTGGAACTGCATGTCGGCGAAATGCAGGATGCGCGTGCCTTCGATCGCCACGCCCTCGCGCGCCAGCGTGGCCCGGCCTTCGGCGATCTGCGCTTCCAGAGTGGACCAGACGAGGCCGATGTCGAGCGCGGGCAGGGGCTTGTTGACGGTGTTGACGTAATCGTGGCGCGCGTCGGCGACGACGCAGCCGAGCGCGTTGGTGATGCCGGGCCGCACTGGAATCAGCATTCTTGGGATCGCAAGTTCGCGCGCCAGCGCCGCCGCATGCAGGGGGCCGGCGCCGCCGAAGGGGAACAGCACGTAGTCGCGCGGATCGTGGCCGCGTGCGAGCGACACCATGCGGATCGCACCGGCCATCTTGTCGTTGGCGATGCGCAGGATCGCAGCGGCGGCGCCGGTGGCGTCCAGGCCCAGCGGCTTGCCGATCTTTTCCAGGATGATGGCGCTGACCGCTTCGAGTGACACCGGTTTGTCCACCGCGAGCAGCTTCTGCGGATTGAGCCGGCCGAGGATCAGGTTGGCGTCGGTAATGGTGGGCTCGACGCCGCCGCGGCCGTAGCAAATGGGGCCGGGGGTGGCGCCCGAGGACTCCGGCCCGACCTGCAGCATGCCCGCCTGGTTGATGAAGGCGATCGAGCCGCCGCCTGCGCCTATGGTGTGCACGTCCACCATGGGCACGTGGATCGGCATGGCGTATTCCAGCTCCAGTTCGGAGGAGACGGTGGGCACGCCGCCCTGGATCAGCGCGACGTCGGTGGAGGTGCCGCCCATGTCGTAGGTGACCACTTCCTTGAAGCCGGCGGCCGCCGCGGTGTAGGCCGCGGCCATGACACCCGAGGCCGGGCCGGACATGACGGTGTTCACCGCATGCTCCGCGACAATGGCCGAAGACACGGTGCCGCCGTTGCCCTGCATCACCAGCAAATCGTTGGCGAAACCCTTGAAGCGCAGTTCGCTGCGCAGGCGCTCGATGTAGCGCGCGAGGATCGGCTGCACCGCGGCATTGACGCAGGCAGTGGTGCCGCGTTCGTATTCGCGGTATTCGGACAGGATCAGATGGCCGGCGGTGAGGTAGGCGTTGGGCCACAGGCCGCGCGCGATTTCGAGGGCCCGCCGCTCGTGCGCCGGATTGATATAGCTGTGCAGGAAATGGATCACCAGCGCTTCGCAGCCGCGGGCGATCAGCTGCTGCACGGCCGCGGTGACTGCGGCCTCGTCCAGGGGCGTGACCACTTCGCCTTCGGCGTCCATGCGCTCCGGCACTTCGATGCGCAGCTCGCGCGGCACCAGCGGCACGAACGAGCCCGTGAGTCCGTACGGCTTGGGCCGAGTGCGCCGCCCGAGTTCCAGCGAATCGCGAAATCCCTTGGTCGTAATCAGGCCGACTTTCGAGACCTTGCGTTCGAGAATGGCGTTGGTGGTGGTGGTGGTGCCGTGCACGATGACCTGCAGCTCGGACAGCGTCGCGCCTGCGACTTCGAGCGCGGCGACGACGCCGTAGGCCTGGTTCTCGACCGTGGTCGGCACCTTTGCCAGGCGCACGGTTCCATCATCGACATTGAGCATGATGAGGTCGGTGAAGGTGCCGCCCACGTCTATGCCCACGACCCAGTTTGTTTGATGTGCGTTCATGCTGTCGGACGTTCTCATATTGAGAGGTAGGTGGCGCGAACTTCATTGTTCGCGGCGAGTTCGGCCATGGTGCCCTGATAGCGGATATGGCCTTTTTCGATGATATAGGCGCGATCGGCGACCAGATTGGCAAAGTGCAGATTCTGTTCCGATAGCAGCACGCACAATCCCTCCTGCTTCAATTCCAGGATGGTGTTGGCCATCTGCTCGACGACGACCGGCGCCAGGCCTTCGGAAGGCTCGTCCAGCAGGATGGTGGAGGGATTGCCCATCAGGGTGCGGGCGATGGTCAGCATCTGTTGTTCGCCGCCCGACATGCGCCCTCCGGGCCGGTGGCGCATGCGCTCCAGATTGGGAAACAGCCGGAACAGCTTTTCCGGTGTCCACTGCGCGGCGCCTGTCTGCCGACTTCCAGGTTTTCCATCACCGTGAGGCCGGTGAAAATGCGCCGTTCCTCGGGCACGTAGCCCAGGCCGAGGCGCGCGATCTGATAGGGTTCCAGGTGTTCGATTCGATTTCCGTCGAAGCCGATTTCGCCGGAAAGGGGCCGCACCAGGCCGATCAGCGTTTTCAGCGTGGTCGATTTGCCCGCGCCGTTGCGTCCCAGCAGCACCACCACTTCGCCGCGCTTGGCCGTCAGGCCGAGGTCGTAGAGGATGTGCGCCCGGCCGTAGGCGCTGTTGACGCCCTTCACGTCAAGCATGCTCTGCCCCATAGGTACTGCCGGAGCCAAGGTAGACTTCCTGCACCTCGCGGTTGGCGCGGACTTCCGCCGGTTTGCCTTCGGCGATGAGGGAGCCGCGGTTGAGCACGATGATGCGGTCTGCATGCGCGAACACGACGTCCATGTCGTGTTCGGTGAACAGCACCGCGATGTTGGATGCGCGCGCGAGTTCCGCCGTAAGTTGCATCAGGGCGACGCGCTCCTGCGGCGCCATGCCTGCGGTGGGCTCGTCCATCAGCAACAGGCGCGGTTTGTTGGCAAGGGCGATCGCGAGTTCCACGCGCTTCAAATCGCCGTAGGCAAGCACGGCGCAGGGCCGCGCCGCCTGTTCCGCGATGCCCACGCGTTCGAGCAGCGCCATCGCCTCGTCGATGTACTGCCGTTCGGCCAGGGACGTGAGCGAATTGAGCTTTCCGTGGAAATTGAGCAGGGTGGTCTGCACGTTTTCCCGCACCGTCATGGAAGAAAAGGTGGCGGTGATCTGGAAGGTGCGTCCCACTCCCAGCCGCCAGATGTCGCGCGGGGCGAGACCGATCAGGTTGCGGCCTTCGAATTCGGCGCTGCCGCCGCCTGCGGCGATCTGGCCGTTGAGCAGGTTGAAGCAGGTGGTCTTGCCGGCGCCGTTGGGGCCGATCAGCGCCAGCAGTTCGCCCGCGGCCAGGCTGAAACTCACGTCGCTGACGGCCTGTATGCCGCCGTATGACTTGGATAGATGCGACACCCGCAGAACGCTCATGGCTGCTCTTTCCCAGAGCGCGCTTCCCAGCGCTCGCGGATGAAGCCGGCGATGCCTTGCGGAAACGCGAGCACCAGGAACAGGATGATGCCGCCGAGCAGGGCGCGCCAGAATTCGGTCTGGCGCGCGATCGTGTCCTGCAGCCAGGTGAACGCCGCCGCGCCGGCCACGGCGCCGGTGAGCGTCTGGATGCCGCCCATCAGCACCATCACCAGGCCGTCCACCGAGCGCGGGATGGACAGGGCGTCGGGGGAGATGCTGCCCTTGGAAAACGCGTGTACTGCGCCTGCCAGCCCGGCGAATACGCCCGCCAGCGCGAAACCCAGCCACTGGCGCCGGCGCAGGTCGATGCCGATGGCGTCGGCGCGCAGCGGCGAATCGCGCCCGGCGCGCAGCGCAAAGCCGAAAGGGGAGAATACGACGCGCCAGAGAATCAATATGCCGCCGGCGCAGAGCACGAGAGCGATGTAGTAGAACGCGATCTTGGAGGATAGCCATTGCGCCGGCCATATGCCGACCAGCCCGTTGGAGCCGCCGGTAAAGTCGTCCCATTGGTACACCACCGACCACGCGATCTGGGCGAAAGCGAGGGTCAGCATGGCGAGGTACACGCCCGACAGCCGCACGCAGAACCAACCGAAGAGGAGCGCCCCCAGGCCGCCGCCCAGCGGCGCGAGCAGCAGTGCCGCTTCCATCGGCACCGCGTGCTTGAGCAAGAGTGCTGCGGCGTAGGCGCCGAGGCCGAAGTAGGCCGCGTGGCCGAAGGAGTGCATCCCCGCCGGGCCCATGATGAATTGCAGGCTGACCGCGAACAGTGCGAAGACGAGGATGTCGGTCAGGAGCACCAGCGTGTATTGATCGGAAAACACGGGCAGCAGGGCGAGCAGCGCCAGTGCGGCGATGAGCGCTCTGACCAGGCCGGGGGAGGGCAGGTAGAGCGGCGGCTCGACCGAGGCCGCGCCGCGCGGCACGCCCTGTTCTTTGCCCAGCAGGCCCCAGGGGCGGATGACCAGCACCACGGCCATGACGATGAACTCCACCACCAGCGTCAGCTTGGAGAAGGAGAAGGCGATGCCGAACAGGCTGACGTTGCCGATGCCTATGCAGAACGCCTTGATCACGCCGATGATCACGGCGGCGAGGAAGGCGCCCGGAATGCTGCCCATGCCGCCCACCACCACCACCACGAACACGTCCGACAGAATCGTCAGGTCCATGGTCAGCACCGCGGGCTCGCGCGGAATCTGTATCGCCCCGCCCAGGCCCGCGAGAAACGAGCCGAGCGCGAACACGCTGGTGAACAGCCACGCCTGATTGACTCCCAGGGCGCCGGCCATTTCTCTATCCTCGGTCGCGGCGCGCACCAGCGTGCCCCAGCGTGTGCGCGTGAGCGACGCCAAGCTTGGCGTGGTCAACCGCTTCACCTCCGTGGCCGACGCCGTGGCGGCATTTCAAACCTCAACTCCGGCCTGAAACCGCCGGGGACCTGCCTGCCCGCGATCTCGGTCGCGCCGCCCAGGCCGGGCGCGCGCGGGCCGAGGAGATCTTCGGGGCCCCACAACCAGAGCGCGAAATCGCGCACGATCAGCACCAGGGCGAAGGTGGCGAGCAACTGCAGCAGTTCCGGTGCGTGATACAGGCGCCGCAGCAACAGTCGCTCTACGATCGCGCCGAACAGTCCGACCGCGATGCCGGCGCAGATTACGCCGCCCCAGAAGCCCAGCGGACCGGCGCCAAAAGCCTTGACCAGGCTGTAGGCGATATAGGTGCCCAGCATGTACAAGGAGCCGTGGGCGAAGTTGACGATGCGGGTGACGCCAAAAATGATCGACAGGCCGGCGGCGACCAGAAACAGCGAAGACGCCGAGGCAAGGCCGTTGAGAAGTTGTATGACGATGGTGCTGAAGCTCAATTGCTGCCCGATGCAATTCTTGTGGGGTGCTTGAAACTGGTGAATCCGGCCCTCCCGTCCGGAGCCGGGCAGGGCGGATGAATGAAAATGCCTCCTCTTGCGCAAGGCAAGAGGAGGCTGTTCAGTCAGGATTAGTCGGCGGGTCTCATCTTCTTCACTTCCTCGTCGGAAGGCATGAATTTCGCGCCGTCGGCGAAAGTGAAGGTGCTCATCACGCCCTTGCCGTCCTTGACGCCCAGGCGGCCGACGTAGGCGCCCATGGTCGCCTGATGATCGAGCGCGCGGTAAGTGATCTTGCCCAGCGGCGTATCCATGGTGAGGCCCTTCATCGCGGCCACCAGCTTTTCCTGGTCCAGGCTGGTCGCTTTTTTGATGACTTCAGCGGCGGTCATCATGGTCGAATAGCCGACGATAGAGCCCAGGCGCGGATAGTCGTTGTATTTCTTCTGGTAGGCGGCCAGGAACTTTTTGTGTTCCGGCGTGTTGATCGACTGCCACGGATAGCCGGTCACATACCAGCCCACCGGGGTGTCTTCCTTCAAGGGATCGAGGTACTCGGGTTCGCCGCCGAGCAGATTGAATACGACCTTGTCCTTGAACAGGCCGCGGGTCTGGCCTTCGCGCACGAACTTGGTCAGGTCGGGGCCGAAAAGCGCCGAGAAAATCGCATCGGGTTTGGCGTCGGCCAGCGCCTGCGCCACAGCGCCGGCTTCGATCTTGCCCAGCGCCGGCGCCTGTTCTGCGACGAATTCGACATCCGGCTGCGCTTTCTTGAGCAGTGCCTTGAACGCCGCCGTGGCCGATTGGCCGTATTCATAATTGGGATAAACGATGGCCCAGCGCTTCTTCTTCAGCTTCACCGCCTCGGGGATCAGCATCGCCGTCTGCATATAGGTCGAAGGGCGCAGGCGGAAGGTGTACTTGTTTCCGTTCTGCCACACGATCTTGTCCGTGAGGGGTTCGGCCGCGATGAAAAGTATCTTCTTCTGCTTGGCGAAATCTGCGACCGCCAGCCCCAGGTTGGAGGGGAAAGTGCCGATGAGGAAGGCTACGTTTTCGCGCGAGACCAGCTCTTCCGCAACGCGCACCGCCTCACCCGGATTGCCCTGGTCGTCGCGCGAGATGACTTCCATTTTGCGTCCGAGTACGCCGCCGGAGGCGTTGATTTCCTCGAGCGCGAGTTCCCAGCCCTTCTTGTACGGCTCGAGGAAGGCGGGGAATACCTTGTAGCTGTTCATTTCGCCGATCTTGATCGTGCCTTGTGCGGCGGCAGGACCGCTGAAAGCCGCGGACAGCGCCAGCGTTGCCGCGCCCAACAAGAAAGCTCTGCGTGCAGTCATCTCGTTCTCCCTGAGGTTCATTTTCTTCGACCGATTCGATTCCTGAATTCGTATGCGCAGCAGGCATCCGGCTGCACGAATACGTTCATCGCCCGAATATACACAATTTCATCAGCCCGCGGTGCGACGGCCGTCCTGCATTGCGATGGTGCTTGCTCCCCGAGCGCCTCGCACAAAAGGCGCGAGCGGCGAAGTGGAGAGATTCCGCTGATCCGTGTCTGGACACACGGCGTCTCCGGCCTACGATTGCACCACGCCGTCATAGATCAGCTTGACGCCTATGCCCAGAAGCGCCCAGTAGCTTATCTGGTAGAACATGCGCTCATTGAGCCTGCCCTGAATCAGCAGGCCGAGTTTGACGCCGACCGGGACGAAGGGCAGCAGCACAAGTGCCGTGAGGAAGTTGCTTGTGTCCAGCTGCCCGAGGAAGGCGTACGGGATGATCTTCGAGTAATTCGATGCGAAGAAGAACCACACCGTCGTTCCGACGTAGACGCGTTTGTCGAGGCGCAGCGGCAGCAGATAAGCCATGATCGGTGCCGCCCCCGCATGCGCGAGAAAGCTGGTGACGCCGGACACGGTGGACCAGAATACGCCGCGCGTCCAGGAGGTCTTGCTGGGTGGCCGGTTCTTCGCCCAGCCGAAGAGATTGTTCAACGCGAATGTGATCGCAATGCCACCGATCGCCAGGCGTAGAACATCCTGCCGCACCAGACCGAATATGAGCGTGCCAACCACGACGCCAGCGACCAGTCCGACGATCAGGATCGGCATGTTGGGACGATCGTAGACACCCCAGAAAGCGCGCAGCCCGAAAAGGTCAATGAAGCAAAGTACTGGCAGCATGACTGCGGCTGCCTGAAGCGGCGAGATGACGAGCGAGAGGAACGGGACCGCCATGCCGCCGAACAGGCCGGGAATCCCGGTCTTGGACAAGCCGGTCAGCAGCACGACCGGGATCGCGATGAGATAGAAGTACGGATCGCTGATGATCATGTCGTGGCGGTGTGGATATTATCCGCCCGCCCTGCTGCGTGCTGGCGCCTGCCCGGGAAGGGCGGCGGGAAGCACTGCCAGCACTTCGCCTTGCAGCGCCAGATAGGCGGCGTAAATCAAGTTCCGACGCTGCAGCTCGCGCGCCCGCTCCGCGCCATTTGCGAGCGCCGCGATGCGCAGCGGGGAGGGCAGGGTGCCGACCGCTGCGGTAACCGGCAGATCGCCCAGATCGCTGTCGCTGCGCAGCTCGCACGCCGGAATTCTGGAAATCGCCTCATGCTCGACATTCACCGCGTTGGCGACCATGGTTGCCGCGGCATCGGCCGTTGCGGCGTCTGCAGCGAAAACGGTGACGGCATCGGCGATGCCCAGCGACTGCGAGCGTCCGCGCCAGCCTGATGTCGCCAATCCGCGCACCGGCATGGCGGCGGACAGTGTGACCGCGGCATCGATCGCCGGGTTGTCGACGTCGTTCACCACGCCCAGGGTCAGCGCGTTGCCCTCGGCGAGATGCAGTGCGATGTCGCCGCCGTTGTTGACGTAAGCCTTGTCGAGCGCACGACCATGCAGCAGCGCTTCCAGGATTTCGTCGGCGACGCTGCCGGCTACCGCGGCCATCGGCGTGATGCAGTGCGCCCGGTGCGGCCAGCAGGCCGCGAGCATGCGCCGCGCCACGGGGCCGCGCAGCAGCGGTTGCGCGTCGCCCAACGGGGCGCGCAGTTGAGGCAGTTCCTGCACCAGTACTTCGAGAATGTTTTCGAAGCTCGCGCCCGCCTGTGTATAGGCGGCTTCGACCTCGCCCGGCGTGCCCCAGGCTTCTATGATCAGTTCGATGGGGCCGTGCTGCAGGTGCAGGCGGCCGTCGGCCAGTCGCGCTGAACTCGCGCCGGCCCAGTTCATTCGCCTTCCGGCTTCAGCGGCCAGGGATTTTCCTCGCGCCAGCGTTGATTGACGTAGGGGGTGTTCTTCAGCGCCTCGTCCACCGGCAGCACCCGCTCGGAAAAGCCGCCCAACTCCGTGTAGTGGTCCAGGCGCAACGTGAATTCGATCGGCGCGACGATCGCCGGCGTCGGCACGTAACCAAACGATTTGTCCGGCATGCGGGTCACGTCGACCATGAGCGTGATGCCGCCGCCCGGCCAGATATAGACCGGGGCGCCGCCGCAGGTAACCCGGGTGAGGGCAGCCTTCACCGACTGCGTCAGCCTGACCGGGTTTTCCGTGACGCCGGCGCGCAGGCTGCCACCTGCCCCGGCCATGAACAGGACGGTGCACAGCGCAGGTTCGCAATTCTCCGCGATGCGCTCGACCACCGCCTGGATTGCAGCCGGCATTTCCGCCGGCTGCAGTTTCAGATCCTGATCGAGCACGAACCAGGCCGAATGCTCGCCCGTGGTCGAAACCATCAACAGCCGCATGCCCGGCCAAGCCGTCTTGGGGTCTATCTTCTCGATGATGGAAAGCGGGTCGGTGAGATTGGTGCCACCCCAGCCCAGGCCGGGTTCTGCGACCTGAAAGTAGCGTCCCGGCGTCGAGCGTTTGCCGCGTATCTTGATGCCCGAGGGGCGCAGTTCGAGAAAGCGCCCGGCCTGGTGCTCGGAGAGCACGCCGGTGATGTGATCGTCGACCACGATGACTTCGTCGGTGTGGCCTATCCACTGCGGCGCGAATATGCCGATGGTGGCCGAGCCGCAGCCGACGCGCATGCGCACTTCCGCGACGCCGTTCACGATCGGCGCCTTGCCCGCCTGCACCACGACGCTCGCGCCGCCGTCGATGACCAGTTCCACCGGCTCTTTGTTGCACAGCTTCAGCAGCGAATCGCAGGTGACCCGGCCCTGTTTCTTGCCGCCGCCGGTGAGGTTGTGCACGCCGCCGACCGACAGCATCTGCGAGCCGTATTCCGCGGTGGTCACATGGCCGATCTGCTCGCCGTCCACGCGCACCGCCGCCTGCTCCGGACCGAGGTAGCGATCCGTATCGATCTTGAGCTTCACGCCACAGTAACTGAAGATGCCTTCGGTCACCACCGTCACCATGTCCACGCCTTCG
>JAPLRD010000204.1 GCA_026399375.1 Pseudomonadota bacterium
TTCTGGCGCACGCGCGCCGAGGACCCGAACAATCCGCGCAAGAACGTGATGAAGCACAATATCATCGGCATGCCCGGTTGCCAGGTGATGCCCGGACTGCTGGACGAAAAGCGCGACTGGGTGGTGGACACGAAGAAGCGCTACAACTGCTTCGTCGCCACCGACCTGGATCTGTTGCTGCGCTCGCACGGCATAAACACGCTGATTATTACCGGGGTGAACACCAACAGCTGCATATTGTCGACGGTAACGGCGGCCTGCTCCATGGACTATGCCATCATCGTGCCCAGCGATTGCGTCGACACCATGGACAGCCATGAGCTGCACGAGGCGGCGCTGCTGTGCATTCGCACGGCCTTCGGTTTCGTCATGACCTCGCAGGAGGTCATGGGCTTGGCCGAGTTGCAGGTGAAGTAGGCGGGCGGAGCGCCGGTCGGGATATGGGGCATACTTCGTTCAACATGAAATACCGCTACAGGAGCTAGAGCATCATGGCAATGATTCCGCGCGAGCGCGCGACCTATTCGGCGATCGTCGATCGTCCTGCGCTCAAATTGCCGGGCAACAAGAGTCAATCTGGAAGTGTGGGATATCGCACGCCCCATGGCGCGGCAGGTGCTGCCGGCGCCGACCGGCGTGGCGCTGCAGCCGGACGTGCCGAACTGGGCCTGGCACGAATACGGCATGCGCGTCGGTTTCTGGCGTTTCAAGAAACTGTATGACTCCCTCGGCATCAAGCCCACGCTGTCCATCAATGCGCGGGTGACCGTGGACTACCCGCGCGTGGCGCAGTCCTGCCTGGAGGCCGGCTGGGAATTCATGGGGCACGCCTACGAGCAGATGCCGATCCACAAAGTGGAAGACCAGAAGGCCATGATCGAGCGCTCCATGGACACGCTGGAGAAATTCACCGGCAAGCGCCCCGTCGGCTGGCTCGGGCCCGGCCTCACCCAGACCAACGAAACGCCCGACCTGCTGGCGGCCGCCGGCGTCAAATACATAGGCGATTTCCCCTATGACGACGAGCCGACCGAGATCCAGACCACCCACGGTCCGCTGGTGACGCTGCCCTACAGCGTCGAGAACAACGATATTCCGATGATGATCGTGCAGCACCACGAGGCCGCTTACTGGACGCAAAAGTGCATCGATACCTTCGATCGCTATTACCTCGAGTCGGCCGAGCGCCCGAAGATCATGGCCATCGCGATCCACCCGTACATCAGCGGGCAGCCGTTTCGCATCGGTTACCTGGAAAAGGTGTACGAGCACATCAACAAACATGACGGTGTATTGCACTGGAACGGCGCGCAGATCCTCGACTGGTACACCAAGGCCAAGGCGGGCGGCAAGGCATGAGCGGAGCCGAGTACGTGTTCGAGCCGGAAGCAAGGCCCTCATTGGCGGTGCAGGGGTCTTCCTCCCGCTTTCCGGTGCGCCGCATCTATTGCATCGGGCGCAACTATCTGGCGCATATCCGGGAGATGGGCGAGGCCGACGAGCGTGATCCGCCGATTTTCTTTCAGAAGCCTTCGGATTCCATCGTGGAGGAGGGCGTGACCGTGCCCTATCCCACGGCGACCTCGGATTATCAGTACGAGGCGGAACTGGTCGTCGCCATCGGCAAGGCCGGCGAGGACATAGCCGCTGCGGCCGCGAACGAACACATTTTCGGTTACGCCGTCGGACTTGAAATGACGCGGCGCGATCTGCAGCGCGCGGCGGCCAAGGCCGGCCATCCCTGGGAAAACGGCAAGTCCTTCGACCATTCATCTCCCTGCGGCGCGATCGTACCGGCGGGCGTGACCGGGCATCCGCAGCGCGGCGCGCTTCTGCTCAGCGTCAACGATGTGCAGCGGCAGAAGACCGATCTGTCGCAGTTGATCTGGAACGTGCCAGAGATCATTTCGCAGTTGTCCCGTCTTTACCGCCTCATGCCGGGCGACCTGATCTACACCGGCACGCCCGACGGCGTCGGCCCCGTGGTCGCTGGCGACCGGATAGAGGCAAGCGTGGAAGGCATCGCCGTCTTTCGCGCAACCATAGGTCCACACATAATCCATTAGGAGAAGTCCGATGCTGCCGCAAGAACGCCTGACCTACTCGCCGATCACGTCCCGCCCGAAAATGGTGCTGCCGAACGGCGCGCGCATGGTGGTCTGGGTCATCGTCAACGTCGAGGAATGGGACATCAATCAGCCCATGCCGCGTACGGTCCTGACGCCGCCGGCGGGGGGCTCGCCTTCGCCCGACATCCCGAACTGGGCCTGGCATGAATACGGCAACCGAGTCGGCTTCTGGCGCATGCTCGAAGTATTCGACCAGTTCAAGATGCCGGCCGTGCTCGCGGTCAACGGCGCGTGCTTGGGCACCTATCCGCAGATCGCCGAGGCGGCGAAAGAGCGTAACTGGGAATTCCTCGGCCACGGTTTCATCCAGAAGAACATGCAGAAGGTGGAGAACGAAGCCGAAGCCATACGCCTCACCACCGAGGCGATCAAGAAGTTCAGCGGCAAGCCGCCGCGCGGCTGGCTCGGACCGGGGCTGACCGAAACCTGGGAAACGCCGGACCTGCTGCAGGAAGCCGGCTACGACTACGTCTGCGACTGGGTGCTGGACGACCAGCCGGTCGAACTCAAGACCCGCAGCGGCAAGGGGATCACCAACATTCCGTACACGCAGGAATGCAACGACGTCGCAATGATGCTGATCCAGCACCACAGCGCGCGCGAATACTACGATCGCGCGATGGACCAGTTCGACCAGTTGTACGAGGACTCGCGTGAATCCGCCCGCGTCATGGCGCTGGTGGTCCATCCCTACATCATGGGCGCGCCGCACCGGCTGAAGTGGTTCCGCAAGATTTTCGAGCGCATGAGCGCGCGCAAGGACGTGCTGTTCTGGACCGGCGAACAGATCCTCGACTGGCACCGCTCCGAAGCGGCGCGCAACGCGGGCGCCGGCAAGAAAGGGAAGGCCGGCGGCTGATGTCGTTCACGCTGTTCCAGATCTTCAACGGTCTGACTTTCGCGGCGCTGCTGTTCCTGGTTGCGAGCGGCTTCACCCTGATCTTCGGGTTGATGCGCATCGTGAACCTGGCGCACGGCGCGATGTACCTGATGGGGGGGTACGTCGCGTATGTGGTCGCGGTATCGACACAAAGTTTCATTCTCGGCGTCGCGGCGGCAGCGGTCGCGGTCGCGTTGCTGGGCCTGGTCGAGCAGTCGCTGCTGCGCTTTGTCAAGGGGGCCGAATTGCGCCAGGTGCTGATGACCCTCGGCTTGGCGCTGATGCTCAACGACGCGGCGCTGGTGATCTTCGGTGGCGACACCTTCAGCGTGCCCACGCCGCAGTTGCTGCAGGGGCCGCTGGAATTTTTCGGCATGACCTATCCGCGCTACCGCCTGTTCGTGCTGCTCGTGGGTGTCATCGTACTGGTGCTGCTGTGGCTGCTGATGAACCGCACGCGCCTGGGTGCGCTCATACGCGCCGGTGTCGACGATGCGGAAACGGTGGAGGCGATGGGCGTCAATATCCGCAAGGTTTTCGTGATCACTTTCATGCTCGGCATGGCCCTGGCCGGGGTCGCCGGCGCGATGGGCGGCGCCTTTCTTTCGCTCTATCCGACCGCCGATTCCGAGATTCTGGTATTCAGCCTGGCGGTGGTCATCATCGGCGGGCGCGGGAGCCTGGCCGGCGCGGCGCTGGGCAGCATTGCCGTGGCGATGCTCTCGACTTTCGGGCAGGTGTGGTTTCCCGAACTCGCCTACTTTGTTATATTCGGGCCGATGGCCTTGCTGCTGGCATTCCGCCCGCACGGTCTTTTTGGCCGGGCTGTGTGACGGGCGGCGCGTGAAACCAGACTCGAAATCCTTGTGGACCGCGGCAGTGGTTGCGCTTCTGGCCGCGGTGCCTGCGCTGTTTCCAGGCTACCAGACCAGCCTCGCCACGCTTACGCTGATCTACGCGCTGCTCGCGATGTCGGTGGATATCCTAGCCGGCTACGCAGGGCGCACGCCCCTGTGCCACGGCGCGATCTTCGGCGCAGCCACCTACGTCGTCATGTACTACGTCACTTCGGCGGGCGGAAATCCCTGGATCGGGGTGGCGCTGGGCATTGCCACTGCGGTTGCGGTGTCGCTTGTTTTTGCGCTGCTGGCGGTGCGAACGACCGGCGTCTACTTCCTTCTTCTGACGCTTGCGCTGGGGATGGTCGTGTGGGGGGTATGCCAGCGCTGGACATCGGTGACCGGAGGCGAGAACGGCCTGCGCGGCAACGCGCGCCCGGAGTGGCTGTCCGATCCGGTGCGCTTCTATTATTTCGTGCTGGTGATCGGGCTTCTCGCCAGTTTTGTGATGTGGCGCTTCGTGCGCTCCCCCTTCGGCCTGGCGCTCAAGGGAATACGCGAGAGCGAATCGCGGATGAGAAGCCTGGGCTACAACACGACGGCCCATCTGCTGCTCGGTTTCCTTTTTTCCGGGCTGATGGCGGGGATATCGGGCGTGCTCTATGCTTTTTTCAACAGTTTCGTCAGTCCGTCCACCGTGGCGCTGGCGCAATCGGTCAAAGGCCTGCTGATGGCCATTATCGGCGGTGTGGGCACCTTGTTCGGCGGGGTCGTCGGCGCCGGCATCATCATTTTGCTGGAGAATGTCGTCAGTTCCTATACTGAGCGCTGGTCCATGGTGCTGGGCCTGCTGTTTGTGCTGACGATGATTTTCGCGCCGGAAGGCATCGTCGGCAAAATCCGCTCGCTGCTGGGCCGGCGCAAGACGACCAAGAATCAGGTGTCAACGCAGCCGGCATGAGCATTGACGTTTCACTGCAGCCGCAACAACGCATAACCACATAGACAGGAGAACAAAATGGATCGTCGGACCTTCGTAAAATCAACCGCAGCGCTCAGCGGCCTCGCCGCATATGGAAATTTCAGCCAGGTGCTGGCGCAAGGGACGGGCCCGATCAAGATCGGCCTGCTCACGCCGCTGACCGGCGTGGTGGCATCCGGAGGCAAGGAAATCGCCGAAGGCTTCAATCTGTATTGGGACCAGGTCGGCAAGAAGATCGCTGGCCGCGAAGTGCAGATTTTCATCGAAGACGACGGTTCCAATCCGGACATCGCCCTGCAGAAGGCGCGCAAGCTGACCGAACAGACCAAGGTCGATTTTCTGATCGGCGACCTGCTCGCCAATACCGGTCTAGCGGTGGCCGAGTATGCCAAGACCAACGGCATTCCGTACTTCATCCCGGTGATCGCCGCCGACGACCTCACGCAGCGCAAGCGCATTCCGAACGTGATCCGTGTGGCCGGGTATACGGCCAGCCAGATGCCGCGGCCGCTCGCCGACTATGCCTTCAAGAAAAAAGGCTACCGCAAGATCATCACCATCTCCCAGGACTACACCTTCGGCCACGAGCAGTGCGGCGGGTTTTCACAGGTCTTCACCGAACTCGGCGGCAGCATCGCCGCGCAGCACTGGCATCCGCTCAACACCCAGGATTTCAGCCCCTACCTGGCGCAGATCCAGTCGGATAAGCCGGACGCGGTGTTCGCGATGGAAACCGGCGCCGACGCGACACGCCTGATCCAGCAGTGGTCCAACTTCGGCTTGAAAGGCAAGATTCCGCTGCTGGGCGCGCAGAACGCGACCGACCAGTCCGTGATCCGAACGCTGGGCGCCGAAGCCGAAGGCATCATCAGTTCTGCCCACTTTGCCGAAGGCAATGATACTGCGGCGACGAAGAAATTCGTCGCGGATTACGAAGCGGCCTACAAACACCTGCCTTCGCTTTACGGCTTCTCGCATTACTCGGCTGCGATCTGGCTCGGCGAAGCGATCACCGCCGTGAGGGGCAACGTCGAGGACCGGCCCAAGTTCCTCGAGGCGGTGCGCAACACCGTGCTGAACAATTCGCCGCTGGGCCGTCCGGTGCGCCTGGACACCTACGGCAATCCGATCTATGACGTGTTCATCCGCAATGTGGTGAAGCGCCCGGACGGCCGCTACTGGAACGTGCCGATCGAGACCTATCCGGCGGTGTCGCAGTTCTGGACCTACAAGCCGGAGGACTACATGAAACAACCGCCGTATTCGCGCACCTTCCAGGGCATCAAGAAATCCTAAGGGCGGACACGTAACGGCCATATCGGGCAAAGCCGGCGAAAATCCGGCCGGCCCGCTGCAGCGCTGCGCGGCGGGCCCATGCGAACGATGAATCCACCATTGTTAAAACTCGAAGACGTCGGCATCCACTTCGGTGCGCTGAAGGCGGTCGACGGAATTTCGCTTCAAGTCGCGGCGGGCGAGCGCGTCGCCATTCTGGGCCCCAACGGCGCCGGCAAGACGACGCTTTTCAACGCCATCAGCGGCATGCCGCCGCCGACCTGCGGTGCGGTCCTGCTCGACGGCAAGGACATCACGCGACTCAACCCGAACGGCCGCGCCCAGCGGGGCATCGCGCGCACCTTTCAGATCACCAATCTCTTCTTCGGGCTGTCGGTGGAAGAGAATCTGCTCCTTGCGGCCCGCGGCCTGGGCAGGGTCAAGTTTTCCATGTGGCGTTCGGACAGCGCGCGGGGGGTGGAACAGCAGCTGGTGGATTCAGCACTGGCGAAATGCCACCTGGAGAGCAAGCGGCATCTGTTGGTGAAAGAAATTTCCTATGGCGAGCAGCGTCAGCTGGAACTGGCCATGTCGCTCACCAGTTCACCGCGGCTGCTGCTGCTGGATGAACCGGCCGCGGGGCTGTCGCCGGCCGACCGGGTGGTGATGGCGGAGGTGATCCGCGGCCTGCCGGCTACGCTCTCGCTGATCCTGATCGAGCACGACATCGATCTCGCGCTGGGCCTCGTAGACCGCGTGGTCTGCATGCATCAGGGCAAGGTCCTGGTCGAAGGCAGCCCGGATGAAATCCGCGGCAATGCGCAGGTGCAGGAGATCTATCTGGGAAGGCCGCGCCATGCTTGAAGTCGTGGACCTGTGCTCGGCCTACGGCGAAGCGCAGGTGCTGAACGGCGTCTCCATGCGGGTGGCCGAAGGGGAGATCGTGGCGCTGCTCGGCCGCAACGGCATGGGCAAGACCTCGCTCGTGCGCTCCGTCATGGGGTTGGGCTCGCCGCGCATAACGGGCGGGCGCGTCAGCATTGATGGCGCCGACCTGGCCGGCCTGCGCTCGCACCAGATCGCGGCAAAGCGCATCGGCTATGTGCCGCAGGGACGCCGCTTGTTCGCGTCTCTCACCGTGCTCGAACATCTGGAGATGCTGGACCACGGCCTGCCTGGCGCCTGGACGGTGCAACGCGTATTCGACGCATTCCCCCGGCTGCAGGAACGCAAGAACCATCGTGCCAGCCAGATTTCCGGCGGCGAGCGCCAGATGCTGGCCATCGGCCGGGCGCTGATGACGGGCCCGCGCATACTGTTGATGGACGAGCCCACCGAGGGTCTGGCGCCGGTGATGGTGGAACTGGTGGAGAGCATCCTCGCGTCGCTGCGAAAGGAAGGCCTGGGCATCCTGCTGGTCGAGCAGAATCTCTACAGCGCACTGGCGGTGGCGGATCGCGTGTATATCTTCGAAACCGGCCGGGTGGTTTGGGAAGGTGACCCGAAGCAACTGACGGCGGACCAGGCCATCCTGGAGCGCTACCTGGGTATCCACTAGTCGCCCGGAAAAGAAAGTCCTATTTCAATTCGGTTATTCGCCGGTTTCCGGCGGAAATTTCACAAAATCCCCTTCCCGGAGGCATTCGATGTTCTTCACCTGTACCGCAGAAAGTCATGAGCACTGCAGTCATGCCGGGGAACGCATACCGGTTCGTGGGACGCGCGGGGGAAGCGGCGAGCCTGCGCGCGGCCAGATCGGCGCTACCGCGGCCGGCAGCGGCGCGGTGTCCGCGAAAGGCAAGCGGGGCCGGCATTTTCACGTCGATTTTCATTGCCACTTTCAGAACAACGAGGTGAGCGCCAAGGCGGCGCCGCTGGAGCCGTTCAAGAAAGAGCCTTCCATCGTCTACGCCAACCAGCTCACGCGCGAGGTCAACGTCAGGCAGATGAAAGAGCGCGGCCCCAAGCTCTCCGATATCGCCACGCGCCTGCGCGACATGGACCGCATGCGCATCGACGTCCAGGCGGTATCGCCGTCGCCTTCGCAGTATTACTACTACGCGGACCCGGATTTCGGCCTGGCGCTCGCGCGCGACATCAACGACCGCATCGCTGAAATCGCGGCGGCGCACCCGTCGCGCTTCGTCGGCATGGGCACGGTGCCGCTGCAGGACGCGAAGTTGGCCGTGAAGGAACTCGAGCGCTGCGTGAAAAAGCTCGGCATGCGCGGCGTGGAAATCGGCACCAACGTCAACGGCATCGATCTGGCGGACAAGCGCCTCGGCCTGGACCGGTTTTTCGCCAAGGCGCAGGAACTGGGCGTGGTGATTTTCCTGCACCCCATGGGTTTCACCCATGCAGACAGGATGACGGATTACTATTTCAACAACATCATCGGCAACCCGCTGGAGTCGACGCTGGCGGTCAGCCATCTGATTTTCGGCGGCGTGCTGGACCGCTACCCGCGGCTGAAGTTCTGCGTGGCGCACGCCGGTGGCTATCTCGCGCATTATCACGCGCGCATGGATCATGGATGGAAGGTGCGGCCCGACGCGCGCACGACCGTCAGGAAGAAGCCTTCCTTCTACCTGAAGAAGTTCTTCTTCGATACCATCACCTTCGACGCCGGCCTGCTCGAATCGCTGCTCGGGCGCTACGGCGCGAAGCAGGTGCTGATGGGCAGTGACTATCCGTTCGACATGGGGGAGGACGACCCGGTCAGGCTGGTAGAGAGCGTCACCGGCTTGTCCGCCGAGGAGCGGAATCTGATCCTGGGCGGCAACGCCGCACGGCTTCTGAAGATCCGCCGCCCGCGGTCATAGGCGCGGTGGCAGCCGGGTCTTTTCTAACCGTTCAATCATGCCGAATCAGGAATTCGATCTCGTCGTCAACGGTCGCAAGGCACGCGTCAGCGTCGATCCGGACACGCCGCTGCTCTACGTCCTGCGCAATGACCTGAACCTGAAAGGCACGCGCTTCGGTTGCGGCACCGGGGCGTGCGGCAGTTGTACCGTCATGCTCGACGGCCATGCAGTGCAAAGCTGCGACACGCCGATGTGGGCGGTGCAGAACCGCAGCATCACCACGGTCGAGGGACTGGGCACGCCGGAGCAGCCGCATCCGGTGCAGCAGGCCTTTCTCGAGGAGCAGGCGGCGCAATGCGGCTATTGCATCAACGGCATGATGGTCTCCATCGCCGCGCTCCTCGACAAGACGGATGAACCGAGCGACGCGCAGCTGCTGGCGGCGCTGGATCGGCACCTGTGCCGCTGCGGCACGCACATGCGCATACTGCGGGCGGCGCGCCGTGCCGTTCGCATGATGAAGGTCGGCAAGTGAGCTCCGGGACAAGACTTCCGGCCGACGTCGCCAACAAGCCGCGGCTATCCCTCTGGGTACATATCGCCGTGGACGGCGGCATCGAAATCAATACCGGCAAGGTCGAACTGGGCCAGGGCATCCGCATCGCGCAATTGCAGATCGCGGCGGATGAACTGGACGCGCCGCTGGAATCAGTCTTTCCATCGAAGCCGGCGGCATGGCCCTGCGTCAGATCTGCGCCGAGGTGCGCCTGCTGTTTGTCGAGGAAGCGGCGCGGCGCCTCGCGATTGATCCGAAATCGGTGCGCGTCGCCGGCGGCCGCTTTTCCGCCGCCGCGGGCGGCGAGAGCTTCAGCTATCTCGATCTTGCATCCGGTGTCGATCTGGACCGCAACGCCGGCGGCGACGCGCGTCCCAAGCCGCACGGCGCGCGTCACATCGCGGGCACGAGCGCCATGAGGCCGGACCTGGCGCAAAAACTGTTTGGCGCCGGTTACATACAGGACATGGTGTTGCCCGGCATGCTGTACGGACGCGTGGTGCGGCCGCCTTCCTACGCCGCGCGCCTGGTCAGTTTCGACGAAGCGGCGCGCCAGGGCATAGAGCGGCTCCCGGGCGTGCACACCGTTCTGGTCGACGGGCGATACATCGGGGTATGTGCCGAGCGCGAAGAGCAGGCGATTGCGGCCGCCGACGCCATTCGAAAGGCGGCCGCATGGGAGGAGAGCGAAAGCCTGCCGCAGGATGCCCCGAACCAGCACTGGCTGCGGTCGCTGGCTAGCGAGGACAGCGTGCTGGGCGAACCCGGGGACGACGCGAGCGGCCGTGCCGGTGGCGCAGGGGAGGGCGAACCCCGTTGCATTGAAGTCGATTACTCGAGGCCTTTCCTCTCGCACGGGTCGATCGGTCCTTCCTGCGCGCTGGCGCAATGGGAAGGCGGCCGGCTGACGGTATGGTCGCATGCCCAGGGTAGTTTTCCGCTGCGGCGGGAACTGGCGCAGCACTTCGGCATCGACGTCGATCGCGTCAACGTGATTCACGCCGACGGCGCCGGTTGCTATGGCCACAACGGCGCCGACGATGCCGCGGTGGACGCCGCCATGCTGGCGCGCGCGGCGGGGCGTCCGGTGCGCCTGCAATGGATGCGCGACGACGAATTCGCCTGGGAACCGTACGGTTCGGCAATGTCAATGCGCATTGCCGCGGGGCTCGACGCACAGGGCCGCATCGACCGCTGGCATCACCAGACGTGGAGCCAGACGCACGTGCAGCGGCCGGGCAACGGCCCCTGGCTCTACTGCCTCGCGGGCGCACATCGCGACCCTCCGGCACCGGTACCGCCGCTGCGCGACTTTCCGCTGCCGGCCGGCGGCGGGCAGCGCAACGCTGTTCCCATCTACGCGCTGCCCTCAAGCAAAATCGAATACCATTTGATAAAGACGCCGTCGCTGCGCACCTCGGCGCTGCGCGCGCTTGGCGGGTACGCCAACGTGTTTGCCATCGAATCCTGCATGGATGAACTCGCGCTACTGGCGGGGCGCGACCCGCTCGCATTTCGCCTGGATCATCTGGGTGACGCGCGCGCCATCGACGTGTTGCAGGCGGTCGCGCAAGCATCCGGCTGGCATCGCGCCAAGGACCCGGCGTGTCGCAAGGACGCGGTCCGGGGGCGCGGCATCGGCTTTGCACGCTATAAGAACACGGGCGCATATTGCGCGGTCGTGGTCGAAATCGAAGTGACGGAGCGCATCATTCTCGATCGCATATGGGTCGCGGTCGACGCCGGAGAAGCGATCAATCCGGACGGCCTCGTCAATCAGCTGGAAGGCGGCGTCCTGCAGTCGGCAAGCTGGACCCTGAAGGAGGCCGTGCACTGGAACGCCATTCGGGTCACGACGCGTAGCTGGGAAGACTATCCGATCCTCGGATTCGACGAATTGCCGCGCGAACTGAGCGTGCACATCGTTCCGCGTCCGGAATTGCCGCCCCTGGGTGCGGGCGAATGCGCCGCGGGGCCGACCGCTGCCGCGATCGCAAATGCGCTGGCCGACGCCATCGGTGTGCGGGTGCGTGACCTGCCTTTGACACCGGATCGACTGGAGCGTGCTGCGCACTCGGGGTAATGGAGGTGAGGGCGCCCTTGCTTCGTTGCGAAGAGCGCGCGGCGGTGTCAGGTTCTGACAGGCAGATGAATGCACGAGCCTTCCATCTGACCGTGCCTGCTGGATTGCGCGCGAGGACTATCGAATTTGCGCGAGTATAAAGGACTGAGAAATAAGGTAAAATACTGTCTCAGTGCCTTTGGTGCCCAGGAAGGGACTCGAACCCCCACAGTGTCTCCACCGCATGGACCTGAACCATGTGCGTCTACCAATTCCGCCACCTGGGCACAAGGTGCGCAATTCTATAGGAAACAAGAATTTTGTCAATGAAGAAGACCCTCAAAAAGAACCCCAATGCACGCGCCGCGAGAGTTCCGGCGACGCGCGCGACCACAGGCGCCGCTTCGGAGCCGCGCAAATCCGATTCGCGCCGCGGGCGCGATCCGCACTATGCGCGCGAAGCCGAGCGCTACGAAAATCCCCTGCCCAGCCGCGAGTTGATACTCGAGACGCTGGCGAAGGAGGGCATTCCGGTGCAGCAAGAAACGCTGTGCCGCCTGCTGCATATCGAAGCTGCTGAACTGGAAAGTTTCGGCCGGCGGCTGCGCGCCATGGAGCGCGAAGGCCAGATCATGCGCAATCGACGCGATGCGATCCTCGTGGCGGGAAAACTCGACCTCGTAGCGGGCCGCGTCGAAGGACACCCGGATGGCTACGGTTTTCTCATTCCGGACGACGACGGACCGGACCTGTTCCTGTCCGAGAAGGAGATGCGCAAAGTGCTGCACGGCGACCGTGTCATGGCGCGCACGAGCGGAATCGACCGGCGCGGGCGCCCGGAAGGCACCATCGTGGAAATCATCTCTCGCGCCAACACGCGCCTCGTCGGCAGGCTGCACAAACCGCACGGCGTCGCGTTCGTCTCCGCGGAAAACCGCCGCATCAGCCAGGATATTCTGATACCGCCCGGCGCGGACATGGGCGCGCTACCGGGGCAGGTGGTGACGGTGGAAATTGTCGATCAGCCGAACAAGAACGCGCAGCCCGCGGGGCGCATCGTCGAAATCCTGGGCAATTACGCCGACCCCGGCATGGAGATCGAGATCGCGCTCCGGAAGCACGAACTGCCCTACGAATTCTCCAGCGCGGTGATGCGCTTCGCGGAAAAGCTTCCGGACGAGGTGCGTCCGAACGACGCGAAAGGGCGCGAAGATCTGCGCGCGCTGCCGCTGGTGACCATAGA
>JAPLRD010000401.1 GCA_026399375.1 Pseudomonadota bacterium
GCCGACGACCACACCGACCACTCCGACGGTCGTGGGGGCGCCCGCTATCCATGGTGTGGCACTCTACGGACAAGCCTGTTCCGGCTGCCACGGTTCCTTGGCATCGTCGAACAAGCGAGGGGCAAGCGCGGCGGCGATATCGAACGGGATTGCGAATCTGTCCATCATGAAATCGCTGAGCACGCTGACGACCGACCAGATCGCCGCTATAGCCACGGCGTTGAAGTAATGCCGATTCTTGGCTAGCGGGCGGTCAAAACCAGAAGGGCTCCGCAAGGAGCCCTTCTGCTGTCGCATCACGGCGCACAAACTGCACGCAGCCGCCGCGGTATTGCAGGCGAGGCGTGTCAGCCCAGCACGCGCCTGAGCCACTCCCCGAGGTCGGCGAGTTCCTGCGGGCACACGGAGTGCTCCATCCGGTATTCGTGCCACTCGATCTTGTAATCCAGTTGCAGCAGCAGATCGTGCGACTCCTTGGCGCGCGCGACGGAAATCACCGGGTCGTGCGTGCCGTGGGCCATGAAAATCGGCGCGTCGCGGTTGGCGGGGCTGGCCTCGGCTGCGAGCTTGTCGGCTAGCGGCACATAGGTCGAGAGCGCCATGATGCCGGCGAGGCGTTCGGCATGGCGCAGGCCGGCATGCAGCGCGATCGCCCCGCCCTCGGAGCAGCCGGCGAGTACGATGCGGTTCGCTGCGATACCGCGCGCCTTTTCGCGCGCGATCAAGGCCTCCACGCTGCGTTGCGAGGCGCGCACGCCCGCTTCGTCTTCGCGCCGGATGGCCGCGTCGCTGATGTCGTACCAGGCGCGCATCACATAGCCGCCGTTGATGCTCACCGGCATCGGCGGAGCGTGGGGGAAGATGTAGCGCACGCCAAACGGGAGATCGATTTCGCCGGCCAGGGGCGCGAAGTCGTTGCCGTCGGCGCCGAGGCCGTGCATCCAGATGATACTGGCCTGCGGGTGAGGCGCAGTCTCAATCTCCAGGGTTTCCAGCAGCTCTGCGCTCAAAGTAGCTGATCCTTCTTCGGCCGGATCGCGGACTTCGGGCGAAACGCCTTGATCACGTCATCGTTTGTTTCGATGTACGGCCCGCCGATGAGGTCGATGCAGTAGGGCACGGCGGCGAATATGCCCGGGACCAACTGTTTGCCGTCTTTGTCCTTCAAGCCCTCGAGCGTCTCTTTGATCGACTTCGGCTGGCCGGGAAGATTGATGATCAGGCTGCCCGTCGGCGGTGTGCCGGCAGCGCGACGATAGCGGATCACCGCAACCTGGCGCGACAGGATGGCTGTGGGAACGAATTCGAGGCTGATCCGGCGCATCTGCTCGCCGAATCCGGGCATGAGTTTGTGCGCGATCGCGAGCGTGGCCTCGGGCGTGACGTCGCGCATTGCAGGGCCGGTGCCGCCGGTGGTGAGCACCAGCTGGCAGCCCGCGTCGTCGACGAGTTCGATCAGGGTCTTCTCGATCACCGGCTGTTCGTCCGGGATCAGGCGCTTTTCCAGGCGCCAGACGGGGCTCGCTATGGCTTTGCCGAAAAATTCCTCCAGCGCCGGAATGCCTTCGTCCCGATACACCCCGGTCGAAGCGCGGTCGCTGATGGAAACCAGGCCGATCACCAATGGCTGATCATCTTGAAAGAGCTTCTCAGACATCTGCGGC
>JAPLRD010000088.1 GCA_026399375.1 Pseudomonadota bacterium
GCGCTGGTCGGCCCTTCGGGCGCGGGCAAGTCGACGGTATTGCAGCTGCTGCTGCGTTATTACGACGCCGATTCGGGCAGCGTCAGCCTGGATGGCGTCGAACTGCGGCAGGCCGACCCGCGCCTGCTGCGCAGGCGCATCGCGCTGGTGCCCCAGGACCCGGTGATATTCGCCGCCTCGGTGCGGGAGAACGTGCGCTACGGCAGGCCCGATGCCAGCGATGCCGAGGTGCAGGAAGCCTGCGCCGCCGCCTACGCCGCGGAATTCATCGAGCGCCTGCCGCAGGGCATGGACACCTTCATGGGCGAACGCGGCGTGAGGCTCTCCGGTGGCCAGCGCCAGCGATTGTCGATCGCGCGCGCGCTCCTGGCCGACCGCGCGGTGCTGCTGCTCGACGAGGCGACCAGCTCGCTCGACGCCGAGAGCGAGCACTTTGTGCAGCTGGCGCTCGCGCGCCTGATGCAGAACCGCACCACGCTGATCGTGGCGCACCGCCTGGCGACGGTGCAGAACGCCGACCGCATCATCGTGATGGACGACGGCCGCATCATTGCCACCGGCACGCACGACGAATTGGTGCGCGAAAAGGGCCTGTATGCGCGCCTCGCCGCTTTGCAGTTTCTGGGGCGGGCCGGAACGGCATAAGAGAAGCTTTTTGAGCCAGTTACTCGCCCTGAAATAGGGTCGTGCGGCCTTGCCTGAGTTTGATGTACATCAATGCCCAATTGTCTGGCGTAAGTACAGTACGCAAGTCTTGATTTTCGTCAGGTTGCGCCTGCTTTTTTTGCGTGCCCTGAACCCACGATGATCAGCGTCCCGTAATAATACAAAGGGGAACTCATGCCTCAGGTCATAGGCGTACCAAAAGAGACGGCAGCCGGCGAAAAGCGCGTTGCCACCGTACCCGAAGTCGTTGAAAAGCTGATTAAACTTGGCTTCTCGGTCAAGGTTGAATCCGGCGCCGGGGACGCGGCGAATTGCAGCGACGATTCCTACCGCGCCGCGGGTGCGCAGATCGTCGAGGGCGCAGCCAAGCTGTGGGCGGAATCCGATATCGTCTTCAAGGTATGCGTACCGACCGCTGAAGAAGTCGGCCTGATGCACGAGGGCCAGACCCTGATTGATTTCATCTGGCCGGCGCAGAACCCCGAACTGATGCAGCAGCTCGCGGCGCGCAAGGTCACCGTGCTGGCGATTGACGCGCTGCCGCGCATGCTCGCCCGCGCCCAGAAGATGGACGCCCGGACCTCCCAGGCCGGCGTCGCCGGCTATCGCGCCGTCATCGAGGCCGCCAACGCTTTCGGCCGCTTTTTCAACGGGCAGATCACCGCCGCGGGCAAGGTGCAGCCCGCCAAGGTCTTCATCGCCGGCGCCGGCGTAGCCGGCCTGGCTGCGATCGGCACGGCAGCCAGCCTGGGCGCGATCGTGCGCGCCAACGACACGCGCGCGGAGGTTGCCGACCAGGTCGTCTCGCTGGGCGGCGAATTCGTGAAGGTCGACTATGAGGAAGAAGGCTCCGGAGGCGGCGGCTATGCCAAGGTGATGAGCGAGGGCTTCCAGCAGGCCCAGCGCGAGATGTACGCCAAGCAGGCGAGGGAGGTGGATATCATCATCACCACCGCGCTGATCCCCGGCAAGCCCGCGCCCAGGCTGATCACCGCCGACATGGTGAAATCGATGAAGC
>JAPLRD010000103.1 GCA_026399375.1 Pseudomonadota bacterium
CCGGGTTGGCGCGTCGCGCGCTGCGCCCCCGCCTCGCGCGCAAATTGCGCGCCGGACTCCGGCCCGAGCACCGACTTGGCGAGCGCCTCCAGCCTGTGCTCGATCAGATCCTCCACTACGCCGTCGGCCATTTCGATTCGCACGCTGCCGCGGCTCATGCCCGGATCGCGCACCAGTTCGACCTTGTCGGACAATTCGCCTTGCAGGGAACTGAAGTTGTCCATGTCCTCCGGGTTCAAGCGCAGCACGAGCTTTTCACCGCGGTGCTCCAACTCCATCAGGCAGTTTTCCACCAGTCGCCGGATCGCTTGGCCGGAAAGCGTCAGTTCGCCGCGCACGAGTTGTTCCGCCAGATGGACGGCCAGGCGCTCCATCGGCGCGAAGAACGCCCGCACATCGGTGATCGAGCTGAGGATCGCCGCGACCAGCCCCCTGAGCGCAGCCCGTTCGCGCTCGATTTCCGGCAGCATCTGCAAGCGCGCCGCCGCCAGGCCTGCCTCGTAACCGGACTCGCGCTCGCGCGCGAGCATCTCCTCGTCGACGAGCGCCTGCGCAGGCGCAACCGGCCGCGGCGCCGGATCGGCCACTGGCTGCGGCGCAGATTCGGGCCGCTGAAACGCTTGCTCCGCGTCAATCGTCGGCAGCTCTGCCTGCGTCTCCCACGCCTCTGGCGCGAACGCCTCCGGCGCCTCGTCGGGCTCTCCTGCGGTTTCGGCGGCCGTTGCCGGCACATCGGTCTCCGTGCCCTCGAAGCGTTCGGGCGCACGCGGTCCGTTCAGAAACGACTCGACGAATTCGTACGGTCCGTTGTTCTTCCACGAAGGCGAAAACTGCGCCGCCTGATGCGGACTGCCGAGCACCGCGTGGTGCAGCCATCGCGCGGGACGCGCGTCGCTGGTTGAATCAGACAAAATCGTCTCCGCCGCCGGCCAGCACGATCTCCCCGGTATCGGCCAGCTTGCGCGCGACGCGCATGATCTGCTTTTGCGCTTCCTCGACGTCGGCCAGGCGCAGCGGGCCCTTGGCCTCCATGTCGTCGACGAACATCGAGCGCGCGCGCGAGGACATGTTGTCGAAGAACTTGTTCTTGACCTCGTCGTCTGCGCCCTTGAGTCCGACCATGAGCAGGTCGGGCTCGACCGCCCGCATCAGCGTCTGGATGCTGCGGTTGTCGCAGGTGACCAGATTGTCGAAGGTGAACATGTTGTCCTGGATTTTCTGCGCCAGTTCCACGTCCATCGCGGTCACGCCCGACATGATGCCGGCGAGCGGCGTCGTCTTGGTGTAGTTGAGGATTTTCGCCGCCGCTTTCACGCCGCCGAAGCCGGAGGATGCGCTGGACGAATTCGACGAGAACTGCTTGTTCATGATCTGCTCCAGCTCCTTCATGGCCGAGGGCGGCACCGTATCCAGATTGGCCACGCGCGACACGATCTCGGGCCGCGCTTCGGCGGGCAGGAAATTGAGCACGTCGGCCGACACGTCGTACTCGAGCACCGACAGTATGATCGCCACCACCTGCGGATGCTCG
>JAPLRD010000043.1 GCA_026399375.1 Pseudomonadota bacterium
CTAGTACGACAACACGTTAATTACGAAACATAATGGTGAGCGAGCTTTCGATCCGCATCCCGGCGTGTGAACGTCCAATCAATGCCGCGTCGTTCGGCATTGCGCTGGCGTTGCCAGCTTCGGACTTCGCGCCGCGCGGTCACCCGGTCCATCAATCGTCGCCCAAGGCATTGGCGATCCAAGATGCTGATTTCAATCTCCGCCATGTTCAACCAGCTCGCGTGCTTCGGCGTGTGGTGAAACTGCACCCGTCGCAGCAGCCTACGAGCGGCGGACGGACCGAGCACCTCCTCGAAGCAGGAGCGGAAATGGGTGTTGAGGTTATCCAGAACCAGATGAACCTTTTTGGCAGTGGCATAACTGCGCTCAAGCAGATGCTGTATGAAAGCAACGAAGTCGGGCTTGGTTCGGCGCTCGGTGACCTTGACCACCCGACGCCCACCTTTGGGTTCGACCGCCACGAACACATTGCAGGTGCCCGCGCGAACGTATTCGTAATCGCACTTGGCTGGCGACCCGGGTTTCATGGTCAACCCCTCTCGGCTGTCTCGGATCAATTGCTTGCTCTTCTCGTCGACGCAGATCACCGGTTCGCGCTCGCTATAGGGCCGTGCGTACAATTCCAGCACATCGTACATGCGCCTTCGATACTCGCCGGTCAGGTTGCCAATGCACCACATCAGCTTGCGCCAGGGTTTGAGGAGGTTTTTTTAGCAGCCGGCGGATACTCTCGCGGCTGATCTGGCGCATCTGCGGATGGCGGCGCGCCGCCTGGGTGAGCAGATCTACGGTCCAGCGCTTGGCCCCCTGCGGGGGTGAAGAACACGCCAAGGCCGTAACTTGTGCCTCCTCCGGTGCGCCATACCGTTTCGGTTGGCCTGGGCGCTCGACATCCCGCAGCGCGTACTCAAGCCCACACTCCAGATATGCGGCGCGGGTTCGCCAGATCGCGGTTCGCCCCACGCCAAGCACCGCCATGATCTGGGCCTCCGGGATCTTGCGATCCAGGGCCGAGAGGATATGGGCACGGTTGAACTCGCGCGCCATGTGCTCCCCTTTGGATCGAAAGGATTCCACCAATTTACGCTCGCTCTTGCTCAGACTCAGTTCGGTTTGGCGCATCGCATGCACTCCTCGGAATGTGGCGATGCAATGTTAACATGTTTCGTAATTAATGTGTTAATGTACTAGGTCCTCGGCCGGCGTCGAGCCAACCTGCCTGCTTTTGCCGCCTTTGCCGGGGGATACTGTGAGGATTTTACCGGCGATCCAGTAGGTACCCTTGTACTTTTTGCCGTCGAATTCGCAGGCCACCGGGTTTCGCTTTGGAGATTGATCCATCATCCATTGACGTCCAGCGAAGGAAATCGCTGACGGATGCCGCCAAATTACCCGTGTTCATCAGCAAATGCCGTATAGATACAATTCAATAAAAGCAAAAAGGGTAGGGCTGGTGCTGAAACATAGTGCTCGGATTCGATTCCCTGAAACGGATTCGAACCGTACGGCACAGTGGCGGCCAAGTTTGGCGAGGGCGCGCGCAAGGTTGAGTTGGATGCTGGGAGTGTGAGTTCGAATCCCCGCCGCCACCGCAATCGGTCGTTCTGCACCAGAGCGAGTTTGTGGTGCGGCTTGGGTACCAGAATCTCACTCGACCAACCCCGAGAATCCAAACCTTACCTGGGTGACGGCACGCTACGCAGGTGTGTGATTATTTGACGAAAGCGGCAACGTGGCCGCTGCGGTCGGCGCCAATCTGCGCCGGGTAAATTGGCTCCAAGGGAGCGGCCGCTGGTGACTGAGTACAATCGGCCAAGAGCTGACTGTGACAGTTAGATTTGTTTTCCGTACCCACCGGCCATTTGCACCTCACCCGTCAATTATTCGTCGCTCTGCTGTCATTTGAGTAAGTTGGCATAATAGGCGCGCAGATTGTAAGGAGGGGCAGTGAACAATCGCCGAAAGCTTATTGTTGCGCTAGGTGCGAGCGCGTTCGCCGCGCCGTTTGGTACTCTTGCTCAACAGCAGAGAAAAGTTTGGCGGATTGGCCTCCTTAGTTCCGAGACCTTAGACCCATTACGATTGGACACATTCCGGGCGGGCCTGCGCGACCTCGGTGACATTGGACGCGAGAATGTTGTCATTGAGTCCCGCTGGGCTGAAGGAAAGTACGATCGACTCCCTGACCTAGCGGCGGAGCTTGTTCGTCTCAATCCTGACGTGCTCGTGGCTGTTGGAATAAAGGCAACCGTTGCAGCTAGGGATTCCAACGCGACCGTTCCCATTGTCTTCCTGGGTGTCAGCGATCCCGTTGCCACAGGCCTTGTCTCCAATCTCGCGCGACCCGGTGGAAACGTGACTGGATTGTCCTTCATGGGGCCAGAACTTATGGCGAAGCAGTTAGAACTGCTTAAGGAGGCCGTACCGCATCTCACCCAGGTAGCGGTCCTCCAAAACCCGGCTAATCTCAGTTCCGCTGAACCGAACCGACGCACGATGGAGATTGCAACCAAGTCATTGAAGCTCTCGCTGCAACCGTTTGAAGTGCGATCGCGCAACGAGTTCGATAGTGCCTTTGCTGCGATGGTAAAGAGGCGCATCACTGCGGTCATTGTTCAGACGGACACGCTCTTTATTTCCAATGCAAAAGTTGTTGCGGATCTTGCGGCGAAGCAGCGCTTGCCATCGGCTGGGTTTCGCGAATATGCAGAAGCTGGTGGCGTGATTGGTTACGGGGCGAATTTGATCGAAATGTTTCGCCGTGCGGCTGAGCTTACGAACAAGATACTCAAGGGTGCGAAACCCGGCGATATTCCTGTCGAGCGGGCAATGAAGTTCGATTTGGTGTTGAACATGAAGACTGCCAAGGCGATTGCCCTCACCATTCCGCAGACCATTCTTGCCCGAGCCGATAGAGTAATCGAGTAAGGGTGCGAACGGCCGCTATGCAGGAGATTGACTGGCCGGAACGGGTCGGATGCGGAAATTCAACGACCGCGTAGGCAGCCACTCAATGCAGGCGGCTTGACCCAGTGCATCAACTTGACCTTGGGCCTCAAAAACTGTATAAATATACAGTATGTGCTGCCCAGCCTGTCATAGCCCAATTCGGCCGGATGAAATCCAGCGCTACCGTGCCCCTGGTGGCGTGGCGTTCTGGCAGTGCCCGAATTGCGACGCATGTTTCCCGCTGGCGGCTGAAGCTGTAACGGAGCAGGTCGATGAAGTTCTATCTGACCGTGATCAGGCGCGGCGGGAAGCCATTGCGGCCTGACGCGCCGCGAGCTGCGGATCTGTCGCGTGGACGTTCGCGTACTGCTTATGCGGCGCCGTGGCCGTCGCCTCAAGCACAGCGACTGGATTAATCAGCCGGTCATGGTGGGGGCGTTGTCTCTGGCTGAGATGTCTACGAAACACGGACATGTGCGCTCCGCCAGCCTGCTGTCTGGCGGAGGTCTTCCCGAACGGCTCCTGCCTGATCTGTACGAACCGGTCCTGATAAATCTTGGCAACTGGATATTGGTACTGCGGGGCTTCGAGCGATGCGACGGGCGGGAAGGGCGGTTTTCCGTTGTCCAGGAGTGGCACTGCACGATAGAGGTGAACCGCACGAATTTCTAAGCCTTGCCCTCCTGCGCGAGCTGCTGGAGAAGCTCCGCGGCCAAGGCATCGGCCGGCGTCGAGCCGACCTGCCTGCTCTTGCCACCCTTGCCGGTAGAAACCGTGAGGATCTTGCCGGCGATCCAGTAGGTGCCTTTGTACGCTTTGCCTTTAATCTCGATGGTTACGGGGTAGCGCGGTGGGGATTGGTCCATTGTGCATTAACGTCTGGCGAGGGAAATCGCTGACAGGTGCGGCGCCCAAAACTGCCTACACCGGTGCCTACATCGTATTTCTTTGGAACAAAAAGAAAGAGCCAACCCTTTGGAGATTGGCTCTGGTATTGGCTCCCCGACGAGGGTTCGAACCTCGGACCTGCGGATTAACAGGTCAGTAAGCTACCGAACTTCGGCGTGGGAACCTGAAGACGTGTAAGGGGTTTTTCTGGGCGCCTCCGCGTTGCTCGGGCAGCCGATCCTATACCGAACTTCATCCTTTGCAATTTCCAGTAGCAGATTGTAGACCCAAAACGAATCATCGGCTTGCACCGATTTCGGCTGAACGTTTCACGAACTGGCCAGCGGACCGAGGGCGATTGGGTTTTCGCCGGGCCAGTTGTTGCAATTCGCACGCAAAAGTGGCCCAAGGCGACACGCGCGGGGCAGGGGATGGGGTAGCCATCAGCGCCCCCCGAAAGCGCCCAGGCGGAGCAATCTGTGGGCGAGGCGAGGGCATCCTGACGGACGAGGGGCGACACTACGAAGGTAGGCGTGAGGCGTTCGACGGCCGCCTCGCAAAGTACCGAGCCGAGTCCCCCTACGCCGGACGAGCAGAAGGGTATGGAAAGCAACTCGGAGAGCCTGCGGCTCTTGGATGAAATTATGCAGCAACAA
>JAPLRD010000214.1 GCA_026399375.1 Pseudomonadota bacterium
AGGATGCTCTTGTGATCGGGCGCGAGGTGCTGCACCAGCACGAAGGCCATGCCCGGGTCGACTTTGGCAGGCATGCCGGAGAAGAAGGCCTCGAACGCGGCGAGACCGCCGGCGGAGGCGCCGATGCCGACGATGGGGAACGCCGTATGCGGCGGGGCCGGGGAAACGGCGCCGTCGGTCACGGCCGGCGCCGCGGCGTCTTTCGCCTGTGGGGCCGCTTTGGGTGCGGGGCTTGCCGGATGGGTTCCGGCTTTGCTTGTTTTGGTTGTCCTGGCCATTTCCTGCTCCTGTTCGATCGGTTTCATGCGCCCGCGATGCATCGCCATTATCGGCAGGCGGGGCTAATCACCTGAGGCTAATCGTCTATTGTGAGCTTAATCCCCGCCGCAGGCGCGGGTCTTTGGGCAAACATTTCGCGGCCCCCATGAGTCCGGCGACAGGGTTGGAATTTTCCCGGTCGCGCGACTTAACAATTCTTAACACACCGGCGCAAATAACATGGCACATTGGATTATGCATTCATGGTCTTGCGGCAAATCCCGCAGCGGGAGCGGGCTGAAGTCGGGGTCGAAATCCGCGCCGCCTCGGGGGGGCGAAGCGGCAGGTCCGGGCCGGACGTTGAATTCCGAAATGAAACTTTGTCTTGACTAATATGATATTGAATAGTATTATTCGGTCATATTTGATTGTTTTTAGCGTTTAATGATACTTCGTCAACAAGAAAAGGCCTCAATGACCATGGCTACGACCCAGATTCAGAAGTCTTTTTGCACCACGCGCGAGGCTGCGGAAATACTTGGGATTTCGATTCGCACCGCCCAGCTCTGGGTGGAATCCGGATTGCTGGAGGCGTGGAAAACCGAGGGCGGGCACCGGCGCATCGCGCGCGCCTCGATTGAACGCCTGCTGGCAAATCCGCCGTCCCCGGCATCGGTCCCGGCCGCAAGCGCGGCGCACAAGGAACTCCCGCTTGCGCCGCACAATGGCGCATTCCAGATCCTGGTGGTCGAGGACCAGGAGGATTTGCTCAAGCTGTATCGGCTCAACCTTGGCACCTGGCCCATGCAGCCCAGGCTGGTCACCGCCAGCAACGGCTTCGACGCCCTGATCAAGATCGGCAACGAGCGGCCCGACCTCATGATTGCCGATTTGTTCATGCCGGATTTCGACGGTTTCATGATGCTCAGATCGATACGCTCGGTGCCCGAGTACAGCGACATGCCCATCGTGGTCGTCACCGGCCTCTCGGCCGAGGACATTGCCGCGCGCGGCACCCTGCCCGAAGACATTCCCGTTTTTCCCAAGCCGATTCCGTTTGCGCAACTGGAGCGTGTGGCGGAAGAACTGCGCGCGCGCAAGCAGCGCCAACCCTAGCCGAAGCCGGCACATGGATACCCTGTCCCTGAACGAGCAAGCGCTGGGAAAACTGACCGAGGGCGTCGTGCTGCTCGACGATCAGGGGCGGCCGCTGTCGGCCACGCGCGCCTCGCAACCCTGGCTGCGCCGGTGCATCGAGATGGCGCCCGTGCTGGCCGAAATGATCGCCGCCTCGAAGGCGGACAAACTGGAACTGCCCGCCGCCGTCGACCTGAGCGAGAGCGGCGAGGATGCCGCGCAGGCGCCCGATGAAACGTGGCTGGTCGCCAACGCCCGCGCCGGCCATGCGCTGCTGATCCGGCCGCGGCCCCGCGACGAACCCGGGACGGGCGCGGGAGAAGAGCGCTTCCTGACGCTGCTCGGCCTGGGCGTGAGGCAGGAAGTCTCCCGTCTGGGCTCGATGCTGGGTGAGCGCGGCCAGTCGGCGGCCGACCCGGCGCCGCTCCTGCGCCAGGCTTCCGACCTGGACACCTTGCTCGGCGAGATCGGCGAACTGGCCGAATTGCACCAGCGCGACGCCGTCTTTTTCGAAGAGCGGCTGTCCCTGCCGGGGCTGCTGCGCGAAGTCCTGCGCGAGTCGCGCCAGCGGCGGGTCGAGAGCGGCATCAGCCACGTCCTCGAGTGCGGCACGGCGCCGCCGCCCGGCCCTGTCTACGGCAACGCGCACTGGCTGAAGAAGGCCCTGCATACCCTGATCGAGTGCATGGTGGAAAGCTGCCCGGGCCTGGGGCGCGTGCAGATCCAACTGCGCCAGTTCGGCGATTTCATCGTGCTCGGCGCCAGCGCGGGCAATGGCAGCACCGCGCCCACGCCCGCTTGCGGCGACCAGACGGCGCCCAGCCGGGCGCTGCGCATGCGCATCTGCCGCCGCGTGATCAAACTGCACGGGGGGCGGCTGAAGCTGCGCATGCTCGGAAACCAGGCTGCGGACGAGGACGGCGGCGGGGTGGTCGAATCGTTCACCCTGAGCCTGCCGACGGGACTGCCCGAGCGCGAGCGCAGCCGCCTCTCCTGCTCCGACTGTCGAATCAGTTTCCAGGCCATGAAGTACGCCCGCGACCTCGCAACAATGATGGCCCCGCCGCCCTCATCCACCCCATCCCACGAAGAAGGCACATCATGAAGAAAATCCTCATCGTCGACGACCATTCGGACATCCGCAAGCTGATCCGCATCACGATCGGCAATTCCTACGAGGTGCTCGAGGCCGAGGACGGCATGACGGCCCTGCAGATCATCCGCCACCATCAGCCGGCGCTGGCCGTGCTCGACATCATGATGCCGGGCGAGATGGACGGCCTGCAGGTGCTCGACGCGATCCGCGCCGACCCGGCGCTGAAGGACATGCAGGTGATCATGGTCACCGCCCGCGGGCAGGCGAAGGATTACGAAGCCGGCATGAGCCGGGGCGCAAACGCCTATCTCATCAAGCCGTTCAGCCCGATCCACCTCGTCAACAGCATCAAAGAGCTGCTCAAGTGAGCGCGGACAAGCCCCCGCCCCCGGCCGGCGGGCAGACCCTGCGCTTTCCCGGCGCGTCGCGCGACGCGGCGCTGCACGACCAGCTGTATCGCTATGCGCAGGACATGCAGGAACTGCTCGACAGCAACAACGAGCTGGAGCAGCGCTATCGCAACCTGCGCGAATCCTACGACAGCGCGGTCGAGGCCCGCAGCGCGCTCGAAAGGCTGCTGCATGCGTTCCGCGACATCTACCTGATGACCGACCGCGCCGGCACCATCCTGCAGTGCAATCCGGCGGCGGTCGCGATCGCACCGGCATCGCAGCTGCCCGGCGTCTATATCGGCGACCTGACGACTGCGTCGCACCAGGAGAGCGTGCGCCAGCTGCTGGAGCGGCTCGAGAGCGGCGGCGAAGCGCCCGCCGAGGAATTGGAGCTGAACCTGAAGTCGCAGGCGGGCGGAAACCCTGCGCTCATCGCGTCGGTCTCCTGCATACCGGTCCGGGTGGACGGCGACCTGCGCGCCATACACTGGATCATTCGCGACATCACCCACATGCGCGAGGCCGAGTTCGAATCGAAGATTTCTTCGCTGGTGTTCGGCAGCACTTCCGAAGGCGTGATGATCACCGACTGCGAGGGCGGCATTCTCGCCGTCAATCCCGCGTTTTCGAAGATCACCGGCTACAGCAGCGAGGAGGCGGTGGGGAAGAATCCGCGCTTTCTGCAGTCGGGCGCGCAGGACCGCCATTTCTACGAAAAAATGTGGCACACGCTGCGCACCGACGGGCATTGGCAGGGGCAGATCAGCAACCGCAAGAAAAACGGCGAAATCTACATCGAGTGGCTGACCCTGACTTCGGCGCAGGACGACGAAGGCAAGGTGCTCAGCTACATCGGCGTGTTCTCCGACCTGTCGCGCCTGATGCAGGCCGAGAAGCGCCTGTTCCACCTCGCCCACAGCGATGCGCTGACCCAGTTGCCGAACAGCGAACTGCTGCAGGACCGGCTGCAGCAGATGATAGGGCTCGCCAAGCGGCGCGGCGAGGCCTTCGCCGTCATGGCCGTCGATCTGGACCGGTTCAAGCAGATCAACGACGCCTTCGGCCACGTCGCGGGCGATCAGGCGCTGAATGAAATCGCCGCGCGCCTGACGGCGTCGATGCGCGCGGCGGACACCGTCGCACGCATCGGCGGCAACGCGTTCGCGATCCTCGTGCCGGGCATGGTCAGCGAGCACGACATCGGCCTCGTCGCCGGCAAGATCATCGGCGCGCTGCTGCAGCCGCTGGACATCGACGGGCGGGAACACATCGTCGGCGCGAGCATCGGCGTCGCCCTCTACCCGGACCACGGCGAAGAGGCGGCCTCCCTGCTCGGGCATGCGCAGATCGCGATGCGCGAGGCGAAGCGCTCGGGTGGCAACACCCACGCGATTTACCGCGCCGCACAGGAAGCGGCCGGCGACGCCGCGCCTGCGGACGGCGCGGCGCGTGCATGAGGCGCCGGCCATGACGTCAAACAAGCGGCGCCCCTGGCGCTGGCTCGCCCTGCTCGCCTCGGCCGCATTCTGCAGCGCGCAGGCGGCCGCGCCCCTGGTCGTCGGGGTCAGCGCCGAGTACAGCATGAAGAACAGCCAGGCCGCGCAGTCGATCGAAAAGGGCGTGAGGCTCGCCATCGACGAGATCAACGCTGCGGGCGGCCTCCTCGGCGGGCGCAAGCTCGAATTGCAGACGCTGGACGACCGCGGCGTCCCGGCGCGCGCGATCGAAAACCTGAAGGAGCTGGCGAAGAACCCCGATGCGCTGGCGGTATTCTGCGGCAGGTTCTCCCCGGTCGCGGTGGAACTGGTTCCGGTGGCCAACCGCGAGCGCTTCCTGCTGCTCGATCCCTGGGCCGCGGCGGACGGCATCGCCAATAACGGCGCAGTCCCCAACTTCGTCTTCCGCCTGTCGATGACCGACACCTGGGCGCTGCAGGTCATGGCGCAGCACGCCGTCGAGCGCAAGTTCAAGCGCCTCGCCCTGTTTCTGCCCAACACCGCGTGGGGGCGCAGCAGCCTCGCGGCGTTCGTGGCCTACGCCAAGAAGTTCCCCCGCCTGCGCAGCGAAAACTTCTGGTACAACTGGGGCGACACCGACTTTGCCGGAAAGCTGCTGCAGGCGCAGTTGAACGGCGCCGACGCCGTCCTGATGGTCGCCAACGAGACCGAGGGCGCCATGATCGTGCAGCACGTCGCCTCGCAGCCCGCCGAGCGGCGCCTGCCGCTGATCGCCCACTGGGGCCTCGCCGCCGGCGACTTCCCCGCGCTCGCCGGGGACGCGCTGTGGTCGGTCGACATGGTGGTGGTGCAAACTTTCAGCATCCACGACGCCAGGGGCGCGAAGGCCAGGTCCGTGGCCCAAGCCTACCAGCGGCTTTTTTCCGAGGACATCGGCTCGCTGCAGGCGGCGGTCGGTTTTGCCCACGCCTACGACCTGACCCATCTGCTCGCCCTCGCGATCAGGAAGGCCGGCAGCGCGGACCGGATGGCGGTCAGGAATGCGCTGGAGCAGCTGGGCGGCCACGCCGGGCTGGTGAAGCATTATTCGAAACCGTTCTCGCCGCAAAACCACGAAGCCCTGGACCAGGGCCAGGTGTTCCTCGCCCGCTTCAACAAAGACGGCAGCCTGTCGAGAATGCCGCGCAAGTAAGGGCCGGGCAAGCGATGCGCACACTGATCACCCTGCCGGCCACCCTGGGCGCGCGCTTTTCGCGCCTGGGCCTGCGCGAAAAGATTACCGCGGCGCTGATCGCGGTGTCCCTGCTCGCCGGCGCCGTCATCGCCACGACCTCCTTCCTGGTGATGCGCGCCCATATCGTCAAGAGCACGAACTCGCTGCTCGAAGCGCAGGCGCAGCTCGAGCGGCGCGAAATCGAACACAAGCTCGGGGCGCTGCTGGCCGAGGCCGCGGCGCTCGCCAGCAACACCGCGACCGCCAACGCGCTGGCCGATTCCCTGGGCCGGGAAACCTACCTCCAGCCGCTGCTGCAGAGCTACAAGCTGTCCTGGCCCGGCGCGATGCTGGTGCTGACCGACCACCGGGGCGAGCCCCTTGCAGCGAACGTGAAAAACAAATTTCCGGGCCCGGCCGCCAAGCGCGCCATCGCCGGCATGATGCGCGCCAGTGCCGCGTTCGCCACCGTTGAATCCGGGGCGCAGGACGCGCATGTCGTCAGCGTCGCCTTTCCGGTCGTCTATCGGCTGACCGGCACGATCGAAGGCGCGGTGCTGCTGCAGTTCGCGCCGGAGAACCTGGCGCTCTCCGGCGGGCAGAAGGATTGGAGCCTGCACGATTCGGCGGGCGACCTGCTCGCCGGCAGCCCTGCGCCCAAAGGGGCGATGCAGGTGCGCTCGGCGCTGACGCTGCCCCAGGCCGTCTGGAGCCTGGGCCTGGAACATACCCTGTCGATCGACCGGGACCTCGTGCTGCAGGACCTGAACTACCTGCTCGCCGCCTACCTGGCCGTGGGCCTGCTGCTGGTGTACGCCGCGGTCAGGCTGTCGCACGCCGCCGCGGCATACCTGTCCGCGCCGCTGCGCAAGCTGACCGAGGCCGCGGAGGCCATGGCCGCGAGCGGCCGCCCCTCGGCCTGGATCTCTTTGGGCGAGGACGTCGAATTCAACCGCCTCGCCGGCGCCTTCAACACCATGGTGAACCGGCTGGGAGAATCCTATGCCGAGCTCGAGTCGCGCGTCGAGAGCCGGACCAACGAACTGGAATCGGCCAAACTCGCGGCCGAACGCGCGAGCAGGCTGCTGCGGGAGGCGGTGGACAGCGTGGCCCTGGGCTTCACCATTTACGACGAGAACGACCGCCTGGTCCTGTGCAACGAGGCCTACCTCGAACTGTACGGCATGAGCCGCGACAGGATCGTCCCGGGCGCGAGCTTCGAGGAAATCATCCGGGTGGGCATCCAGCGCGGCCAGTACACCGAACAGCAGGCGCTCGACGATCCCGAGGGCTGGGTGCGCAGCCGCCTCGCCCAGCACCGGGAGGCCAAGGGCGAACTGATCGAACAAAAGCTGGGCAACGGCAGCTGGCTGCTCGCGGTCGAATACCGCACCGCCAGCGGCCACACCGTGGGCAACCGCATCGACATCACCAGACTCAAGCAGACCGAGGAAGCGCTGCGCGAGCGCACCGAGCAGCTGAACGCGGTGTTCGACCTGAGTCCGGACGGTTTCGTTTCCTTCGACGCCGCGCGCCGCGTCAGGTACGCAAGCCCGGCTTTCGCCAGGCTGACCGGCCTTGCTCTGGACTCCCTCATCGACCTCGACGAGGCCGCGTTCTCGGACCTTCTCGCCGCGCAATGCCTCCCCGGCGCGACGTTTTGCGGCGTGACGGCCCTGCGCGAGTCGGCGCGGACGCCCGAGGCACCGGCGCGGCGCGAGCTGATCGAACTCGCCGGCACCGGCGGTCGCGTGCTGGAAACGAGCCTGCGCCTGAGCCAGACGCCCTCGGTGTCGCAGATCCTCTACGTGCTCGACGTCACCCGCGAGGTCGAAATCGACCGCATGAAAAGCGAATTTCTCTCCACCGCCGCGCACGAGCTGCGCACGCCGATGGCGAGCATTTTCGGGTTCTCGGAATTGCTGCTGGGTGAAGACTTCGACGCGGCGACGCGGCGCGACCTCATCGCCACCATCCACCGCAACGCCGACATGATGGCAT
>JAPLRD010000389.1 GCA_026399375.1 Pseudomonadota bacterium
GCACCGAGCGGCCGTTGGTCATCGGGTAATACACCATCGCACGCACCTTGCCATCGGGGTCGATGAAGAAGGTCGCGCGCACCGCCGAGGTGTCGCTCGCCCCGGGCTGGATCATGCCGTAGTCATGCGCCACGCGCATCGACAGGTCATCGATGACCGGGAACGGAATGTCGACTCCGAATTTTTCCTTGATGTTGCGGATCCAGGCGAGATGCGAATAAGTGCTGTCGATCGACAGCCCCAGCAGTTCGCAGCCGAGTTTCTGGAACCGCCCGTACGCAGCGGCGAAAGCCATGAATTCGGTGGTGCACACCGGCGTGAAATCGGCCGGATGGGAAAACAGGACCAGCCATTTCCCGCGGTAGTCCTGCAGGGACCGAGGGCCTTGCGTCGTTCGCGCCGTAAAATCCGGCGCCGGTTCGTTAATGCGTGGAATTCTTGCCGTCCAGACATTTTCCATTGCGTTCTCCTGTGCTGCGGGGTCCATCTTCTTAAGCGGTGCCTTTGATCAGTCCTGAAAGCGAGCGATGATCTCGGCCGGAATGACACCCGCCTTCATGCCTTCCGGATTGGCCGGGTCGCGCAGCCCCCACACCCGCACCTCGCGTCCCTCGACCACGATGCTGCCTTTGTTGTGTATCCGGTGCTCGACCACGAACACCTTGCTGCGCCACTCCCCAATCCAGCTCTCGATCGTGACCTTGTCGCCGAAGCGCGAGGGGCCGCGAAATGTCGCGCTGGCATCCACCAGCGCCACGCCTGCCATGCGGTAATTCGGGAACATCTGCGCCCAGGGCAGGCCGCGATTGCGGAACATTCTTTCGGTGGCGCGATCGAACCACTCGAAGTAACGCGGATAAAATACGATGCGCGCCGGATCGCAATCGGCGAAGTCGACCACGATGTCGAAAGGCGTCATTCAGGCCGAGATGAATTCTCGAATCAGCCGGTTCAGCCGCGCGGGCTCTTCGTGCATCACCCAGTGAGACGCCTCGGGCAGGCGCTCTATGCGCAGATCGGGCACGCAGGCTTCGAGGCCGTCCAGATTCCCGGGGAGCAATGCCTGATCGCGCATACCCCAGACCACCAGCGTCGGCACGCGCACCATGAAATCCGAGGCTTGCAACTGCAGCGCTCTTGCACCCGGATCGTCGCCGACCGGCGGATACAGCGGCGAGGCGCGGTAGTAATTGAGGCTGCCGGTCAGCGCGCCCGGCTGCGACCAGGCTTCGATGTAGGCGGCTTTCTCCGCCGGGTCGATGCGGCCCTTGCCCCAGCCATCGAGGGTCATGTTCGCCAGGCGTTCGAAATTATTCTCCGACAGCACGCGCTCGGCCTTGTCGGTACGAAACAGGTTCATGTACTGGCTCGCCTGCGCTTGCGCCGGGTTGTGCGCGAGTTCGCGCGCAAAGGGCACAGGATGCGGCGAGTTGACGATGACGAGTTTGGCGAGCGTCTGCGGATGGGCCATGGCATAGGCCCAGGCGACCGCGCCGCCCCAGTCGTGCGCCACCAGCACGAATTTTTCGTGGCCCAGATGCTGCGCCAGTTGGCGCACATCCTCGATCAGGATGCGCGCCTTGTACTGCTTCACATCGGCCGGACGGTCCGACAGATTGAAACCGCGCAGGTCAGGTGCCACCGCCAGGTAGTCGCGGCCCAGATCCTCCAGCTGTTTTTTCCAGCAGTACCAGAACTCGGGAAAGCCGTGCAGGAACAGGACGAGCGGCCCTGCGCCCGCATGGGCGTAGTGCAGGCGCACGCCGTTGACGCTGGCGTAGTCGTGGTGAATTTCAGTCAAGGCGATATCCGGAAAAAGTGACGGGGCCGGCGCACCTTAACTTGCAATGGATAGACTGCGATCGGCACTTCCTTGCCCTTGGCCACCACCTCGCGCCGCTCGCCTAACTTCGTAGTCGGGTCCAGCGCGACGCGCACCGGGTCCGACACCAGCACTTCGCCGCCAGCGGCTGCGCCTTCGATGCGCTTTGCGGTGTTCACCGTGTCGCCGATGACGTCATAGCCTTTCAGTCCGGCGCTGCCGAGCAGGCCTTCGACCACCGGCCCCGAATGCACCCCGATTCCCGCCTGCAAACCTGCCGGCGCCAATGCGCGCTGCGCGCAGGCACGCAATTCCAGCGCGCACGCTGCCGCCTGGCGCGACTCGGGGAACACGCCCAGAATTTCATCGGCCGAGAACTTCAGCTTGATCACGTCGTGGCGCCGCAGCACCGGCTCGGCGGCGGCGTAATAG
>JAPLRD010000327.1 GCA_026399375.1 Pseudomonadota bacterium
GCAACCACCGACTCAAAGGTAATTGAGCCTTTCGTGCAAACGATAGGCCGAGAGATAAAGAGAATGGGGTGGGATGATCGAAGTTGGCCGGCAAGAATTGGGTTAGGAGCCGCTGCAGTTGCGCTCTTCTTGCCTGGGAAAGGCGCGGCAGGGCTTGCAGCGTTCGGGGGAGCTATCAGCGTTCCGCTGTGGATTGTTTTTGGGGCTGGAGGCGCTTTTGCGGGCGTTATTATTGATGAGATCAATCGTCTCGGGCAGTCAAGTGGAGATCCGTCAATTATTGAAGGTGAAGTAGGAGGAAAGGCAAGCAAGGTTAGAAAGACTTGGTAGCCTACGTCTGATTGAGGTTAACTGGGAGTGGCGCGGGCACAACGATACACGCCGTTGTTGTCGGTCGCCTGGCGCCGCCATCTATGACGTTTTCGAGATTCTCTAGGCAACGCTTCGCTCGTTTTATTTCAGCGCCGAGTTCAGTACCTGGCCAAGCCGCGCCCCCGCCTTGACGAGCTGCTGGTTCTGAATTTCACGCTTCATCACCAAGTACTTCTTTCGGTCATCGAACCGTGCTGACCACGTTCCTTTGGTCCCGGGGTGTGCATAGGATATGCCGGTGTACGCTATTCTGGCTGCGGCCAGAGTGTCGGAAGCCCAGATGGCCGCCCAGGAGTCCAAGGGTGCGTCTGTTTCTGGAATAGCGGCCGCCCAGGCTATTGCCTTCGGGTCGATCTTGTCAGGGTTTAGGGAATGAAGAACCTGATCCCACTCTGCATGCATGTTGTTGCTACCGACATCAATGATGTTTCCACCGTGGGTTTCTGTGGATCGGTCGTGTGTGTGACCCGGAGCGTCGGGATCAAAGGGCCTGTCTTCCGCGTCTAGATACACCGCGCCTACATGCAAGGGCTGGTGTACATCTCCCACAAGATGCGCAAGCATTAGCAGCGCCTCCTGTTTGTCCGCGATGCCAAATGGGGGCAGGGTAGGGGTGCCGCGCAGTACTGCGATGGCGGCGTTTATGGCGCTCACAATGTCATGGTCGCTGGTGCCGGTGTACTCACGATCGTAGCGGTAATGCTGGATAGCTACGTCGGCGTAGTGATAGCTCTTGTGGCAGGCCTCCTCGCCAGGTTTCCTCGAGCAGTTGTCCCAGTTACGACGGACGTAGCTCCTCATACGATTGATGCCTTCAGGTGTGCCGAAGCGGGAGCATGCGGCGGAGTACCTTGGCATTGGCGTGTACTTGAAGTCCGGCGGTCCGCCGACGTTCTTGACGCAGTCTCCCCATGTAGATGCATCTCGTAGCGACATTCCGAGAATCTTTTGGACTTCGGCTCTTACTCTTGGGGTTAGGAGTTGATCGGCAACAGCGCCGGAATACTCGTGTCCTTTCGGGCCCCACGCTGCTGCGAGGGCTGGAACGACGCAGAGGAGGCAAGCGAGGACGAACTGAATGCGTCGGACCACGGTTCTCAGTTATTGATCCGGTCAAGCTCGCGCTTCAGCTCTTCGTTACCGCGAGAAATATACTGCGGGACGAGAACAAGCAGCCATGTCAGCGTCCAGAACGGAGGGAACCACCCGGCGAGGAGGTTGAACCAGTACAGTCTTCTCGACCGGAAACCTGAAGCCCATGCGTAGAGCGCGGGTGCTGGCCAGAGGAGAACCCAGAGGTGCGGGTTCTCAAAGGGCCAATAGAGGATGGATTCGATTAGGTCCATTTGGTGAAAAGCATATCCGAACGGCGATTTCAGGTACAGGATGCACGTTGCGCGTTGCGCGTCGTCAGGCTGGTGAGTGGCCGGTTACATGCAAGCAGCGGCAACCGCCGGAATCGACCCCAACCGGTAGATGGAAGAAACTGGAAGCAGCCACTCATCACCGAGACCGGAAAGGGTTGTTCGCTATGTATTCGATTTCGTGCCGCCGAATTTGCAAGAATGATGTAAGAATAGACGCGTCACTCGAACTAAGGCCTTCGCCGTGCTCGCGAACCCCATGTAATGTTCCCTGGGGCACTATTATAGTTAACTGTTTGAGTGCTACCGATCATGCGTCCCTTTGGATGCTTTTTCACCATCTTGGCTAGCTTGCGATGCTCATCTCGTTGACGTTCCTCGCGTTTCAATTCTTTGAGAATTCGTCTAAGTGCTTTGCGGTAAAGGCTGGTACACATCTTTGGAAGAGCAATTGCAATTAGATCCTTATTGCCAGCATAACGATCAAATCTTAAAGCATGTATTGCGACAGCTAGACGCGTTTCGTCAGCGGGACACCAAGGGCTTTGCAACGCAAGTACCACGATTGGCAAATAGTCGCCGAGGGTCAGCTTTAACGTTTGAAAGTCCACGTGTCTGGCATCGGTGGTGCTCGACTTACCAGCGGTGTCTGATTTCTTGTTTTTTCTAGTCTGCTTGCGCATCCGCGCCGTTATCGTTTTCAGCGCAGAAGACTCATGCGATTTACGCAGATCATGCGATTTACGCAGATATTCTAGCAACCGCGACTTGTCCCGCTCCGAGAGGGGCTCGTCGGCGCTGCGCTTCTCCGCTCCGGCGGCGCGCAACTGCTCTAGCAGCACCGAGGGCGGTACATGCAATTCATTGGCGAACTGCTCAACGCTGATTAGTGCCATGTTCTTGCCCTTCATACATGCCAGCATTTGATTATCTAGTGTTTAGTAACGACGGCCTCGCCGGCTGTTGATGTTCACGCTCGATTGAGCGATAGGAAAGTCAGCGCGCCACGTAAGCCCGGCGAAGACCGGATGCCCCTGAGTTGGATCGCGGACTGCACGTAATGTACTTGTGTTCGTTGCCGCCCCTCTTGAAGCAAGCCGCCGAGATTGCGAACGCTAGTAGTGGTTGACCGCATAGCATACACGGAGCGTTACTTGACCGTCCGCTTTGGCGAAGTTTCTTCAATGACCGCTGATGGCCGAATGTGTGGACCCCGCGAATGTGGAAGCAGCCCTTTGATACAGC
>JAPLRD010000334.1 GCA_026399375.1 Pseudomonadota bacterium
CTCGGTCAGCGCAGCCAGCCAGGCCTGGAACTGCTGCGTGTTTGAGAACGACGCATACAGCACGCGCTCGTTGCTGCGCTCGCCCTTTTCGAAACCGAGCGAAAGGCTCAGCGTGAGACTGGTATCGCGGTAGCGCTGCGCGAGTTTTCTAGAGATGACTAGGCGCCGGTCCTTGCGACCCATGCCGGGAATGACGTCCTGATGGTAGTCTTCCTCGACCACGTCGATCACCAGGTAGTAAAGACTGCGCGTGCCGGCGAGGTAGGCGGAAAACGCGGCCAGCCCCGCGTCGTTGCGCTCGAAGGCGGCGTCGACCACGAGCTTGCCGCGCGAGTAGCCATAGGCGGTGAGTTGGGTCGCGGTGAGATAGAGCAGGCGTTTTTTTCGCAGCATGGCGACGCTAGAATTTCACTTTGCTGATTGAATCGTAGATGGGGCCCAGCACCGACAGCATGACCCACCCGAGGAGTGCGCCCAGAATGACGGTCATGGCAGGCTCTATCATCACTTCAACCTTGCCGATCGCATCTTTGACGTCGCGGTTGTAGAAGTAGGACACGTTGAGCAGCGCATTGTCGAGTTTGCCGGAGGACTCGCCCACGCGCAGCATGCGTATCACCAGCGGCGGGAACAAGCCCACGTCCTGAAAAGCGGTGGATACGTTCTTGCCTTCCGCGATCTGCTGCCCGGCGCGCACAAGGCCCTCCTTGATCACCAGATTGCCGGCGATTTCCTCGGAACTCTTGATGCAGTCCAGTATGGTGATGCCGGCGGAATACATCATGGCGAAAATGCTGGCAAAGCGCGACAGGATGATCTTGTGCTGGATCGGCCCGAGCAGAGGTACGTTCAGCTTGAAAGCGTCGAACCGATAACGCAATCCGGCGCTGCGCGCCAGAGCGAATTTGAGTCCGGCGAATGCCATCGGGGGCAAGATCAGGATCAGCCACCAATAGTTGATGAAAAACCCCGATACATGTATCAGGATCTGGGTGTGCAGGGGAATCGCCTGACCGGTGCCCTTGATGAAGCCTATCATCTGCGGCACGAGATAAATCATCAGGAACATGGTCACCCCCAGCACGATGCTGCCGACAAAAGCGGGGTACATCAGCAGCTTTTTCGTCTGGGTGACGAGCTCATCTTCCCATTTCAGGTTCTCGGCCAGGCTTTTCAGCACTTCGGACATGCGCCCGGTCTCCTCGCCCGCGCGGATCAGGTTGGCGAACACCTTCGGAAACACGTCCACGTAGTCCGCCATGGCAGTCGACAGATTCTGTCCACCCTGGATGCTCTCGATCAGGCCGCTGATGATCTCGCGAAAGCGCGGGTTCTCCACGCTGTCGCGCAAGTCGGTCAGCGATTCGATGATGGCGACGCCGGCCGCGGTCAGTTGCTCCAGGTGGAAACAGAAGTTGATCAGGTCGCGGCGACTGATCGCGCCCTTGAACATGTTAGAGCGCTTGCGCGCAGGCCCTCCGATCACGAGGTCCAGGCCCATGCGCTGCAGGCGCAGCTCCAGATCGATCAGGTTGATGGCTTCGATC
>JAPLRD010000433.1 GCA_026399375.1 Pseudomonadota bacterium
GCTCAGAAAGAAGCGCTCTCCAACTGGATTGCCATGGCCTGCCGCAAGAGCGAGCAGGATACTAGGCGGCCTGCCGACAGCATCAAGCTGATCCTCATCCTCGATGCCATCGATCAGAACAACGACGGTGGCAAGCAGCTTGACCTGCTCAAGCCCGAGGTACTCGGCCCCGATGCCGTGGTGGTCACCAGCGCCGCCGACGATACACCCGCGCGCGAGGCGGCCAGTACGTTTGAAACGATTCTAGTACCGCCACTGACAGCGGCCCTCAAGGTACAGATTGTCACGGATACCTTGGGCCGTTTCAAGAAGAAGCTGCCCGTCACGCTGGCCAAGCGGCTCGCCAGTGCCAAGCAGTCCGGCAGCCCGCTGTTTCTCAGTCTGGCGCTGGAAGAACTGCGCCTTGATGCGCGGCATGAAACGCTGAAATCGCTGGTCGACGACATCCTCGCGACCCACAGCGCACAGGAGTTGTTCCTGAAGAACTTCCTGCTCGATGCGGACTACGGACGCCCCGAACTGCCTACCCTCGCCGCCGCCTTCATGGCCCTGCTCGGGGCCAGCCGTGCCGGGCTGACAGAACTGGAACTGGCGGACTTACTGGCTAACCGCGATGACCCAAAAGCCAGCGATACCGGAAAGCCTCGCCTGCCTCAGGTGCATCTGTCGCGCCTGCTCACCAACCTCGGCCCCTTCCTGCTCAACAAGGACGGACGACGTGCGCCGATGCATCGGATCTTGGGTGAAGCGGCGATGGCGTACTACGGCATCACGCCGGCGAGGGAGCATCTGTACCGCTATGTCGCGAAGGGTTACGGCAAGCGCTGGAAACTGGTTGATGAGCGACAGGCCGCCGAGGCACTGCATCAAGCGACCCAGTTGTTGAATACTGTGCCTGATCACCAAACCGATGCACAGAAAAGACTGCTCAAGGACCTCGGGAGGCTCTGGGTGCCCACGCGTCTGTACGGCCCCTATCCCGAAGTGACTCTAGCCGCGCTGCAAACGCTAGGAGATCGGGAAAGGTCGGCGCTGGCGATGCGGTGGGCGAAAGAGATGAAGGGGTTCGACGCCGTGACCGCGGAGAAACAGGGCGCAGCGATTAGCGACTTCGCCAACTGGATGCGTACGATTGTGTTCGATCGCTACCGCCTGCCCAGGCGACTACTAGAGTCCTTGGCAGTTAGGCAGCAATCTGTGTTGGTCAACGACAGCCCAGCGCTGGCCAAGACCTTCAATATTCTCGGAATGGTTTGTCATGTGATGGCAGACTTCGAATCTGGGCGCTTGAACTTTGAGCATGCGCTAGCGATCCGTGAACAGTTACTCAGCCCCGACCACTTGGATATAGCTGAATCGCTCAATAACTTAGCACTAGAAATTCGCGAGAAAGTACTTGGGCCGAATCACTTGGATGCCGCTGAATCGCTCGACAATCTGGCTGGGCTCCATGGCGATATGGTGGCCGGCAAAGCTACCGCGCTAAAAATGTATGTTCGCGCATTGGCCATTCGCGAGAATGCGCTGGGGCCAGACGATCCGAATACCGCAGCCACGATCGATCATCTGGCGGAGTTTCTTCATTATTCAGATGACGACGCTTCGGCTCGACCGTTATGTGAACGAGCGTTGGCAATTCGCGAGAAAACCTTAGGGCCGGATCATCCGGACACCGCGAATAGCCTCTGCACCTTGGCCAGGGTCAAGCGCAAACAAGGCGACACTACGGCCGCGCGCCAGTTGTATGAACGGGCGCTGACAATCCGCGAGAAGGCATTAGGGCCATTGCACCCCTACACCGGGCTCTTGCGTGATTACCTTGCCTGCGAGTGGGGCTGACTATCCGAGAGGGAGAATAAGGAAGTGCCTGTTCGGCTACACAGGTGAGTCGCATCATTGAGTATAGAATTTTTGATAAAGCAAGGAGAATTAGCATGAGCAAAAATACCCTAGATCCTATCGATCAAACCCGGCCCGCTGATATTTTTGTTGCC
>JAPLRD010000271.1 GCA_026399375.1 Pseudomonadota bacterium
ACCGCCGTAGGAGCGAGCTTGCTCGCGATGTTTGCGCTGATATTCATTTGGCCTGCCCCGCTTCCGCCGGCACCACGTGCACCAACGCGATCCGTTGCGGCTTGCCTGCGCCCTCCCCTGCGTCGCGCCCTTCGGCGTGGCCGTGGCGCAGGTAGTGCTCGCGCGCGGACTTGAACTTGCCCTGCCTGATCGCGTCGGCGACGTCTGCGTATTTCGCCAGATACCAGCCCTCGTCGAACTTCGGCACGGCGAGCACCGCGAGCTTCTGCGGCGGCGCGCCCAGGCCGAGCACTTCGTCGAAGACGAAGCGGCTCGCGTGCGCCCAGTCGAGTTCCGCGTGCTGCATGACCACCGACGGCGATTCCGCGCGCTTGGGGTTGAGCACGATGGATTTGCCCGTGGCTTCGTCCGTCAGGCAGAAGCCGGCGATCGCGCCGTTCTTGAACAGCGACACCAGCTGGAATTTCAGTTGAATCGCGTTGCTCGCCGGGTCGAACAGGCAGGGGCCGACGTTGTCCACGGTGTTGAGCAAATGGTTCGCGCCTTGCACGTGCAGCGTTTCCAGCCTGAGGTGGCGCAGTTTTCCGTTGAGCGCCGCAGGCGGATTCCCCTGGGGCGCCGCAAGCGGCTTGGCGTTCGCGCTCGCTGCGGGCGCAGGTGCAGCGGGCGACTGCGCACGTGGCGTCGGCGCCGCAGCTGCCGGCGCGACGGCTTTCGGCGCCTCTTTCGCAGGGGCAACCGGCTGGAGAGCCGCTCCAGTATTGGCTTTGCGGGCAGCGGCGATCATTTCGGCCATCGGCCCGAAGCCGGCCTGGCGGCCTTCGGCGAGGATCAGCACCTGGTCGGCGACTTCCATCAGGCTCGGCCGGTGGGTGGTGAGGATGACGTTCGCGCCGCGCGATTTGAGTTCCTTCAGCGCCGCGATCAGCGCGCGCTCGCTCGCTTCGTCGAGGTTGGCGTTGGGCTCGTCCATGACGATGTAGGGCGGCTCGCCGTAGAAGGCACGGGCGATGGCGAGGCGCTGGCGCTGGCCGCCGGTGAGCCCGTGGCCGGTGGGGCCTAGCGGCGTCTCGTAGCCCTGCGGCATGGCGAGGATGATGTCGTGCATGCCGGCGAGCTTGGTTGCGCGCACCACCTTCTCCGAATCGACAGTCCCCAGGCGCGCGACGTTCTCGGCGATGGTGCCCTCGAAAAAGTCGATCTCCTGCGGCACGTAGCCGATGTAGCGCCCGACTTCGTCGTGCGACCAGTCGCTGATCTCGGCGCCGTCGAGGCGCACCGAGCCCGCCGCCGGGCGCCAGATGCCGACCAGGAGGCGCATGAGCGAAGTCTTGCCCGCCGCGCTCTGGCCGATGACGGTGGTGATCTGCCCCGGTTCCGCGGTAAAGCGCAGGCCCTGCACCACGGCCTTGTTGCTGCCGGGCGGCACGCCGGCGAGATTGGCGACGACGAGCCTGCCCTTGGGCGCGGGAAGCTCCATGCGGTCGGCCTGCGCGTCGTCTTCGAGCAGCAGCAGGTCGAGGCGGTCGTAGGCCTGGCGCGTGCTGGCGATTTCCTTCCAACTGCCAAGCAGCTTCTGCATCGGGCCGATGGCTTTCGAAATCAAGAGGCTCGCGGCGATCACCATGCCGCCGGTGATCAGGCCTTCGATCGCGAGCCAGCACGCGAGCGCCATCTGCATCGAGGGCAGCGCCTTGGCAAGAAAGCCGGAGATGCCGCCCATGACGCCGGCGGCTTCGCTCGCGTTCACCTGCAGCTGCAGGTAGTCCTGGTGGCTCTCGTACCAGCGCCGGCGGATGTCGGCCTGCATGCCGAGGGCGTGCGCGGTCTCGGCGAGGCGCAGGTTCTCCGCCGCGAGCCGGTTGGATTCGGCCTGCGCTTCGTTCGCGGCGCGCAGCGCCGGCGTGCTCGCCTTCTGCGTGAGATAGCTCGTCACCAGCAGCACCACCGAGGCGACCAGCGCGAACACGGCGAGGTAGGGATGAAAGATGCCGCCGATGATGATGAACACGATGGCAAAGGGCGCGCTCATCACCGCGATGAGCGAACTCGCGGTGAGGAACTGCCGCAGTTGCAAAAGGTCGCCCAGCACCTGGTGCACGTTCACCTTCTTGTGCCCGATGAAGCGCCGGAACGAGGCGTCGAAGGTGCGCGCGGCGAGGTCCCAGTCGATCCGGAGCGATATGCGCACGAGCAGGCGGCTTCGCACCCATTCGAGCGCCGACCAGAGCACGTAGACGCCGATCACCAGCGCCGTGAGCGAGACGAGCGTCGTCTGGCTGCGGCTGGAGAGCACGCGATCGAACACGTTCAGCATGAAGAGGATGGGCGCGAGCGACAGCACTTCGCTCACCAGGGTGATCAGGAACACGAACACGAACGCGCGCCGGCATTGGCGCAAGAGCTTCGCCAGCGGGCTCGTCGGGTCGTAGGCGCGCACGGGCGCTTGAGCGGGCTTCGCGTTCATCGGCTGCGGCTGCGCTGATTGTGGCAGCGCGTCGTAGGAGCGAGCTTGCTCGCGAACAGCGTGCGCCGGCCATGTTCGCGAGCAAGCTCGCTCCTACAAAGCTTCGCCAGCGGGCTCGTCGGGTCGTAGGCGCGCACGGGCGCTTGAGCGGGCTTCGTGCTCATCGG
>JAPLRD010000182.1 GCA_026399375.1 Pseudomonadota bacterium
AGGGTGCTGTCATACGCAAGTCGCCGCGGATCAAGATCAAGATCATCGCCTCCATCGTCGATCCGGAAAACGAGGGGGGGGAGCCTTTGCCGGGCATGATCGTGAATATCAGCTCGAGCGGCGCCCGCGTCGACGCGCGCAAGCCGCTGGGCAAGGCGGGAAAGAAGGTGAGGCTGTCTTTCCGCGTCAATCTGCACAGCATGGAGGTCTTTCTGACCGTCAACGCCGTCATCCGCAGTGTTCTCCGTGACGACGAAAGCGCCGAGCCGGCACAACAGAGCGTGGCGCACTACGGCGTCGAATTCCAGGAACTGCAGCCCAACGACACCATGATTCTGCAAAGCCTGATCTACCAGAAGATGATCGAACAGCCACATACTGTGGTCTAGCCGCAGCGGTCAGGGAGCAAGGATGAACAATCTATACGGAAAATACGAACTGAAAAGCCTGCTGGGCAAGGGTTCGTCCGGGGTCGTCTATCACGCGGTAGACACCTTTTCCGGAGACGAGGTCGCGTTGAAGGCGATCGATCCTGCCGTGTTCCAGGACCCGGAATTCGGCGCCGTGCTGCGCAAGCAGTTTCTGAAAGAGGCATCCCTCGCCGGCAAGCTGATCCACCCCCACATCGCATCCATTCTCGACGCCGTGGTGACCGACGATGCCGGTTACATCGTCATGGAATACATCCCCGGAGTGAATCTTTCGAAGTTCGCCGACGTCGACAATTTGCTGTCGGCGGAGGACGCGGTGCAGATCGGATTCAAGTGCTGCGGGGCGCTCGATTACGCGTTTCGCCAGGGAGTCATCCACAGGGACATCAAGCCGGCGAATATCGTGCTCGTGAATGAAAGCGACGTGAAGATCACCGATTTCGGCGCTGCGTTTCTGCACAGTCGCGACGCGACCCAGCCGGTCAACATCGGTTCGCCCGCCTACATGTCGCCGGAGCAGGTCAGCTGCAAGCCGCTGACTCACGCCACGGACATGTACTGCCTGGGTGTAGTGCTGTACGAGTTGCTGACCGGGAAGCGGCCTTTTTCCGCGGACAACATCACCGACCTGATCGAAAAGATTCTCAACGATGAGCCGACACCGCCGAGCCAGCTGAACCCCGCGCTGCCGGCCGGTGTGGACCGCATCGTGCTCAAGATGCTGAAAAAGACGCCCGAGGAACGCTATTCGAGCTGGGCCGATCTCGCCCTGGAGCTGGCCGTGATCGGCCGGCTCAGCACGCATCAGCGCTCCATTCCCGACAGTGAAAAGTACGAAGCGCTGAAGCGGGTCGGAATGCTGTCCAACCTGTCCGAAGCCGAATTGTGGGAACTGGTGCAGGCCGGCCGCTGGACGCGCCTGCACGCCCGCACCGAAATCGTGCGCGAGGGCGATCCCGGCCGAAGCATGTTTTTCCTCGCGCAGGGCGACGTCAAGGTGACGCAGACAGGGCGCCTGCTCAACGTCATCGGGACGGGCGAATTTTTCGGCGAGATGGGCTATATCTGCGGCGGCGACCTGCCGCGGCAGGCGACCGTGGAGTCCATGACCGAGGTGGTGCTTGCCGAGTTCGAGGATACGGCTCTGGATCACATGAGCAAGAGCTGCCACAGCAGTTTCATGCGCGCGCTGGTTCGCAATCTTGCCGATCGACTGGCCCTGGCCGACATCCGGATTACGAGCCAGACGATCTGACCCACCGAGGGCAACCCGCGGTATCCTGGCCGCAGATGCGGCGCGCCGGCGCAGCCATACCTTGACTTTGACTTTCATCCGGCTCTCGGCGGGCGGATTACAATGACGTGCCAAGGGAGGAGATCATGGCCAACATCAAGAGAATCGATCATGTGGCGATCGCGGTGCGCGATGCGGACCAGGCGACACAGCAATACGTCAAGCTGTTGAACGCCGTCCATATCCGAACCGAAGTGCTGCACGAAAAAGCCGGCCCGGTAAAGGTTTCGTATCTGCAGCTCGGGGAAAACGTGCTTTCCCTCGCACAGTCTCTGGACGAAAACGGGTTCATCGAGCAGCACATCGCCAAACATGGAGAAGGCCTGCACCACATGGGCCTGGAAGTGGACGACTTGAAAGGGTTCATCCAGGACGTGGAAAGCAAAGGCTTCAAGATTCCCCTGCGCGACGAATTCACCAACCGCAGCGAAGTCGTCTTGCGGCCCAAGGACGCGGCAGGGGTCGTGCTCCAGATCGTGGAATGGAAAGGCGGCAGCGATGTCAGCGTCGAGGATCGAATGGAGCGTATCCGGCAACTTCACAACAGACCGGAGAACTGATTGGACATTAGGGCGAAGCTGCGACTCAGCCCCGCGTTCTGCACACTGCTCGTTCTATGCGGAATTCAGGCCGCCTCGGCCGCACAACCGAACCCCGACGCCACTCGCGGCGAGTTGTTGTACGCGAAGCACTGCTTTGCCTGCCACGGCAAGCGGATTCACTGGCGGGAAAAGCGTCTCATCACCGACTGGAAAAGCCTGCATTCCGAAGTGCGCCGCTGGCAGAGCATCGCCGGCCTTGGCTGGAGCGAGCAGGACATCGCCGACGTCGCACGCTACCTGAACACACTTCACTACCGTTACCCCGCGCCCGACTGATCTTCGGCCCACCGCCCTTGGCGACCCAGTGATCGCTCAGACTGCGGCGACCTCCGCTAGAGGAGACTCTTAAAAGGACCAGGTCGCGCCTATGGACCAGAGCGCGGCCCTGGTGTGCCCGGCATCCATGTCGGTGTTGAATTTGCCGAAGTCTTCGTATTCCGCACGCAGGCGGAACGCATCGTTGAGCTTGAACTCGATGCCGGCACCGATGACCGGTGCGACGCGCACCTTCGACTTGCTGAGCGGAAATCCCACTTGGGCGTTGACCGCATTGCTGCCCGTATTCGCGGTGAAATCGGACTTGTTCCCGGTAATGCCCAGTTTGCCGAACAGGCCGAAATAGTTTCCCAGGGGGAGAGTGCCCTTCCCCGAGAAGAACCAGGCCGTGTTCTTGATGTTCGCGTAGCCCGTGGCTCCGGCGAGCGCGCCGGTGCCGGTATAGGCGATTTTCGGCGTGCCAAGGCCGGCGTAGCCGCCTTCTATCGCCCAGGTCTTGTTGAAGTTATAGCCGGCGAAGAGTTTCACGCCCGATTCGGTCTTGTCGTAAGTCTCGAGCAGGTTGGCCACGCCGAAGGAATTCTTCCCCGTGTCGAACGTGGTCGTGGACTGGCCCGCACTCCAGCCGATGTATTTACTGCCGTCCTGGGCCTGGCCGAAGCAAACGGCAGGCAGGGCAAACAGCAAGGTCGCCAGAATCTTTCCCGAGTTTTCCATTTTTCTCTTTCGCATGGATTGGACTCGTTATTATGCTCTTTACGTCATAGAATCCGCAATCTCGCTGCAAGCAGGGAACATGAATTGGTCACGATCCGCCGGCCTTTGCTGAAGTACGAACGCCCGCATCGACGCGCCAGGCTTCACCCGCGCGACTGCAAGCCGGTGCAGCTTGAACAATAGCGCCTCGGGCGGCGCGGCAAGGGTGCCTGCCGTTTCGGCCTTCAAGATCTGTGCCGTGGGCATACTCTCGCTCGCACTGGCGATAGGCATAGGCCGGTTCGCCTTTACGCCGCTGCTGCCGCTGATGGTTCGCGACGGTCTGCTGCCTGGCAACGGCGGCGCGTGGCTCGCATCGGCCAACTATATCGGCTACATGCTGGGCGCAGCCTGGGCATCATCGCTGTCCCTGCCGTCGGTGCGCCAGATACAGGGAAGCCTGTTCGGGATCGTCCTGATGACGCTGGGCATGGGCGTCGCAGAATCGTTCTCCACCTGGATCGTCCTGCGTTTTGCCGCGGGCGTGCTGAGCGCGGGCGCGCTGGTGGCGACGAGCACCTGGGCCCTGCAGGCGCTCGCGCTCAGCAACCGCCCGGTTCTCGCCGGCGTGGTGTATTCGGGCGTGGGAACGGGCATCGCGGTGGCCGGACTCTTCTGTCTCGTCGCCGCGCAACCCGGGGTGGGCTCCCCGCGCCTCTGGCTGGAACTGGGCCTGCTCGCCGCGCTCATGGCCGGCACCGCGCTGCTGCTTCTGGGCCGCAGTCGCGCCCCCGCCTCGCCGCTTGCCGGAACCAAAGCGGAGCGAACCATTCCCCGTGGTACCGGGCCGCTGGTGCTGTATTACGGCATATGCGGATTTGGCTACATTCTTCCGGCCACGTTTCTCCCCGCCCTGGCCCGGACGCTGGTGGACGATCCGCAGCGCTTCGGCCTGGCCTGGCCGCTGTTCGGACTGGCGGCCGCGCTGTCGACCCTGCTGGCGGCCTGGGTCCTGCGCAAGATGAACCGCCTCAAAATCTGGTCGATCGCCAATGTGTTCATGGCGACGGGTGCGGTGCTGCCCAGCCTCTGGCCGACCCTGCCGGCAATCGCGATTGCGGCGCTCTGCGTCGGCGGCACCTTCATGATCGTCACCATGCTCGGCCTGCAGGAAGCGCGCGCCCGCGCCCCGCAAGCGCCGACCGCCCTGCTCGGCCGCATGACCAGCGCCTTCGCCCTGGGCCAGGTCCTCGGCCCCGTCGCCGCAGCCGCCTTCGCCTACCTGCCCATCAGCCCCGCCGCCGCGCTGGGCCTGGCCCTGCAGACCGGTGCCCTCTGCCTCGTGCTGAGTGCCGCGATGCTGTGGCGCATGAGCGCCACCTCTCCCCGCGGCTGATACCGCAGGCTATTTGATTTTCGAATAGGCGGTGGGCGCAAGCATGTAGTTTTCGAGGTGCTGCAGGAGCGGGCCCTTCTCCTCGGTCTTGGCACGCGCGGCAATCCACTCGGGATCGCTGGCGAAGGCGTTCCACTTTTTCTCCCGGTCGGCGAGGCTCTCCCACTCGAGCATGTAGTACAGGGCATGGTTCGACGGGCCGATCAGGACTGTCCAGAACCCCACCTGGCGTATGCCGTGCTTCTCCCAGATTTTCAGGGTGACGTTCGCGAATCGATTGTTGAGATCGGCCAGCCGGTTCGGCATGCAGTGGTAAATGCGCAGTTCGTGAATCATGGTTCCTCGCCTTGGATGGTGATTGAAATGAAGCATGGCCCGGAAACGGACCCATGCCCTTTGCCGCAGAAAACGTTTCCCGCTTTACGGATGCTTCCTGTTTGAAGCTATTCGCGGCCGCCGTTCCGCAAAACGCGCGGCGGCAGGTGAAATTTGCCATTTAAAACCCATTTCGCTAAAACTGAAACCCCGCAGCCAGCTTCTCCAGTTCGGCTCGATTTGCGTCGAACCTCGATGCATCGCACCAGGCGACAATCCAGACCAGGGCCCGTTCCGCATTGATGGCGGTACCCAGATAGCGGAGTTTCGCCCCGTTTTTCAACTCGCCGCCGATCTCGGTCCGGAGCGCATCGAATCCATTGACCCGGATTTTTTCCACATTGGCTGACGCGCTCGACGCGAGCGAGTCAGCCAATGTGGCGCGCAGCGACTGCACCTGCGCCTCCCAGTCCTGCGTACGACCGCGTTCGACCGAACTGATCAGGACCGCGGAATCCATGGCCGGATTTCTTGCGTACAGTTGATAGGCCGCGGTCGGCGGCGCAATCTGGATCCAGCCCGCGGGCATGATCATTTTGAAGGACCCGTCACTGCTCTGCATGGCGCCCGTCGACTGCGCCACGTCCTGCGCCGCTTGCGGCCCGATCACCGGCGGAAGTCCGGTTTCCTTGTATCCAGCGGCCTTGTACTCGTTCGCGCACTCCTGCGTGCGCACCAGCGCCATCGCGGCGCCGAACGCGCCAGCGCCCCAGGTCGCGCAATCGGCGAACTGACCGCCATCATTGACCATCAGGGTCGATGTGGAAGCGCACCCCGCAAGCAGGGTGAGCAGCGCCAGCAAAAAACAAACGGGCTTATTCATGATCGTGGTCTCTGTCCCGGACCGCCGGAAGTCATCACCTCGATCACGGCCGAGCCGAGAAACGACAGACGTCAATCGACCGTGGCCCCGGACGAAGCGACCACTTTCGCCCACTTCTCCGTCTCGGCCGCGATCGTCTTGCCGAAATCTTCGGGCGTGCCCGGGATGGGGCGTCCGCCTAGCTCCGCCAGGCGCTCGCGCATCTTCGGGTCCGCCAGAGCGCGATTCACCTCGGCGTTGACCTTTTCGATGATGTCGCGCGGCGTGCCTTTGGGCATGCCGATGCCGAACCACGCGGTCGCCTCGTAGCCGGGCACGGTCTCGGCGACGGTCGGCACGTCGGGCATCGAGGGCTCGCGTGCAGCCGAAGTGACGGCGAACGCGCGGATACGCCCACCCTTGATGTGGCCGGCGGATGACGGCAGATTGTCGAACAGCACATGCACCTGCCCGGCGATCAGGTCGACCAGTGCCGGGCCCGCACCCTTGTAGGGGATGTGCAACATATTGCAGCCGGTCATTGTCTTGAACAGTTCGCCCGACATGTGCACCGAGGTGCCGCTGCCGGAGGAGGCCATGTTGACCTTGCCCGGGTTGGCCTTGTAGTAGACGATGAACTCGGCCACGTTCTTCACCGGGATGTGGTTCGTGACCGCCATCACGTTGGGGGTGCGCACGATGCCGGCGACGGGTGCGATGTCGCGGATGAAATTGTACGGAAGCTTCTTGTAGAGCGAAGCATTGATGCCATTGGCCGGGTTGACGAGCAGCATGGTGTAGCCGTCCGGCGGCGAGTTCGCCACGAACTCGGCGCCGATGTTGTTGGCGGCGCCGGGTTTGTTCTCGATGACAAACTGCTGTCCCATCTTCTCCGACAGCCATTGCGCGATGATGCGCGCCAGCACGTCCGTGGTGCCGGCCGGCGGGTAAGGCACGACCCACTTGACCGCGCGCACGGGGTAATCGGCTGCAGAAGCGGCGCCGACGCCGGCGAACAGGGTGAACAGGACGATTGCGGCGAACCGGGTTAGATGTGTCATGCGCTTTCTCCTCTGATGCGGTGTGGTTGCAGACGTACGGTCAAAAGTGTCAGGACAAAAGTTGCTTCAGGCCGAACTTCTCGACCTGGATTTTTTCGCGGGCGTAATTCTCCTCGACGAATTTTCGATAGGCGTCGGCGTCCAGGTACATCACCACGCTGTCGATCTTGTCGCACGCCGCCTTGAACTCTTCGCTCAGCGCCGCCTTCTTGAACGCATCGCGCAGTTTCGCCAGGATCTGCGGGTCGATGCCGCTGGGCGCGCCGACGCCGTTTGGCGCCATGCGCACCACCTTGTAGCCGAGTTCCTTCAGCGTAGGCGTGTCCTTGAACCGCGGCACCCGTTCCTCGCCCCAGGTGGCGAGCAGGCGCAATTTGCCCTGAACAACGTGCGGCGCCCAGGAACTGGAGTCCGAAAGAAAATCGACGTGTCCGCCGAGCACCGCCTGCAGCGCGTCGGCGCCCCCCTTGTACGGTATGTGGTTGATGTCGATGCCGGCGTTGGATGCGAACTCCATCATGCCCACGTGCGTCTCGCCGCCGGCGCCGGAGGTGGCGCAGGTGACCTTGCCCGGGTTCGCCTTGGCGAACGCGACCAGATCGGCAAGGCTCTTGAAACGCGACTCGGGCAGGCAGGCGAAGCCGAAGGTCTGCCCGTTGGTGCGCGCGATGTAAGTCAGATCCTTCAGCGGATCGAAGCGCAGATTGCCCAGGTGAGTGAAACGCGTCACTGACAAGGGCACCTGCCCTACGGTGTAGCCGTCCGGTTTCGCCGTCGCCAGCGCGGTCGCGCCCAGCATCCCCGCCGCGCCGGCGCGATTTTCCAGGACCATGGTGGCGCCCAGGCTCTTCGATGCCGCCGAGACCAGGGCGCGCATCGTCAGGTCCGCCGTGCCGCCGGCAGACCAAGGGCAGATAAAGACGATGGGACGGGCGGGCCAGCTTTGCGCGAGCGCGCGGCACGCCGTGCCGGCCAGCAGCGCGGCACCGGCGCCGCCGATAAGCAGCCGGCGGCGTTGTATTGAAGTTTCACGATCCCGCATGTGACTCTCCGCCGAACCGGTTGCGTCAATCTTCACTTTACATTGCTTTGTCACGGCTATTTCACCACGGGAACCGGCACGATCGGCGTCCAGCCGCTCAGACGCCCGACCTCCGCTTTCACGTAGTTCGACATCGCGGCGCGGTCCGCCACCAGCATCACCATTTTGAAGCCCTGGTCGATGTAGCGCTGGGTGAATTTGGAACTGGCAGTGTGGATGCCGGCCACCACGTTATGCTTTTTGCAGGTTTCGAGCATGC
>JAPLRD010000400.1 GCA_026399375.1 Pseudomonadota bacterium
GAGAAGCGGCAGCTTAGGCGCAGCTGCGGCGGCGTGCGCGAACGCGCGCCGGTCGACCATCGCCGCCACCGCTCCGCGCGCGCGCGCGGTCTCGAGATACTCGTGACCGTCGAAGCGCTCACCGCGCAAGGCGACGAAGAGCGCGCCCGAAGCGATCGTGCGCGTATCGGTGGACACCGTCCCGACGCGCGCGCTCTCGCCGCGCGCTTCCCCGTCTGCGCCCCTCGCCGCTTCCTGCAGATCCATCATCGCGTCCATCCGGCGAGCGCCTCTGCGGCCACGGCAGCGTCAGAAAAATAGTCACGCTGACCGGCCGTCTCCTGGTAGTCCTCGTGGCCCTTGCCGGCGATGAGCACCACATCGCCCGCTGCGGCGCCGGCGATGGTCGAGGCTATCGCCTCACGCCGGCTGGCGAGCACCAGCGGCGGCTGTCCGGGCCGCTGTTCCTCGCCCAGCACACCTTCGAGAATATCGGTGATGATTTCCAGCGGGTCTTCGCTGCGCGGATTGTCGCTGGTCAGCACCACCTGATCGGCGTTGCGCGCTGCAATGGCGCCCATCAGGGCGCGCTTGCCGCGATCGCGGTCCCCGCCGCAGCCGAAGACACAGACCAGCCGCCCTCCGTCTGCGCCCACCAGTGGCCGCAAACTCATGAGCGCGGCCTCCAGCGCATCGGGGCTGTGGGCGTAGTCGACCACGGCGAGGGGTTTACTCCCGCCGCCGAGGCGCTGCATACGCCCGGGGGGTGGCGTAACAGCGTTCAAGGCCGCAACCGCCGGCTCCAACTCCACGCCCGCGCCCAGCAATACCCCGAGCACGCCGAGCAGATTGGCCACATTGAAGCGGCCGAGCAAAGCACTGTGCACCTCGGCGCGGCCCCAGGAACTGAGCAGACCGAAAGCGAGGCCGTGCCGGGTCAGACGGACATTCTCGGCCTCGAGGAAGAATTCGAGTCCGGCGGCGCTCGCGACACCGGCATGCGCGCTGTAGCCGGCGCAGGCGAGTTTGCTGCCGGCGAGTTTTTGCGCGATGCGCACGCCCAATACATCATCCATGTTCAGCACCGCGCCCGACAGGCCCGGCGTTTCGAACAACTGCGTTTTGGCCGCGGCGTATCGCTCCATATCGCCGTGGTAATCCAGATGGTCGCGCGACAAATTGGTCAGCAGCGCCACATCAAACTGCACGCCGTTGACGCGTCCCTGATCCAGACCGATCGAGGAAACTTCCATTGCCGCCCCTTGAGCGCCGGCCTGCAGGAACTCTGCGAGCCTGCGCTGCAGTTCGATCGCATCGGGCGTGGTATTGGCCGAGGGGACAAAATTCGCCATCGGCTCCGTTCCGAGCGCAGCTGGAATGCCACTTCCCAGAGTCCCGACCACGGCCGTCTTACGCCCGAGCGCGTTCAACGCCTGTGCGATCCAGTGGCTGCAGGAAGTCTTGCCGTTGGTGCCGGTGACGCCCGCCAGCCACAGCTTTTCTGAGGGGCGGTCGTAGACTTCATGCGCGATTTCGCCGGCCATGAGGCGCAAGCCCTCGACAGCAACGTTGGGTGCGCGCCAGGAATCGTCCCAGGAAAACCCTTCTCGCTCCCAGAGCACCGCAACCGCTCCGCGCGCAAGCGCATCGGCAATATGACGCCTTCCGTCCGCGCTCGCCCCGGGATAGGCCACGAAGGCTTCGCCCGCACGCAAGGAGCGGCTGTCGGCGCTTAGACCGCGGATGTCGGCACCCTGCCCCTTCAAGCGGCCGAGCAGATCGATCGCGGCGCGGCTCATACGCCTTCCTTGATTTCGGAACCATCCGGCGGCAGTTCCAGCGGCTTGAGCGGCGCATCCGGCGGCACGCCGAGCATGCGCAGCGCGCCTCCCATCACTGCAGAAAATACCGGCGCAGCCACCGCGCCGCCGTAGTACTGTCCGGCGGATGGCTCGTCCAGCATGACCGCGATGACCAGCCGGGGATCGGACACAGGAGCGAGACCGACGAAAGAAGAGACATACTTATGCGCGGCGTAGCTGCCGTTTTCCTCTTTGTGAGCGGTCCCGGTCTTGCCTGCGACGCGATAGCCCATCACCCGCGCTTTGGGC
>JAPLRD010000229.1 GCA_026399375.1 Pseudomonadota bacterium
ATGACAATTTCATGCAGTGGTTCAATACCTGTTCCACACCCGCCCTTGCCGCAGGCGCGCAAGCACCCCTATTTTTCTTGACTACCGGGGGACTGCGCGCATTTCTTTTCAGGGGTGGGGGACGGGATCAAACCCATCCCCCGGCAACATCAACCTCAACCCGTGGGCTTGTGATCGGGGATGCCGTCCGCATTCAGGTCGGCACCCGAGATCGTATCTACGCCCAGGAGTTTGAGTTCGTGCAGCACTTGCGCGCTGACGTCGTTGATGTTGACTGCGGTGCCGAGCTCGAGTGTGACTGCGTCGGCAGGCTTGAAGACCTCGTGGACGTTGGTTCCGTCCGGCTTGAAGTGCGCAAGCAGCGCTTCGAGGTCGGTGTTGATGGTGGTGCTGCCCGGCAGGGTGATGCCGAGCTTGAGATCGATGACGTGCTGCGGATCCGTGGTATCGACGCTGTCGACGCCCAGATTGGCCATGTCGTTGAGCGTGGTCGACAGATGCGAGCCGGCGGCCGACAGATGCACCATCGCATCCGCAGGCAGGTCCAGGGCCGCGGCGCCCATCGCGGCCGCCTGCGCGTCGGAGAGTTCGACGTTGACGTGGTCCACGCCGTGCGAGAGGTCCCATTTCGCCAGGTCCGCAGTCTGGACCGGCGTGAGCGAAGCGTCGTTGATGTTGTTGGTGACGTCGCTGCGGGCCGAGAAGTCGAGGCCGGCGTCCTTGATCGCGAGCATTTCCTGCGCGCTGAGCGTGAGCGCGGCCGTTCCGCCCTGCGTGGCGTCGGCGCCGATGTGGTCGATGCCGTAGGCGACGAGGTCGGCTCCCGCGTGCGATCCGTCGTAATGGCCGTCGACCTTGCCGTCGAGCAAATCGACCAGGCTGCTCACCTGGCTCTGCGTCACGTTCAGCGTGACGTCCAGGGTATCGGAGAAAGCCGGCAGCGTGTGGCTGGCGGCGGCGTCGACCATCGATTGCACGTCGGTCGCGGTCAGCGCCGCGCCGGCGTGGCCGGTGTCTAGCGAAACGAACAGCGCCGATGCTGCGTCGACCGGATTGACGATATCGACGCCCAGTGCCTGCAGGCCCTTGTACGAGGTGTCGAGGTGCGTGCCCGCGACCACGTGCGCGCTGCCGTATTCGGTGATGCCGGTGAAGGCGGGGTCGCCCGCCGCGATCTGGGTGAAAAGCGCAGCCGGGTCGGTCGCGCCGGCGCCCGCGGCCGTCAGATGATCGGCAAGCTGGTCGATCGTGTTGACGTTCTGGAAATAATCGAGGAAGCCGCCCGAGGCCGCGGTGAGTCCGCCGCCGTTGGCGAGGTCGTCGCCCGTCGCGACGAGCGCATCAGACAGCGACGACAGCGTCTGCAGGCCTGCGTGGCTCCCGGCGGGATCGAAGCCGGCGTAGGCGTCGTAGGTCGCTTCGGCGATGTTCGACACCGCCTGCACGTAACTGTTGAGTTCGGCGACGCTCGCGCCGGCGGTGTGCCCGAATATGGTCTGCACCGCGCTGTCGAGCGTGCCCTTGGCCACGCTCGCGTCGAGGTTGGCCAGCGTGGCGGTGATGTCGGTGACGCCGCTGCGGACTTCGGCCGCGACGGCCACGGCATACTTGGACACCATGTCCGAAAGCGCACCGCTGTCGAAGCTGCCGTTGACCATGACAGCGCCGGACGCGGCCTTCAGGGCCGAGGCGATCGACTTCGATACGATGGCGCGCTCGTCGGCGTCGATCGTCTTGTCGGTCGACAGGTACTGCGTGACCTGGTTGCTGATGGTGTTGACGAGCTGCGCCAGCTTGAGCGCGTTTTCCGCGCCGGCGGCGTTGGCGCCGCCCTTGCCCATTTCGGCGTAGTAATCGAAGCTCGCGAGGTCGACCGAGGCGGGCAGATGCAGCAGCGCCTTGATGTCGGCTTCGGTGAGCGACGAGCTCTGCGCGAGCAGGGTCGATATCGGCGAGATGATGGAGTTGGTCGCCGTCGGCACGTCCTTGAGCACCATGCTGACGCTGTCGGCGTCGTACTTCTGCCCGGTGATGGTGTCCGTGCCGCCGAGGACGATGAATTGCCCGCCTACGACCGCCGTATAGCTGATCTTGACGTTGCCCTGGTCGTCGGTGGTGCCCACCGCTTCGCCGGTGTCGGCCTTGCCGTTGTGGTTGGCGTCGTAGACGACCTTCGCGCCCTTGACCGGCGGGTCGACGATGCGCAGCGTCTTGGTGATGTCGCCGATGACGGCGCCGTCGGTCGTGGGCGCGGCCTCTTTCGAGCTGCTCGCCGAAACCGCGGCCGCCGCGGCAGCCGCGCCGCCGGCCGCGCCCGCGCCGCCCAGGCCCGCCAGGGCCGGTGCCGCAGGGCCTGCGGCGGTCGGCGGCAGTGCGTTCGGGTCGATCGGGGCGTTCGGGTCGACGGGCGTGCCGTCCGGATTGAGTGCCGGCGCCGTGCCGTCAGCGGTGGTCGCGCCGGCCGGTGGGGCGTCGGTGGCCGAGTTCCAGCCGGAGTCGGTCTGCGCCAGTTGTATGTTGCCTTCGGCGTCGGCCGCGTTCGCGTGCGTGCTGTCGCCCGCGCTGGTGCCGGCTTCGCCCGCCGCGCGCTTGTCGCCGAAATCGACGTCGCCCGAGGCCAGGTCCGGACCGGAATCGTCGGCGGCGGCCGTGCCGGCGTCGCTTTCGCTCTGTGTCTGTGCGACGCCCCCGAGCGCGTCGTCGGCGAGCGCGTGCAACTGCTCGCCTGCATCGGAGAGGGGCACGCCTGAAGTCAGCAGCGCGATGAGGTCGCTGTCTACACCGGGTACGCCGGGGATGGCGGCTTGCGCCTCGGCGCCGGGCAGGTCCTCGAGCGGCGGCACGAGCGTTGCAGCGGCGGCGTCCCGGGGCAGTGCGAGGTTCGCGTCCGCCGCCGAATCGGGCAGCAGGTGGCGCGTGTTCTTGTCGCCGGCGTCGGGGTCCTGGCGCGCGGTGGAATTGGAGGTGGCGGAGGCGAGCGCACCCAGCAGGGCTGCCGAGGCGATGTCGACCTGCGGCCCGCGCCGCGTCGATCTGCCCTGACCGCGTGATTTGTTCTTCTTCGAACTCACGCCTTGCCTTTTTGCCGCGATGTCACTGTGACGAACTCCCCTACCCTGTGTTCAGGTGCTGTGCCGGCCTCTACGACCGTCAGCACCGCGAGCCTTCTGTAAGAACCGCCGGACTTCCCGCTTTTCGTTCGCGCTTCGGCCTAAAGCAGGCCGGCGACGCGCCGAAAGGTTGGATTCGTCACAACTTTTCCATGCTCGACACAATGGGGGATTCCACCCATATTGAACATCGCTCAAAACATCATTCGGGGGTAGCTTGAACAGCTAGGTTTGATGCAGGAGGGGATTTCTCCGCCGCCCCGGAACGGGGCGGGCGCCGGCGTCAGTTCTGGTTATGCGTGTGCAGGAACGCGACTCGGGCGAGCTCGGCGCTGCTGCCGACGTTGAGTTTTTTCTTGATGTTGGAACGGTGCGCTTCGACGGTGTTGACGCTGCGGTTCAGGCGCGCCGCTATCTCGCTTTTCTTCAGCCCGCTGCCGATCAGCTGGAAGATTTCCAGTTCGTGGTCGCTCAGGCTGGAAATCGCGCTGGCGATGCCGCCGTCGCCGCCGGCCAGGACGCGGTCGAGCATGGCGGATTTCATTTTTTCGCTGAGGTAGATTTCGCCCGCCCGTATCGTGCGGATGGCGCCGGTGATGTGCTTGGGCGCGGAGTGTTTCATCAGGTAGCCCTGCGCCCCTGCGCGCAGCACGCGGTCGGCGTACAGCGACTCGTCGTGCATCGACATCACCAGGATGGGCAGGGCCGGGGTGTGCGCGTGGATCTGGCGTATGAGTTCGAGGCCCGAACCGTCCGTGAGCGAGATGTCGACGATGGCAAAATCGGGCCGGTGCGCCCGGCACACCGCCATCGCCTCCGCGATGCCGCCCACCCGCCATTCGACCCGCAGATCGGGCTCGCGGCTGAGCAGCTGCGCCAGCCCTTCGAGCACGATGGGATGGTCGTCGACGATGAGTATCTTGACGCCCTGCGTCGTTGTTTCAGCGGTATCCAAGGGCCGGCTTATCCTGTTCTTTTCCCGTTCTTCTGCAGCGAAAACCGGGGGCGAAGGCCGCGATCTGCGCATCAGCATACCGATTTCATTCAGCGCTGAGTATCACTCATTGCACGATTTATAGATAGCTTGAAACGCTAGGGGGTCTGTTGATGTTCGGCGCCCGGGCGCGGCGCGGATGATCCGGGGTGCGGCGCAGGGCGCGAATCATCGCGCCCCCGGGCCGGCCGGGCGGGCTCAATCCACCCGCACCACGGTCCCGCCCTCGGGGTTGCGCTCCAGCGTCAGGCTCATGCCGATCGAACCGGCCCGGCTGCGCATGATGCGCAGACCGATGCCGGCGCTCTTCTTCGCGCGCTCCTCGTCGATCCCGCCGCCGTTGTCGACGATCAGCATGCGCAGCCGCCCGGTCGACGGCACCACGGACAGGTCGATGTTCACGCTGGTGGCGTGGCCGTGCCTGACGGCGTTGAGCACGGCTTCCTGCGCGATCCGGTACAGCTCGCGCGCGGTTTCGCGGTCTTCGAGGATATCGCCCGGATTGCACGTGACCTGGCAGCCGATCCGGTAAGATTCCCGCGCGTGGCGCGCAAGCTGTTCCAGCGCGACGGAAATCGTGCCGACCTGCGAGGCGAGGGGCATCAGCCCCTGCGCCAGCAGCCGCGACTTTTCGACCATGCCGCTGATATGCCGTTCGATCAGGCTCGCCTGCGCCGCCCCCTGGGCCCACCGGCTCTCGAGGTCCTGGCTCAGCGATTGCGCGAGGCAGGCGGTGGCCGCGAGGGTCTGCCCCAGATCGTCGTGCAGCTCGCGCCCGAGCAGCGAACGCTCGTCCTCCGCGACGTTCAGAATTTCGCGCTCGAGGCGGATGCGCTGGTCGCGCTCGCTGCGCATTTTCTCGCTCGCCTGCGTCAGGTCGCGCGTACGGCCGCGGACGGCCTCCTCCAGGTCCACGCGCGAGCGCAGCAGCGAGCGCAGCAGCGAGCGCAGCAGCGCGAACAGCAGCAGGGTGCAAATGGCGCCAAGCGCCGCCGCGTGGTAGGGCAGCCAACGATCGAACGCGCCGGAAAATTCGTTCACGCTTGCTTCGAAGTTAATGTCCAGCATGCGGTCGCCGAGCAGCCTGTTCGAGCGCGATTTCAGCCGCTCCCCGGCATCGTCCGCCTTCCCGTCCTGACCGGCTTTCCACGGCCACAGCGCCGCGCTGTCGATGAGCAGATTCTGCTTCGACGGGGTGAAGATGAAATCCGCCTCCGGCGGAGGATAATGATAGCTGTACATGCGCACCCGGATCCGCTCCGGGTTGTTCGCCGGCAGGGCCGACTGCAGCAGGTGCGACAGGGAAAATCGCAGCCCCACCGAGCCGGTCAACGCCTCGCGCCTTTGTTCCACGGTGTTTGTGGCCGCCCCGGCACGATAGGTCGCAAGGCGCATTCCCAGTTGATAGTCTTCGCTGCCGGCGATGATCACGGGACTGGTCACGACGCCGCCGCCGTCGCGCATCGCAGCGAGATTGGGTGCGCCGCCCTCGCAGCACGCCTGGAGATCGACGCCGAACAGCGACCTCGCCGCAAACTGCGGCTCGACGTAGGTGAAGGGGTGATAGCTGGCGCGCTCGCCCGCCGGGGTGATGGAGAAATTCGGGTAGCCGTTGCGGGCGATGTCCCGGTCCTCGCGCACGGACCGCAGGAACGCCTTCTTGTCGCCGTCCCTGACGTGCCGCGCAAAATTGAGCGTTGTCACGCCGATGTGGCGCGATCGAAGATCCAGCTCGGTGACGTACTCGCGAAATTCGCCGCGCGCGACGTGCCGCGCATGCCGCATGAATCCGCTCAGTCCGAGCAGCAGCCCCTCATAGTTCGACAGGCGCATGACCATGCTCTGCTCGATCACGCTGCATTCGGCCTCGAATTTCGCCCGCGCCTCCTTCGCGACCTGCGCGTCGACTGCGACAAAAGCGGCGGCGCTCAGGGACAGGCCGAGCGCGAGCTCGATCCAGGCTGCGTAGCGCACCAGGTCGCGGACGTTGTTCAGGTCGAATTTCAAAGCGGTTCGCCCCAGACACTGCTCCCGGAACCCGCTTGCGGGGCGTCGACGGGCTCTGCCGTTATCCCGCTCAAGGCCCGGATGGCCTCGTCCGCACGCACGCGGTCGGTGATGTCGCGGCCGATGCCGCGATAGCCCCTGAACCTGCCCCCCTCGTCGAAAACCGGGGCGCCGCTGATTTCGGTATAGAAGATGCTGTTGTCCAGCGACCTTCGCTTGACCACCAGATGCTTGAAGGGCTCGCGCGCGGCGAGCTGCGCGTCGTGCTCGCGCATCACCGCGGGGTCCATGTCGACGTGCGAAAGGTCCCAGCGTGTCTTGCCGATATACTCTTTCACGCTGCGCCTCTTTTGCGCGAAGCCGCTGGAGATGAAGGTGAAGCGCAGGTTCTCGTCCTGCTCCCAATACCAGTCGGAGGATATGCCGGTCAGGTGGCGAAAGCGCTCTTCGCTCTGGAGAAGCGCTCTCTGGGCGCGCTTCTTGTCGTCGATGTCGGCGATCGCCCAGATGGACTCGTCGCTGCCGGGATAGAGCATGCCTCCGCTGACTTCGTACCAGCGCAGCGTTCCGTTCTTGTGCCTGTATTGGATCTCGCTGCGGTATATGCCGCCGTTCAGCACGCGCGGATAGGCGACCCGGGCGAACGCCTCGTAGGATTTCTCGCTCGCATAGGTGACCCGGGTCGGCATCCCGGTCAGCTCCGATCTGGTGTATCCGACCATGTGTGCGAACGTATCGTTGACCCAGATGTATTTGCGATTCCTGAGTTTCACGAAACCGACGACGCCGCTGTCGAGGATCGCCTTCTGCTCCCGCAGCAGATCTTCCTTGCGCACCTTGTCGGCCTCGCGCTCGGTGACGTCGAGCACGATGGCGACGAACATCGGGCGCTTTGCGATGAAAACCGGCGTGGAGTGCACTTCGACGACCCTCGCGCCGCCGCCGGCGAGCCGGTGCGAAAAGATCCTGCTTTCGCGGCCCTCTTTCAGCGCCGCCTCGCGCTCGGCCTCGACTCTCTGCGAGTCGTAGCGGTTGATTTCGTGGATGGACATGGCGCACATCTCTTCGCGCGACCATCCGTAAAAGCCCAGGGCCGCCGCGTTTGCGTCGAGGATGTTACCGCTGCCGGATTCGATCTGCAGGATGGGGACCTCGTTGCCCTCGATCAGGTTGCGAAAGCGCAGTTCGCTTTCGCGCAAGCGGCCCTCATCCCCCCTGCGCCGCGACTCGGCGCCGGCGAGCCGAAAGAAAACGGCGGCGAGGATGGCCAGGAACAGCAGCGCCCCGCCCAGAAGCGAGACAGTGTAGCGCCGCCATTCGGCGAGATAATCGTTTTCGGCGATGCCGACGGCGACGAAGAACGGATAGTCGCCTATCGTCCGGTAACCGAAGATGCGCCGTACGCCGTCGACCAGCGAAACCATATCCAGGTCGCCCGCCGGCCTGCCCGCGAGAATGGCAGTCCGCAGGCGCGAATCGGGCTCGGGCATGCCGCCGATTTCGACCGGGCCGGGGTAGCGCACCACCTGGGCGCCGTCGTCGAGGCGGCGCAACGTGACTACGCCTTCGCGCCCGATCTGGATGGCGCGAAAATGCTGATGCAGCGCGTTCAAATCGATCGGCGCGACCGCGATGCCGAGAAAGCGGCCGCTTTTGTCGCGAATCGGCATGGCCACGTTCATCGACGCCCGCCCGGAGAACTTGCCAATCGCAATTTCGGAAAAGACGATGCCGCCGGTCGGGTCCGCCTTGATGCGACGGAAGAACGGCCGATCGATGATGTTGAAGTCGAATTCCTCCTCGATGCTGCTGTAGAGCCTGTTTCCGTCGGCATCGAAATAGCGCAGGGCCGTGGCCGCCTTCACATAAGCCATGTGGGACTTGAGCAGTCGTACTATGCGCGGGCGGTATCGGCCGGCCGTTTCCGGGCGCATCGCGTCGGGATCGATTTCGGCGGCCAGTTCCGTGACCGTGCGCACCGCCGCCGCCAGATCGGCGCCCAGTTTGGCTTCCAGCACCAGCGACAGGTTCCTCGCCTCGGTCGTCGCGCCCGCCTTTGCCGTCTGGCGCGAAACCTGCGCCTCGTATGCGACCAGCGCCAGCAGGAAAACGGCGATGGCCAGAAAAAGAAGGCCGTACCTGGCCCCGCCCGGCTGCGGCGGCGGCCCGGCGACTTCAGCTGTTGCTGCGTTTGCGGCTGGCATCGGGATTCAGCGCGGGCGGACCGGATTCGCCGGCCGCGCGCGCTCATTCATCTTTGGTTCGCGGCGCGGCTTCATGTGCGTTCTCGAACAAGCGCCGGATTTGCGGATCCGCCAGCGCAAGCAACGCCGGGTCGGACTGATAGGCGAGCAGGATGAAAGCCCGGTTCGCCTCGATCTCCTGCAGCAACTGCAGGTTCTCTTCGGGGGTCAATTCAATCATGGCCGAAGTGTACCCAGTACCGGGGTCCGCCGCCATCGGCGCGCCGCTACTGTATCTTGCGCCCCCGGTCGGTGACGATGTCGAGGAAGCGCGCGATCTCGGCGTTCTGCAATTCGTTTTCGCGGGCGGTGATGCCGGCACCGGAGATGTGGCCCATGGGCCGCCCGTCGTTGATGGCGACGTAGCGCACGTCCGGGATGTAGGTCGCCGCTTCCTTGGCGTCGGCCTCCGGATTGAGCAGGTCGCCCGTGCCGGCCATGATCAGGGTCTTCGCCTTGATCGATTTCAGCGCCTTGTGATAATCGCCGTTGAACCCCGGGGTGGTGCCCACGTTGTGCGCGTCGTAGGCCCAGCTCTGGTAGATCCAGTCGTTGGCGTCGATGCGCTTCCAGCTCGCCTCCTGCACCGTCTTCAGGTAGGGCACCACGTCCATGTTGTTCGGGAACGCCGCCTCCTGGTACTGCGGCGTGCGCACGATGGTGCCGGAGAGCCAGCCGCCCCACAGGCGCATGGCGCGCTCGGGCTGCGAGGCGTAATTGCCGCCCTTCCACTCCGGGTCGGTCATGATGGTCTGGCGCAGCATCTCGGTGACGCCCGTGGACCAGGCCGGCGTGCGCCCGAGCGGGATGATGGCCACGACGCTGTCCATCATCGCCGGATGGCTCACGGCCCACTGCAGGCCCTGCATCCCGCCCATGGAGGCGCCGATCACCGTCACCACGCGGTTGATGCCGAAATGCTCGGTGAGCAGGCGCTGCTGCGAACTGACCATGTCGCGCATGTTGAATCTGGGGAACTGCATGCGCGGCTGCGCCTTGCTGTTCGAGGGCGAGGTGGTGAGCCCGTTGGCGATCGCGTCGGTGGCGATGATGAAATACTTCGCCGGGTCGAGCGCGCGCCCCGACCCGATCAGGTAGTCGATGCGGTGATGGTTTCCGCCCAGGGCGGTGACCATCAGCACCGCGTTGGACTTGTTCGCGTTCAGCGTGCCGTGCGTGACGTAGGAGATGGCGAAATCCTTGATCACTTCGCCGCTTTCCAGCTTGAAATCGCCCAGCTGGTGCAGCTGGTGCGCGGGAGCGTTGGGCCCGTGGGCGTGCACCGGCGCGCACAGCGCCAGCAGGGTCAGGGCGGCGGCGAGCGCCGTCTGCAATCGCTTCAGCATGATGTTCTCCTTTGGTTTTCGATTGACCATGTCAGGGCCGCAGCAGCTCGGGCGCGTGCCATTTGACCGTCTGCCTGCCGTTCTTGAACACGGCCTGCGGCCGGGAAATCTCCGCGATCGCCTGCTCCGGCGTCTCGGCATTCAGGATGACCACGTCGGCCGGGTTGCCGGCGGCGAAGCCGTAGTCCTTCAGGTTCAGCACCCGCGCCGAGCTTGCGGTCAGCATGTCGAAGCATTCGCGCAGCTGCGCCGGCCGGTCGAGCTGGATCACGTTGGCGTAGAGGTTCGCCATGCGGATGAGGGAGCAGTCGCCGTATGGCGTGGCCGGATTGAGGATGTTGTTGGACGACAATGAACAGTTCACGCCGTGGGCGAGCAGCAGGTTCGCGTCGGCGACACCGCGCCTCACGTTGTGGTCCTGGTCGCGCCCCATCAGGAAGAGGTCGGTCGCCGGCAGCACCGTCACCGCGACGCCGGCGTCGGCCAGGCTGCGCGCGATTTTCGCCACTTCCGCGGGCGGCAAGAGCGAGAGCTTGGCCATGTGCCCGACCACCACGCGCCCGCCGCGCCTGTATTTTTCGGTCAGCTCGCGCACGAGGTGGATGTACATGCCCTCGGGCGTATGGCCGACGTCGAGGTGCATGTCGATGTCGACGTCGAATTCGCGCGCGAGTTCGAAGATGCGCTCGATCTGGCGCACGCCGTCGGTGTCGTAGCGCGGCGCGCCGCCGACCACCTTGGCGCCGCGTTTGAGCGCCTGGACCAGCAGTTCGTCCGTGCCGGGATAGTTGGTCAGCCCTTCCTGCGGAAACACGCACATCTCGATGTCGATCGCCCATTTGTAATCGGCGATCAGCGACTCGACGCCTTCGAAGCCGCGCATGCCCATGCCCGGATCGACTTCGACCTGGGTGCGCATGCGCGTGGTGCCGTGCAGGATGCACTCTTCCAGGGTGCGCGCGGCGCGCGTGCGCACGTCTTCGACGCTCATGCCGCCTTTCAGCGGCGCGACGCTCACGATCGGGCTCAGCGTGCGCCGCTCCTGCGGCGCGCAGCGCTCGATGATGCGCGACTTGTCGAGGTGGATGTGGGTCTCGATCAGGCCCGGGCAGGCAAGGCAGCCCTTGGCGTCGTAGACCGCGCCCTCGGCGGAGAGCTTGGTTTCGATCGCGGCGATGCGGCCCTTTTCGATGCCGATGTCGACGGGCGCGTGTCCGCGCGGAAGGTCGGCGAGGCGCACGTTGCGGATGATCAGGTCCATGGCTTAAAGCTCATTATTCGTTTGCGCGGGGGTGGCTTGTCTCTGACACGACGGCTCTGACGCGACGGCACCCTGCATTTTCGCTACAGGATATCATGTCGGTTCGTCGCGGCCGCGCCGCCCCCCCATTAGACCGCGCCGCCGCCCGTTCCGTCGAATTCCCGGAGATCCAGTTCATGAACGTTGTCGTTCGCAGTTTCATCGCCGCTTTGCTCGCCTGCCTCGCCACGACAGCGTTCGCGCAGGGCTATCCGTCGAAGCCGGTGCGCATCATCGTGCCCTTCCCGCCTTCGGGCGCAGCGGACCTGTTGACCCGCGCGCTGGGCAAGAAGCTCTCCGAGACCTGGGGCCAGCCGGTGATCGCCGACAACCGCCCCGGCGCCGGGGGCAACATCGGCGCGGAGGCCGCGGCGAAGAGCGCGCCCGACGGCTACACGCTGCTGATGGGCGCCGTGACCACGCACGCGGTGAGCATGAGCCTCTACGCCAGGCTCGGCTACGATCTGGAGAAGGACCTCGCCCCGGTGAGCCTGGTGGCGAACGTGCCGCACATCCTCGTCGCGCATCCGTCGCTGCCGGGGAAGAGCCTCGCCGAGGCGATGGCGTATCTCAAGGCGCAGGGCGGCAAGGTTAACTTCGCCTCGCATGGCAACGGCACGCTGTCGCACCTCGAACTCGAACTGATGAAATCCATGGGCGGCTTTGCGGCGCAGCATGTTCCGTACAAGGGCAGCGCGCCGGCGATGATAGACCTGCTCGCCGGCAACGTGACGCTGCTGTTCGACAGCATTCCGTCCTCGCTGCCGCAGATCCGCGCGGGCAAGCTCACCGGCATCGCCGTCGCCTCCTCGCGCCGCTCGCCGGTGCTGCCCGAACTGCCGACGCTGTCGGAGGCCGGCCTCGCCGGATTCGCCGCCGACAGCTGGTTCGGCATCATGGTGCCGGCGGGCACGCCCAGGGACATCGTGGCGAAGCTCAACACCGACATCGTCAAGGCGCTCGACTCCGCCGAAGTGAAGGAGATCATCACGCGCCAGGGCGGCCTGGTGATGGGCAGCACGCCCGAGCAGATGGCGGCGCAGATCCACGGCGACCGCGAGAAATGGGGCAAGGTGGTGCGCGATTCGGGCGCGAAGATCGAATAGGCTTCCGGTGGAGGGGGGGGAATCCGAGCGCATCGCCCACGGCAGCGCCAGGAATGCAGCCCACCGCTGCGTCAGCACGATCCGTCAGTCGTCCAACTTCGGGAAAAGAGCGAACCGGCAGAATATCGACAAGCGGGTGCTCCGAGTCGGGATGCGTGGTGGGTCAATGAGGAGGGCATTGTGCCCTGGAGCGAATTGTTCCTCGGCGCCGACCGCAAAGCCCAGCGCGATCAGACGTACTTCGAACAAATGATGGAAACTCGTTTAGAACTTGCTGCTCTCGTTACTGGCGCGCTATTCGCGGGTGTTTTCGCGTATCGCTTTGCCGGACGGCATTGGCGCCGGCGGAGTTGGTTTCTCTCGGCGGCGTGTCTTGCGCTGGCATGGCCGGTCTTGGTCAAGGTGTTTCCGGACAGGCTATATTTTCTGTACCCGGCATTTCCTCATGGCGAGTTCCTGTTTTGTACCGGGTTCCTGTTCGTAGGCGCATATTTCCGAATATATGGGGGGGAATCGCGCAAACGTATCCTGGGCGGAGTTCTTGCGGTTGTTCTCGCCTACGACGTATTCGCCGAGCCGATCCATCTTGCGCTCGACGGGGAGGAGATCCGGGCGTTACATCTGCGCGTGGACCGTGGCGTAACCGTCCAGGCCGCGTTCTTCACCTGCGTGCCCGCATCGCTTGCGACCGTGCTTCGCACTTGGGGGTCTGATTACAGCGAGGGTGAGCTGGCCTACGGCCTTCGCACCGCGTTCCAGGGAACTTCAGTAGCGCGCCTGCCCTATTTCGTTGAGCACATGCCGGGCGAGCGAAGAATGCAGGCGAAAGTGGTCGAGACGAACTTCGACGAGCTGGCAAAGTTCGACCTTCCGGCGATCCTTGTAGGTAAGGCCGGGGCGTAGAGGAATTTCAGAGGCGAAACGGCTTGGCGCAAACGGGACTATTCGACTGGCGAACCATCCTCGTCCTCGACGCAATTTCCGGCGGCCACCGGCCGAGCCTGGTCCGCGCTGCGGGTTGATTGGAAACCCGGGCAACGCCATTCGATGTCAGCGCAAACCCGCCGCATTGTGCCGCGCCGCCCATGGCGCCATATTAACGATTCGCTTGGCCGACGTAGGCGCAGGTGCCACGCAGGAACTCACGCTCCGGCTCTAGTTTGCAATTCCACGCAACTCTTCCGTCTCGCAATTCAGGTGTCAATAACACAATGAGGCTGCGCTCCGCTGCGGTCCCGCGAATCACGCCGTCTGTTGATATTGTCCATTGAGTCAATCCCAATGCCGGCAATTCTTTCCCAGCAATTGCTATGCCGAAGCCAGCGCCGCTCAGCGAACCTTTGATTTCCGCCGCTCTAGCGATCTGCTTAAGTGCCTGCTCTGGTTCGTTGACCGCAACTCCAAACGCCGCAGCTCGCCGCTCATCTAGCTTTTGAAACGCAATATTTCCCGCAACTATAATCACCGCGAGTGCGGCCAAGGTGATCAGCATGGTTTTTGTTCGTCGCGACATGGTGACATAGGTGTTGGTTGTAGTAACTCCAGCGACAAGAACGTCTGTCAGACCACGCCATTGCCTGCAGATGGCGCCTGGCCTGCGGGACAACGGCACGCGAAGCGCCCCGGCGAGGTGTCGCTTTCGATTGCGCAGTTAGAGCGAGCCATCGGCTGCAGGAATCTTTGTTTCCTTTCGCCGCATTCGAGCGTCGGCCAAACGACCCAGAATGTAGGCAAGCAATATTGGTGAAAGAATAGTCACCGTGACCTCGATAGCCAAGAATTCCACATCGACGATCTCTTTCGTCGACTTGGACCTGTCGCCATAGTAAATCCTGATGAATCTGCTTGTCTGTTCATATTTTACGAATTTCGTGACCCCTATGTCGGATCGGGCATTCAAGTACATCAAGCCTGCCCAAAGGAATACTGTCGCAGCCCACAGTGCCGAGAAAACAACCGCGAACTTCAAAAACGGGCCGAAGAATTTCATGGGCGCCCTGACAAAAACCCGACCCGCAAATGGAGTTCCATAAGACCACGCATTTCCTAAACAGCTTGCGGCGCCGTATTGACGGCGTTCAATGCGAGCCGCCGTTTTGCCAACCAGCCAACAAGAAGAAACACCGGAAAAATTGATAGATCCGGAAGGTAATAGCTTACGTAAAATTCCAGGGCATCAGCCCAGTCAATCCATCCACCGGGACGGGCTTTTGTTGATGTTGCTGTAAGTGCCGTGATCAGAATGTTCGCAAGTGCTCCTGCGACAACGTTGCATTCGAGCGCTCTTGATTTGGCGACAATTGCAATTAGCCGAGCCAGCGCAGCATACAGAACGATACTGAGGAGGTATCCAACCACAAATGCCATGAGCGGTTGTACGTCGTACTTTTGGCCCATCTTGTATGCGATGTCGTGAATCCACCATGTTCCCAATATGGCCGCAATTGCTCCAATGATTGTGGCCGCACTCGACACAACAATGAAAATGACGGCACGCATCGGGAATGCTCGCTTTGCATTGGACGGCAGAGGCTGGTCGAAAGCATGGCTGCGCGGGATGCGCGGTACTGTTCCATTCCGCCTCTATTGACCAGCTATTCTCCGCCCGTTTTTCGCCAAATTCAAACGTAACAGCAGCCATCCGGCGTGACCGGTCAGTAAATTTCAGCACGCGACAGATTTGCCCAATATTCAAGCAGGCCGAAAAGAAACGACAATCTCACAGCGGGGGCGGATTACTTAATGAAGTTATGAACCAAGTTATCCACACATTTTGTGGATAACTCAATTCCCTTCACTGTTGCAGTCTCACGAGCAACTCCTGTCCCTGACACCCGGCGCCTGCTGCAATCCCGGCCGGAGGCAGCTTCAACAAAGCGTGAACCGGAACTCCCGACCTACTCCTGCCGCTCAACGGTCGACGCCAGGAAGGGCCGCTGACCGAGCGAAACAGTCGCATTGCTCAGCGACACATTGTCGGTCGTTCGGCGGGTGCGCGGTATGACTTCTCCGCTTTAATGACGGCCGTTGAACTTCTGAAGGTACACTCGGCCGCAGCGGGTCGGGCATACGTGTTCAGGGTGCGCACTCGTCATCGGCTGCGCCACCAAGTTTCCTACCTGTCAGGGACGGGACTGCAACAGTAAGGAGCGGGAATGTCCGGCGAAACTATGCCCGCGCCGGACCACCGCGCATTTTGCTGATGACTCCGTCCATGATGCGCTCGAAGAACGGAACTTCGGGCTCTTCTTCCATGAGGACGGACTCGCCGGTGCGCAATCGGCGGGCGACTTCGTTGCGGGTGCATTCGATGTAGTCCTTTTCGCCCCGATCGCGGAAGATGTAGCGTGTCTTGCGCGGGGTCACGAAGATCAGGCAAACCGGCCGGCGCTCGTTACTACCGGCTTCCTTCCATTCAAACCAGTCGCCCGGCATGATCGCGTCGGGATCGGTGGCATCGCGCGAAACAAGGGCCGCGGGTTCCTCCGGATCCAGATCCATCGCGCTGACCTGTACCTGCCCGCCGCCAAACGGGTTCCTCACGGTGATGCTGGAGGTGAAGTCGAGCGTGGCTGGCGGCGTGTTCGCCGCCAGGGGTGGCGGTGGCGCGCCTGCCGGTCTGGAGGCCATGTGCTCGGTATGGAGCTTCATCAGTTCGCCGAAGAAACGGCCGCGAACGTCGTCCTCCACCTCTGCGGCCTTCAGGCCCGCAGCGACGCGCTTGAGCAGCGGCGGCACAGCGGTGGCGAGCTTGCGGCGCTCTTCGCTGCTTTCCTTGGGCTGCACGCTCCAGATCAGCTGGTCCATCGTCTCGATGGCGTTCTTCCACGCATCGCTTGTCGGACCGCGCCGGACGTGAATGAGGATAAGCAGCTTGAGCCACTGCTCGATGAGAAATTCAAGCACCGCCCCCGGCAACGGATTTGCCTGCACGCGCACGCGGACTTCCTCCTGCGCGTAGCTCTTTGCCACCGCCAGCGCCTCCTCCTGGAGGACGCGTTCGGCGGCCGCGCTCGACTCGTCCTTGATGCGCTGGTCTTCCCGTGCCATGAGCGCGTTCAGCTGCTCGTGCGCAGTGTGGAAGATCTCGACGTCCTCGTGATAGCCGCCGATAAGCTCCTGCAGGACGCTCTCAAGTTGCGCGAACAGCTTGCTCTCGGCGTTGAAATCAGCGGGCAGGCGGATCGCGATCTCGGCCAAGGTGTCGAGCAGCTGCCGGGTCGGATGGGTTTTCCTGGAAAAGAGCTCCTTGTCGGAGATCGCCACCTTGAGCATCAGGATCTGCAGACGGCCGATGAGGCCCTTGGCACCCAGTGGGATATTCGGATCGTCAAAAATCTGGTCGAAGAGCTGGGCGACTATGTCCAGCGTCATCGCGTCCATCTGGCCCAGGCTCGAGCCCACGCTTGAACTCTTCAGCTCATGCAGGGTGTTGGTCATGCCGGAAGCGCCACCATCGCCTGTGGGCAGCGCCGCGCCCGCGCCCAGGGCCGCGAGGCCGTCGAGTTGCAGCTTGGTCAGCGAACCGATCAGCGCCGCACCCTCCAGCACGGGGCCGCCGCCGACGCCGGTGCCCGAGCCCGGTGCGCCTTGCCCCCCGCCCCCGGCGGCGGAGGCCATCAACTTCTGCAGCGCGGAGAACATGTCCTGGGCGGGGTTCTCATCCTCGTCGGTCTCGACGCCGTCCTTGTCCTTCTTCTTGCGTGGCTTCTTGCTCTCATTGCGCCGAGCGCCGTAGCGGATTTTCGGCAGGATCGAGTTCTGCACCAGCAGGTCGTTCACCGCCTTATAGACCGCGCGGATGGCGTCGAGCACGTAGTCGTCGAATAGTGTGAGAAAGATCTCCCGCAACTGGATGCTCTCGATCAGCTGGCGGCAGGTGATCTTGTACGCGTTGCAGATCGCCTGCGCGCTGAGCGGGCTTTCGTCGGAATCCAGGTCAGCGTCGCCGAGCAGAACGCCCACGCGCTGGTCGAGTGCGTTGATCTCATCTTCGCAGATGCGGCGAATCCTGGCCGCCATTTCGTTGAATTTGAGCGTTTCATCCAGGTCGTCATCCGTCACCAGCGAGAGCTCGAGAGACGAAAAGTCGACGTCGGAAAAGCTGCCGCCGGTCTTCTTCCCCTTGTTGGTGCGCTGCTGGAATTCGGCGAGGAAGCGCGAGTGGAACAATTTCACGAAGTCGCCGCTCTTGCTGCGCGCCAGCTCCTTGGCTTCCAGGTAGAGTTTTTGGCTTTCGCTGTCCTGGGTCTTGGTGGCCAACTCGGACAGCGCTTCGTCGGCTTTTTCGAGCATGCCGGCGATCACCCGGTCCAGCTGCTCGCACGCGAGGTCGCGGCACTGCGCAAGTAGTGCGTCGAAAGCTGAAGGACCCTGCATCGCAGTTGACAATTTCGCGACACCTGTTTGAGAGGATGTGAATACTATATCCGGGGACCGGTTTGGTCTAGTTCCAGAATACTACGGGAATAATATGTAATCTTGTTGGAGTTTGAGGCTTGCGGGAGGGTCAAACAGGCGACTCCTAGGTGATTCGGAAAGCAGTTGGCCGGATTTTCGGTTTGGCACTCGCCGCCTGGTGAAACTCCTGCGAGCGTCCGTGAACACTTTGGGCTCTATAATGTCCAACATCAACTGAACTGGTTGGTGGGGAGCGGCCCGCATGAGACTCTTTCTTGCCCTGATCGCAAGCGCGCTACTGGCAGGTTGCGCCTCCTATAGCGGCAGCGGCCTAAGGCCGGGCGAAGCACGGCTGGGTGACGTACAAGCGTTGATGGGAGCGCCCGCGATGCGCTGGCAGGAACCTGACGGCTCGATCCTGCTGGCCTACCCACGCGGCCCGCTCGGGTATCACACATTTATGGTCAAGCTGGGGCCAGACAAACGCTTACAGAGTATTACCAACGCACTCGAACCTGCGACTTTCGCCCGCATCCAGCCCGGCATGACGAAGGGGGAAGTACTGCACGTCCTCGGCCCATCCATACTCCTCCCTGTCTATTTTCAAGCTCGTGACGAGTTAGCTTGGGACTGGCGCTTTTGTTCAGACTTCGGGGCGCCATCCAGGTTCAGCGTCTTGTTTGATAACACATTGGGAACCGTTCGCTCAACTTTGAGTCTCGCTGAACACTCTCCCATAGGTATGGACAAGGCGGCATCTGCAAGAAGCTGCAGTCGCTAAAAGTGCCGATCGCAATTAGTCGTTTGCACTGCGCGGGCGCGGTGCGCGCCCCCCCTGCGGATTCGCCGAGGTATGTGGTGGGCGTCCGGTATGCCAATTGACAGACTCACCCTTTCGACCCTGAGGAGACGCACGACCAAACGCGGTTCGAGCGTCGGCTTACGCCAGCAGCGGACACCAGTCCCACTGCTATCTGAAGTGAATCGGGTCAGAACTCCTTACATCCCTACTAATGTGCGCCCGTCACAGTGTGAAA
>JAPLRD010000280.1 GCA_026399375.1 Pseudomonadota bacterium
GATCCGGTTTCGGCATATCGCGCAAAAATGTCTCTGACCATCTGGGACTCGGACTCGTTGACGACCAGTTTGCGCTCCTTGACGTCATATCCCAGGGGTGGCGTGCCACCCATCCACATCCCTTTGGCTTTGCTGGCGGCGATTTTGTCGCGGATCCGCTCGCCGGTGACCTCGCGTTCGAACTGGGCAAAGGACAGCAGAATGTTGAGGGTCAGTCGACCCATGCTGGTGGTCGTGTTGAACTGCTGAGTCACAGATACAAAAGTCACACCCCGCTCGTCGAAGAGATCGATGATCTTGGCAAAGTCGGACAGGGACCGTGATAGTCGGTCGATTTTGTAGACGACCACTACATCGATGTGACCCTCCTCGACGTCAGCTACAAGGCGCTTGAGCGATGGTCGATTTGTATTGCCGCCGGAGAATCCACCGTCATCGTAGCCATCATCGATCGCAATCCACCCTTCGTGGCGCTGACTGCTGATGAAGGCCAGGGCCGAATCGCGTTGAGCTTCGAGACTGTTGTATTCCTGGTCCAGGCCTTCGTCCGTGGACTTTCGGGTATAGATGGCACAGCGCCTTTTGGGCGTCACCGCCGCAGCGCTTCTTTGGCGTCGCCGCCGACATGGGTTTTGTTGGCGTTTTCATACCCGGGCCGCCTTTCTTTCTCGGCTGGTCGGTTTCAGCCCGAAAAATACCGGGCCGGAATATTGGGTGCCGGTGATGGTGCGCGCCACCGCCGACAGACTTTTGAACGGGCGACCGTCGAGATCAAATCTACCATCGTCCAATACCCGGACGCGGTAGGTGATCCCGTTGTACTCACGCACCAGAGTTGTGCCGGGCGAAAGTTCGCTTTCGGCACGGCGCTTGTGGTTGGGGATTTCGCCAGTTTCACCGATCAGTTCCAGTTTGCGCCGGACGTGCGTTGGCAGGCCCCCAAACTCTCGCTCCTGCAGCTTGTAGGCAATGCGACTTTCAAGATAGGTGCGCTGGTGATGGCCAGGACGGCGGTCAAACAGTTCATCCCAAAGCGCCCAGAGGCTTTCCATCGACAATTGCGGCAACTGTGCGATTTGCGCGATAGAGCTATTTGCGTGTGTTGTCATTCTCGAACTCCTTCTGTGTAAGACGGGTTCGTATTCACGCGCTGGTCACCACTAAAGCCAAGGCGAACTTCGCTCTTTGTGAGCGCTAAATCGGGGAAGTTCTTGAGGCGTGCGCGCACAATCGCTGTGGCAAGCAATTCGGCTATCTCGCGGTGCGGATGTCGGGCGCGCACATCGTCGGGGGGGCGACGAACAGTAGAGGGTGATTTGACTTCTGACATGGGTAGCGCTCCTGATGGAAAACGCTATCCATGCTATTGGCAGCACCTGTGCGGAGTAACTCGTTTTAAGGGGCTACTGAGGAGAAATGAGGTGATTTTCTTTGGCAAACGATGGGGAGGTTGCGCTCCGCGCGTCCTGAGGCGTCGCGCTGTTTTTTTTTAAAGCCCTGAACCGGACATTGGTTAGTGAGTACAAACGACCCAGACCTGTCTCTCGATTTGCAGCGGCTCGGAAGTCCGGATTCCTCACAAAGCCGCCATCAGCGTGCCAATTTTCAATGTGTAGCCAGGATCCTTCGCAATGACCGTTCCTTCGTACGAAGGTTGTCGATGCGCTACCCCAATGCGATCTGCTTAAGTTCCTACGTCACGCTGAGAAACTGCTTCAGCCTCCCGGCTGGTTCTATCTTTGGGTATGCGCTCTGACTGGTTCAGGATGGTAGACGTCTGGTTCCAAGAGCCGGCAGTTCTTGCAGCCTCTGGACCGACGGCGTCCGCTGGTTGCGATACTGCCTGCGACGAAACAGGAGTGGCGGCGCTTTTCGGAGAAGGCACGCGGCGCAATCCGAGTTGTCCCCTGAGGAGGCTTATTCCGAGAGCCAATATAGAAAAGCCGCCAGCGATGACGAAAAACGGCCCCGCCCATTTGTTCCAGAGGGGAGGCGGAGCATTGTCGTGTTCGATGTCGAGGTACGAGGATTGGGGTGCCTTGGGGTCGTAGAAGACAGCTACTTCCTGATCCGCAATCTTGAACGTGACATCCTTGACCCCTTTTCTTGTCTCGCTTTCTACGACAAGAGGGGGATAGCTATCACGGAAATAGTCGATAACCCGGTTCTCGTACTTGCTCGTAAACAAATCCCAGGTCAAGCCGATGCGCTGGCCGTGGTAGGTTATTCCATCAACTGCATAGCTGTACTCGGCTACAAGGTAATAGCGGCCGAGACCTTTCCCTTTGGAATCATAATTGCGATGCACGTAAAGGAGATGCCCTGCCGTATGAGGCCAGGTTGCAATGTAGGCTCGCTCGGCTTTCATTGTCTCTACGGACGGCGCATTCCATAGGAATATAGTCATCCCAATTACCAGACCTGATCCAAGGACCAGGATAAACAAGGGAAACAAGTAGCTGGCTATGCGGCTAAGCATAGGATTGAGCTTTCAAAGATTAAGTGATTACGCCACATTGGCGGCGTTCAAGAACTCACCATGCCGGAGACCTTCAAAAACCACAAGGCGATCGCAATGAACAGGAAGATCGCTCCAAGGCCCATTGTAAATGGTAGACGAAGACCATAGGTCATTGAACGAATCGATCCTGACATCGTTGGGACCATCTAGCACGGTTACCGCATCTCCTACGCGATACGACGCCGGATCACTACCCGTTGAACTTCTCACGCGTCGCCGGATACCTTTTGGATCCGTGTAATCAAAGACCGGATGGTAAAAAATCCGTTCAGCGGTCTTGGTAACGTTGCAGCGGACGGCTTCGATCGCGACGACGGTGCCAGCGATGCTGTTTGCGGTTGCAACAAACCGCCACATTCGGATAAACATAAAGACCCCGACGAGGACTATCGCGACCCCGAGGATTACAAGAAACTGGATGGCAGAGAGCCATTGTTCCATGCTGCAACTCCCGTAAGTTCCGAAGCGCCTATCTTGTGACGCTCGCGACTTGCTGAAATGCCGGCCAGCGTCCGCATCCAAAAAGCGCGAACTCACCAAACCGACCCTCTCCTGACGCTCGGCTAGTTGGAGTCCGAGAGTCCGAAGTTCGCGCAAGGCGGCTGTTGTCCCAGAATATGGTCTGCAGGGTCTGACCACTCGGCTGACTGCGATGTCAGACGCGATATGCGCGAGGCTGAATGCACATCCTACTCGCCTTTGATCTTTACCATTACTTCAGCGTCACTAAGCGGTGCGCCAACCCAAACAATTACCTTCGACGCACCCGCGCCAATCGCTAACTCACGAAACAGCCGTTCTTCGACTTGGGTCAGCCCGCCATCGATCTTTTCTAGCGGGTGAATTACGACCGTGGTGGAAAGAACAAACCCGGACCCACGCGCTTCAGAAAGCGCGGCCTTCAAACATTGCAGCGCAGCGGTAAAGTTGTCGACCAGCTCTCGTTGATTCGAAAAGGCAGGGTTTGCATGCCGTTGAACGGAGTGCGAGTCATCTACGTTCCGTATTTGAAACTGATTTTCTCGAACTTGTACGTACAGCAATTTCGTGAACATTGGTTTCTTGAAGGAGAGGTCTATTTGAATATCTTCTTCGCGGCCGCAACGCCGACATGGGGAACATACACACTCGTGGAGTCGATCTTCCATCCCTGTGCTGTCTTGTTCAGGCGCAGCTCGGTGAAGTCCACTCTGAGCGGCTTCGACAAGACCTGACTGATTGCCACACTTTCCGCCGGATAAACAGTGCCGTGTACTTTATGGGCGACCACGATATCAGCACTCTTTCCTGAATCCTTACAGCTTTCGATTCTTGACTCGTTCGTCAAAACAAAGGAATCCCATCCTGGCGCATCCCTGCCCCGGTAGTCGATGAGTTTGTCCCTCTTTTCATTGGCTCGTGTACCTTCGCCCAGAAGGTCCAGGGCAATGTACTGCTCAGCAACCTGTTTGGCGGCTTCGCAGTTGCTGCTGTCTTTCGCCACTGACATGCCGGACGCCAGGCAAAGCATCCAAACCAGGAGAATCATTTTCATTGGTTGCCGGCACTCATGATCATTGTCAAAGGTAACGAACTACCTCCCGCTATAGCCCGTTTGAATCCGTCACTAGCGGGGTACCGAAGTCTCAGCTCACTCGCCCAATACAAATGTCTTCACCACAAAGCCGAACATAGACAGGACGATGATCATTGGCCCCATCCATCGAAAATACTTGCCCCACTTACTATGAAACGCATCGTACTTTTCGTTGATTCCCGGCTTTGGACCAATAATTCGGAAGCTCATCAATAGCATCACGACGCCGGTAGTGCACATTATCGACAGGTCGATTAGTCTGGCAATGAATTGTGCGGTCATAGTTAGGATCAAAGAATTGGTTTGACGTGCCTCAAATAGTGCCACGGTCACGCATAACATGACAATCGCGATCAACCGATGGCCCTTATTGCCCTCAATACCGGCACCGTACTGCAATTCCAGCCAGAGTCGGCTTACCTAAAATGCGGGCGGCAGGACGCGACCCTGACCAGCCCTCCACGGTCTCAGGGACAAGATGACCGCTACCGGCCGCAATGCTGTCACCCGTTTTCAGCCAAATACTACAACCGCTATTGCTATAACGATAACGGTGCGCGCCCACATCGACCGGAAGCATAGTCGCCGCGTGCGCTTCGGTACGCGCCACAGATCAAATGGCGCCGAGGCTGAACATCCGCCGCCGGCGCCAGGTTACCCATCGATATCGATGCGTGTATCGCGCTTGCGCATCAGGCGCCGGTCACGCTCCCGTAGATCCCCATCAGCACCAGCACCAGCAGCAGCAAACCGAAGGCGATCAACGTGAAACCGAGTATCTTCGCTCCCCGGGTCATGGGCGCCGAGGGCGCGTCGACCAGGTATTTCTCCAGTTCACCCGACGCAAGCAACCGGTTGTATTCCACCCTGTGCTCGCGCTTGAAGTCTTCCAGGCGCATCGAACCGGTGAACATCACGATATCCAGCGGGAACTTGTCCGGTCTGAAATGGTTGTTGAAGAAGTGCACCGTGAACAGGAACAGCACGGCCAGCATTGCCTCCTCGCCGTGGAGTACCGTCGCCACGTTGAACATCCAGCCCGGCAGGAAGGAAGCCGTCACGTTCGGGAACCACATCATCA